>JADJZB010000021.1:0-323046 GCA_016719485.1 Holophagales bacterium
CCCCGTCTGCGTCGACCGCACCATGGCGAACGCCCGCAACGTCTGGTGCGGCGCGAACGCCGACAGCCTCCGCCACTCGAACTTCTCCGTGCAGCGCGACGTGAGTCGCAGGCGTCCTCGAGTCGCCACGGCCCGCGACGGCGACCCGTCGCCATTTCCCGGCACGAGCATCCTGCGCATCAAGCGCGGCATCAGGTCAGGCACATCTTCAAGCTCGGGACGGAAATGCTCCGAGGCGATGAAGTGAGGTCGCCGACGCAGCGGAGGATGATCCCGCTCGATGGGCTGCGCTACGGTCTCGGCATCGGCCGGACCGTGCCGCCGCTGGAAATCGAAGCAGAACCACGACGGCGACAGGATCATCTGGCCCGTCCACGCGCCATTCGAAGTCGCCGTCTCGCGCAGCGGAACAGGACGTCTGGACGCATCCAGCTCTACGAAGAGCTGAAGGCGGCCGGAGTCGAGGTCTTCTGGGACGACCGCGACGAGCGCCCCGGGTGAGGATTCAAGGACGCCGACCTGATCGGCTTCCGGTCCGCATCATCATCGGCAGCAGGCCCTCGCGAAGGGTCGTCGACGTCTCCACGCGGCGCGAAGGCCGAGGCGTCGCGCCGAAGAGAAGGTCGTCAGTTATTGAAGGCGACGCTCGCGGCGGAGGCGAGACGCTGGCGCTCTGATCGCGGAAATCGGAAGCGCTCGCCGACGAGCTGTGCCGCGCCGGCGAAGGGCACTCAAGGGCCGCCTGCCGGCTTGTCATCATATTGCGGCGTAGAATGACGCCGCATAGGAGCGCACACAGAGATACCACTGCGGCTCTCAGCCGCCTCCACGGGTCTTCGGGCGATCGACGGGCTGAAGGGCCTCTCGCGGCGAATCCTGGTGGCGCCTATCTCCGAGGCGCGCCGAACCGAGGACGGGATCGACGTGGTGGCGCCCCTGGGCTACAATCCGGAAACCGCCGGGCTCCAAATCAGCTCCGGCCGTAGCTGGCACCGCCCGACGAGCTGTCCCGGACCTCCGCCGCGTCGGAGGTGTCCTTCGCGATCGCCTCTTCGATGATCGTGTTCGTGGTCGGTCAGGTGCTGGGCGGGTCCGACGTCTCGAAGCTGGGGCGCGCCTGGCCCCTGGGCGCTCTCCTCAGCGCAGCATCAGCCGGGCCGTCACCGCCGCCGTCGAGCAGAACCACGACGGCGGCGCCATCTGGCCGACGGGACATGGAGAGTACAGAAGGAGAAGCTCATGAGAATCAGCGTTGCGGCTGCGGCGATGGCCCTGTCATGATATCTGCCCGCACCGTGTCGGCGAGAGAGGTCCTGATCCCGAACGTCGTCGCCTTCGCGCGTGGAAGTTACGAGTTCCTCTGGGGAACGGAGATTCGGCTGATCGGCACTACTTCGTCGCCAAAAGTCCTTTCGAATTCGTCGGCTGGATCGGGTCCCTGGCGGGTCCCTACGCGGTGCCGTTCTACCGGGAGAAACGGTTATATCCGGCGGCTTCGGCCTCTACACGGCTTTTTCGTGCAGAATCCTCAGTAAATGTCCGTGATTGAGAACCGGAGTTCGGCGCGGCGATCTGTGAAGACAGACGAAGGACTGCTCGTCCCTCGAGGATCCTGACGACCACGGTTTCCAACCCCGCCTGGGCTGGAAGGCCCCCTCAATCTGCCCCGAACGCAGGTGAGTACGTTTACTCCGGGACGGTCCTGCTCGGCGTCTGCAACCTTCGGCGTCGGCCCGATTCTCTACGCCGACAAGTCGTTCTTCCACCCAGCCTGCCGCAGCAACTCCTCATGCTGGATCCTCGCCGAAACCACTACCGCACGAATCTCGTCGTCGTGAATGGCGACGAGGTGGAATCCACCGTCTCGATCGTCGTCACGGAGGCGACAGGGACGACAGCGCGAATCGACAGGAAAGTTCCGAGCCCGGACGTACTTCCAGCTGAACGACATCTACGCGCTTCCTGAGCTCGAGGGCCTCGAGGCACTCTCCGGAGACGACGGATCACTTCGCGCAGCGCGCGGTCGTAACGTGCTCGACTCGCTGCTACGCCATCGGCTATGTGATCGCGAACCAGAACAACACTGTCAGCGTCGTCGGCCAAGATAGGCCCCCCCACTTCACAATGCCGCTCCTTGCAGCGGACGGGCGACGTGAAGTCGTCTCTCGCGGGAGCCCCGACTCTCCTTTCCGATCGAACGCTCGGGAGGCGAACGGGCCGGCCGGGGCAGAATGGCGCCCCCGGGGGTGAAGACCATGGCCACTCGGATCGAACGCGACTCCTTCGGACCGATAGCGGTCCCCGTCGAACGCCTCTGGGGCGCGCAGACGCAGCGCTCCATCGAGATGTTCCGGATATCTGGCGAGCGGATGCCAATCGCCCTCGTCCACGCCCTCGCCCTCGTGAAGAAGGCGGCGGCGCTCGTGAACCTCGAGCTCGGCCTGCTGCCGGAGGCGAAGGCGCGGGCCATCGTCGCGGCGGCGGACGAGGTCCTCGCCGGCCGGCACGACGAGGAGTTCCCGCTCGTCGTCTGGCAGACGGGGAGCGGGACCCAGACGAACATGAACGTCAACGAGGTCCTCGCGAACAGGGCGAGCGAGCTCCTCGGCGGGGAGCGCGGCGAACGCGTCTCGTCCACCCGAACGACGACGTGAACCGGGGGCAGTCGTCAAACGACGTCTTCCCACGGCGATGCACGTGGCGACGGCGACGGCGCTGCGGGAAGCGCTCCTCCCCGAGGTGGCCGCGCTACGCGACACGTTCCGGCGCAAGGCGGCGGAGTTCGCGGGAATCGTGAAGATCGGCCGGACCCACCTGCAGGATGCGACCCCCCTGACGCTCGGGCAGGAGATCTCGGGAGCTGACCGGGCTCCCGTTCGTCGGCGCCCAACAAGTTCGAGGCGCTCGCGGCGCACGACGCGCTGGTCTCGGCTCACGGGGCCCTCAAGACACTTTCAGTGTCCCTCTACAAGATCGCGAACGACGTCCGATGGCTCGCGAGCGGCCCTCGATGCGGCATCGGGGAGATCACGATCCCCGAGAACGAGCCGGGCAGCTCGATCATGCCGGGGAAGGTCAACCCGACCCAGTGCGAGGCGATGACGATGCTCTGCGCACAGGTGATGGGAAACGACGTGGCGATCAACCTCGGCGGCATGAGCGGCGTCCTCGAGCTGAACGTCGCCAAGCCCCTGATCATCCACGACGTCCTCCAGAGCGTGCGCCTCCTCGCCGACGGCTGCCGAAGCTTCCGCGTCCACTGCGCCGAGGGGATCGAACCGAACCGCGAGCGGATCGCGGGCCATCTCGCCAACTCCCTGATGCTGGTGACGGCGCTGAACCCGCACATCGGCTACGACGCGGCCGCGCGGATCGCGAAGCACGCCCACGCGAATGGGCTGTCCCTCCGCGAGAGCGCCCTCGCGCTCGGCCTCGTCACCGGGGAGGAGTTCGACGCGTGGGTGAGGCCCGAGAAGATGGTGGGGAAGGCGGACGAAGGGAGCTGAACGGGCCCGTGACGGAACCCGACTCGACGCCGACGGCCGAACGCGTGCCCGAAGGCCCGGCGCGCCGGACGAAGGGGGCCGCACCCGTGGCGCCTCGTCGACGAGAGCGGTGTTCGTGTCGACCTCGCTTTCGAGCGTTCCCTATGGGACTCGGCCGGCCGGGCCCTCGGCCCTTCGCGGGAGACCGTTTGCCTCGAGGGCGCCGGCCTCGGGCCCTGGCTCCGGCTCGCCTTGGCCGGGTACGTCCTCCTCGGGAAGCTCTCTCCGGCCGACGTCGGCGCGCTCGCCGACGAGCTGCGCGCGGCCGGGGGCGATCGGGTCGGTTCCCTCCCGGAGCTTCTCTTCGCCCTCGGTCCCGACGCGCGGCGCGCCCTCGACGACCCGATGGACGGCGTCCTCACGGGGCCGCTGCAGGGCGCCCTCGCCGGGCCGGGCGCGTCGCTCCTCGACGCGCTCTCCCACCTCGAAGGGAGGCCCGACCCTCGCGACGTCCTCGTCTACGTCGAGGTCTTCGCCCGTTCGCGGCGCGCGCTCCTCGCCCTCGCCCTGCGCCTGGCCACCGAGCTCCCCCCGTTCCCTCCGGACCTCCTCGACGGCCGCGTGGAGCTGTTCGGCTGGTGGCGCGCGCGTGCCGAGCCGGCGGCGGTGCCGGCGGGCGACGGCGGGGAGGTCGTCGTCCCGCTCCCCGCCGGTCTCGGAGAGGCGGCGCGGGGCGCGGCAGCGGCTGCCCTGGGGGCACTCTTCGCCTCGCTCCGCCGGGACGCGGAGAAGATCGGCCACCCGCTCCGGAGCTTCGACGGCGTGGCGGAGGCGGTTGCCGACGAGCTCCTCGATGGCCTCGCAGGACTCCTCCTGAACGGCCTCGGCCTCGACCGGGCGCCGAGGCCCGGCGACGTCGCATCGAGGGTCGGCCCGGCGGGCTGCCTCCCGACGCGAGCGCGGCACGTGCGGACGGTGAGGATCGCGGGCGCCCCGTTCCAGGACGCGCTCGGCCGCTTCTTTGCCGTTCCGTCGTGCCCTCTCGAGTCTTCCCAGGACGGGCCGCATCGTGGAGGTGAGGCGGACCGGGAGGTGCCCTTTTCCGCGGGTGGGCTGGTCGGAGGCAGAGGACGCCACGGGCGACTGACGGCGTATTCTCTTATCCCTTGACAACTCAGACGGATGTCTCATCTTCTCAGACGTAACGTCTGAGAAGGCGGGACGACAGGAGGGGCCGATGGCGCGAACCCCCGGGACGTGACCGATGCGGAGCTCGAGGTGCTGCGTGCGCTCTGGGAGCTCGACCAGGCGACGATCCGTGCCCTCGCGGACCGGGTCTACCCGCACGGCGGCGCCTCCGAGTACGCCACCGTCCAGAAGCTGCTCGAGCGCCTGGAGGACAAGGGGCACGTCTCGCACCGCTCGGAGGGACGCCAGAACGTCTACGCCGCCCGCCTCGGCCGCGAGGACCTCGTCGCGCTCCGGCTGCAGGAGACTGCGGACTGCCTCTGCGACGGCTCGTTCACGCCGCTCCTCACGCACCTCGTGAGCGGAGCGCGCCTCTCCGCCGAGGAGCTCCGCGACCTGCGGCGCCTCGTGGACGCGCTCGGCAAGGGGAGGTGACGCCGTGGACGAGGCTCTCCGCCTTCTCCTGACGAACGCGGTCCTCGCGGGCCTCCTCGCCCTCGCCGCCTGGGTCGTCTCGCGCCTGACGAAGCGGCAGGCGGTCGTGCACGGGCTTTATCTCCTCGCGCTCCTGAAGCTCGTGACCCCGCCTCTCGTCGAGCTGCCGCTCCTTCCCGCGGGCGGTGCCGCCCGGGAAGCGACGCGGACGCCCTCCATCCCCGCTGGCGTCCTCGGACCGGCGCTCGCCGCTCCCCGAGGCCAACCGGACGCATGCGGTTCGGAGCGCGGAGCCGATCCCCTTTCCCTGTCGACGCCCGCCCGATCCCGACGCGGCGGAGCGCGCCGCTGCCGTGGCGACTTGCCCTGCCGGCGCTCGTCGGGCTCGGCGCGATCGCCGTCGCCACGCTCGCGGCGCTGCGATTCTTCCGGTTTCGGCGCCTCGCCCAGGCGGCGGAGCCGGCTCCGCCAGGCTCGTGACGCGCGCCTCCGAGATCAGCGCCGCGCTCGGCATCCGCCGCGCCCCCGCGCTCTACCTGCTCCCGGCGCGCGTCCCGCCGATGCTCTGGCCGGCCTCCCCGCGCCCGAAGCTGCTCCTGCCGCGCGACCTCCTCCCGGAGCTCGACGGCGACGAGCTCGACGCGCTGCTCGCCCACGAGCTCGCGCACGTGAAGCGCCGGGACCACTGGGTCCGGTTCCTGGAGATCGGCGCGACGGCCCTCTTCTGGTGGTACCCGGTCGCCTGGTGGAGCCGGCGCGAGCTCCGCCGCGCCGAGGAGCGCTGCTGCGACGAGTGGGTCCTCAGGGCCCTGCCGGACTCGGCGCAGGCCTATGCGAGCGGCATCCTGAAGAGCCTGACGTTCATCGCCGACTCCCCGGTGGCGGTCCCGGCCGCCGCTTCGGGGGCCGGCCCGATCGAAGACCTCGAAGCCCGGCTGAAGGAGATCCTCATGACGTCACCGCGACCCCGGCTCTCCCGCCCGATCCGGCTTGCCCTCGGCTGTCTCGCCGTCGGCGCGCTCGCGTTCTTCCCGACCGTCGCCCCGCCGGGATCCGCGGAGGCCGCGGCGGTGGTCGCGCTTCCGGACGAGGTCACGCCTGCGCCCGCGCTTGCGCCCCGGGAGCCGGCCGCTCCGCCCGCGCGCCCGGCCGCCGCTGCCCCGCGGCCGCCGGCGGCGTCGCCGGCCCTGGCTCCGCCGCCGGCCGCGCCGCACGAGGCGCCGCTGGCGGCGCCGCGCATAGCCGGGTTCCCCGCGCCGGCCCCCGACGCAAGGCCGATGCTCGCCGGGTCCGGGGACGAGCTCGACCCGGCGCTCGAGAAGGAGCGGCACGCGCTCGAGGCGCAGCGGCGTCAGCTCCACCTCTCCCAGCTCGACCTCGAGCGGCGCGCCCTCGAGCTCGAGGTCCGGGCCGCCCGGCAGGAAGAGGCCGGCGAGGTCGCGCGCCTGCGCGCCGAAGGAGACGCGGCCGGAGTGGCGCGGGCCGAGAAGCGCGGCGCGCTCCGGGTGCGCCAGGCGGACCTCGAGAGGCGACGGCTCGACCTTCACCTCCGTCAGCTGAAGGTCGAGGACGAGTCGGAGCGCGCGGCGGAGGCCGGCGGAGCGGAGAAGGACGCCGAGGCGCGGGCTCGCGATGCCGCGCGCGCGGAGGCGGAGCTCGAGAAGCAGCAGCAAGTCCTCGAAGCGGAGTCCGAGAAGCTCGAGCGCGAGGCGCGGGCGCTCGAGGCCGAGGCGCGCGTCCACGCGCTCCGCGGCGCGACGGACGACCTCGAGCGGTCGCTCGCCGAGCAGGTCGAGGAGCTGCGCGGCGAGCTTCCGGAAGCGGGAGCCGAGAAGGCGGCGATGCAGCGCGAGCTCGCGCGGCTGGAGTCGGCGCTCTCGGCGTTGCGCGGGTCGCAGGCCGCGAAGGAGACTCCACGCCCCGCGGCGCGGTAGGGTAGGGCGGGACGAGCCTTCGACCGGCTGGCACGAATCCAGCAGCGCCTCCGGCGACGGCGCGGACGTGCCGGATGGGCAGACCCGGTGTGACGGATCGCACGCCGGGGAACCCGGAGGCGGCAGGGGGGTCTATAGGGGCGTATGAAGTCGCCCGCGACGCCGAGGAGGCCCCGAATGCGACGGTTCGTCCCGACCCTCCTGCCCGTCCTCGTCTCGCTCGGTCTCGCCCTCGCCGCGTCGGCTGACGGCCTTATCGTCATTCGGGACTTCCCGCCCGGAGTTCGGCCGGTGACGGGAGGTCCCCCGGCCTTCACGCCTCTCGAAGTCCGCTACCACCACGTCACCGCGAAGGTGACGGGGCGGGTGGAGGTGACCGAGGTCGACCAGGTCTTCTACAACCCCAGCGGGAGGCGGCTCGAGGGAACGTACCTTTTCCCGATCCCGAAGGGGCGCAGATCGACAAGTTCTCGATGGACGTGAACGGGAAAATGACGGACGCCGAGCTCCTGGATGCCGCGAAGGCGCGCGGGATCTACGAGGAGATCGTCAGGAGCATGCGCGACCCGGCGCTCCTCGAGTATCTCGGGCAGGGGCTCTTCAAGGTGCGGATCTTCCCGATCGAGCCGCGCAGCGAGAAGCGCGTGAAGCTGAAGTACACGGAGATCCTGCCGCAGGAGGGCGGGCTCCTGCGCTACCTCTACCCGCTCAACACGGAGAAGTTCTCGGCCCGGCCGCTCAGGAGCGTCTCGGTCAGGGTCGAGGTCGAGCTGCCCGGAGGGAATCCGGACGATCTACTCGCCCAGCCACGAGGTCGAGGTGAAGCGGCACGGCCCGAAGAGGGCGGTCGTCGGCTTCGAGGCGAAGGAGGTCCGGCCCGACACCGACTTCCAGCTCTTCGTCGCACCCGCGACCGGTTCGGACGTCGGCATCAGCGTGATGACCTACCGGGAGCCTGGAGAGGCGGAAGGGAGCTTCCTTCTCGTCCTCTCGCCGTCGCACGAGATGGCTGCCGAGAAGGTCGTGAGGAAGGACGTCGTCTTCGTCCTCGACACGTCGGGCTCGATGGCCGAGGGGAAGAAGCTCGTGCAGGCGAAGAAGGCGCTCGCTTTCTGCCTGAGGAACCTGAACGAGGGCGACCGGTTCGAGGTGGTCCGCTTCTCGACCGAGACCGAGCCGCTGTTCGGAAAGCTCGTCTCACCGTCCGAGGCGAACGTGGAGCGCGCAGAGAGCTTTGTCGCGGCGCTGAAGCCGATCGGCGGCACGGCCATCGAGGACGCGCTCCTGGCGGCCCTCGAGCCGCTGAAGGCCCAGGGGCAGAAGGACCGTCCCTACACCGTCGTCTTCCTGACCGACGGCAAGCCGACCGTCGGTTCGACGAACGACGACGAGATCGTCTCGAAAGCCACACGGGCGATGGGGGAGCGGGTGGTCCGCGTCTTCTCCGTCGGCATCGGCACCGACGTGAACACGCACCTCCTCGACCGGCTCTCCGAGGCGACGCGGGCAGCGAGCCGGTACGTCCTGCCGGAGGAGGACCTGGAGCTGGCCCTCTCGGCCTTCTACGCGAAGATCAGCCAGCCGGTCCTCGCGAGCCCGAAGCTGCGCTTCCAGGGGGCGGTCCGGGTGACGAAGCTCGCACCGCCGCAGCTCCCCGACCTCTTCAGGGGAGAGCAGGTCGTCGTCCTCGGCCGCTACAGCGGGACGGGCGACGCCGCGATCACGCTTCAGGGCACGGTGAACGGCGCGGCGAGGAGCTACACGTGGGAGGCCTCCTTCCCGGCCCGCGCCACCGGGCACACCTTCATCCCGCGTCTCTGGGCGACGCGGCGGATCGGCTTCCTTCTCGACCAGATCCGGCTCCACGGAGAGAGCGGCGAGCTGCGCGAAGAGGTGACCGACCTGGCCCGCCGGTACGGCATCGTCACGCCCTACACCGCGTTCCTCGTCCTGGAGGACGAGTCGCGGCGCAGCGTCCCGGTGAGTCAGCGAACGATCCAGTCGCCGGCGGGCGACGGCCGGGCGAGGATGGCGGCGGGCGAGATGTACAAGGGCGTCAGGGAAACGAAGAGCGGCGCTGGCGCGGTCGGTGGCGCGCAGGCGCTCGATTCGCTGAAGCGGGCGCAGAACGCGGCGGCCCCCTCCGCCTCGAACGAAGAAGCCCTCCGGGTCGAGGGGGGACTCGCGGGAGGAGTCGAGGCGGGCCCGGCCGAGCCGGTCCGCCAGCTCGTGAACGCCCAGGTGTCGCGCTTCGTGAACGGCCGGACCTTCTACCAGAACGGAATCGCGTGGATCGACGCGAACGTCCAGGCGCAGAAGGGCGCCCGCATGCGGCAGGTGAAGTTCGGGTCGAAGGAGTACGACGCCCTCCTCGGAAAGCACCCGGAGGCCGCCGCGTGGCTGGCCCTGGGACGAAACGTCCAGGTCGTCCTGGGCGGCGAAATCGTCGAGGTGGTCGAGTGATCGGGCAGGAGTGGTCGGGGGCGACGAGGCCGGCGAGCGTGGTGCGAAAGGAGACGATGATGAGAACGTCCTTCGGAGCAGCGGCTCTTTCGGTGGTCTTCCTCCTCGCGGCGGGGGCGAAGGCGCAGACACCGGTCGAGAAGACGGCAAAGGCGCCGGCGAAGACGCCGGCCGCCGTGAAGCCCGTCGCGAAAGCGAGCCAGGGAGCCCGCGAAGGCGCCGGCGAAGGTGTCGGTGCCCGCGGACGGACGGCCCCGCATCGACGTCGTCTTCGTCCTCGACACGACGGGCTCGATGGGCGGCCTCATCGAGGGGCGAAGGCGAAGATCTGGTCGATCGCGAACCAGATGATCTCGGCGAAGCCGACGCCGCGCCTGAGGATCGGCCTCGTCGGCTACCGGGACAGGACGGACGAGTACGTCACGAGGCGCTACGACCTGACCGACGACATCGACACGATCTACGGCCACCTGCAGAGATTCCAGGCGGGAGGCGGCGGCGACACGCCCGAGTCGGTAAACCAGGCCCTGCACGAGGCCGTGCACCAGATGAGCTGGAGCCCCGGGCGCGACGCGCTGAAGATCGTCTTCCTCGTCGGCGACGCGCCCCCGCACATGGACTACCAGGACGACGTGAAGTACCAGGCGACCTGCCAGGCTGCGGTGAAGAAGGACCTCATCGTCAACACCGTCCAGTGCGGCGGCATGGCGTCGACGACGCCCGTCTGGAAGGAGATCGCGAGCCTCGCCGAGGGGAGCTTCGTGGCGATCGGACAGACCGGCGACATGCAGGTGGTCTCGACGCCGATGGACGAGGAGCTCTCGCGCCTGAACCGCGAGATCGGGACGACGATCGTCGCCTACGGGAGCGAGCGGGAGCGCGGCGCGGTGATGGCCAAGCAGGCCGTCGCCGAGGCGGCCCCGGCCGCGGCCTCGGCCGACCGGCTCGCCTACAACGCCGCGACGTCGAAGGTCGTGCAGGGAGGCGGGGACCTCGTCGACGACCTGAACGAGGGGCGCGCGAAGCTCTCGGACCTTTCGAAGGACGAGCTTCCGGCCGAGCTGAAAGGCAAGACACCGGAGCAGCAGAAGGCGTATCTCGCCCAGCAGGAAGCGAAGAGGAAACAGCTCCAGGCGCAGGTCGCCGACCTCGTGAAGAAGCGGCAGGCCTACGTCGAGACCGAGATGAAGAAGGCGGCGGCCGAGGGGAAGGGGAGCGCCTTCGACGTCGAGGTGGCGCGGACGCTGAAGGAGCAGGCGAAGCGGAAGAAGATCGCGTTCGGAACGACGCCCTGACCCGCGCTACTGCTTGACGAGCTCCACGCGACGGTTCTTCGCCTTCCCTTCCTCGGTGTCGTTCGAGGCGACGGGCGCGGCCGGCCCGACCCCGAGGCCCTTCAGGCGGGCGGCGGCGAGGCCGTGCTCGGCGACGAGCGACCGCACGACGCTCTCCCCGCGCGCCTGGCTCAGCTTCATGTTCGCGTCGAGGAGGCCGGTGGAGTCGGTGTGCCCGACGACGTACAGCTTCAGCCCGGGGTCCTTCTTCAGGAGTTTCGCGATCTCGGCGAGGGCCGGCTTCGACTCGGGCTTCACGTCGGACTTGTTCGTGTCGAAGTAGATCCCGTAGACCGCCACGTGGCCGGTCGCCCGGAGCCCGTTCGCGAACACATCGGCGTTCGCGACGACCTCCTGCTTCATGGCCGTCTTCTCGACGACGACGAGCGCAGGGAACTCGGGGCTGTAGGCGTTCACCTCGACCCAGTACTCCTTTCCGTCGCGGGCCGCTTTCAGGTAAACGACGGCGTCGTCCACGGAGGTGAGGACCGTTCCTCCGATCGCCTTGACCGCGTTCTCGTAGTTGCGCAGCACCTGGGGGCGGCCCGGCGTGGCGGCCCCTTCCTGGATCGTGTAGGCGATCTGGGTGCGCCGCCCCTCGACCTTCACGGGTTTCCCAGGCCCTGCCTGGAACTCGTAGGAGTCGAACTCCTTCGTCTCGCAGTTCGCGATCCGGTACCCGGCCATCCGCGTGAAGAGCGGGTGGTCCTTGCAGCCCTCGGCGTCGGGCTCGGCGCCGAGAAGCGGGAGTGCGCCCATGACGAGAAGCGGGAGGAGGTTCCGTGCACGCATTTCGATCTCCTTCGGGGGATTGGTTCGTCCGGGGGCTCCGCCCCCGGCGCGGGGCCCTACCGGATCTCGACGAGCTCGACCCGGCGGTTCTTCGCCCGCCCCTCGTCGGTGGCGTTCGAGGCGACCGGGGCGTAGGGGCCGACGCCGTGCGGGACGAGGCGCTTCCCGTCGACCGAGAGCTTCCCCGTGAGCCAGGCGGCGACCGAGGAGGCCCGGCCGGAGGCGAGGGCGACGTTGCTCTCGGCGGATCCGACGGAGTCGGTGTGGCCGACGACCCAGAGCCTGAGGCCGGGACTGGCCTGGATGAGCTTGGCGACCTCGCGCAGGGCCGGCTCCGACTCGGGCTTCACGTCGGCCTTGCCGAAGTCGAAGAAGATGCCGGGGACCTCCACGTGCCCCGTCCGGGCGAGGCTCCCCTTCAGGGCGTCGGCGTTCGCGACGACGTCCTGCTTCATCTCCTGCCGCTCGACGATCGTCACGTAGTAGGTGGCGGCGCGGGTGAGGACCTCCACCCACGTCTCCCGCCCGTCCTTCGAGATGCGGAGCGTCGTGTTCATGTAGGCGGCGTCGGAGTCGTGGAGGATCTCGCCGCCGACCTGCTTCGCCGCGGCCTGGTAGTTCCGCTTCACCTGCAGGCCGCTCGGCACCGGTCCCGCGGCCCGGTCGAACGAGTACGTGTAGACGGCCTTGCGTCCTTCGACCCGCACCTTCTCGACCTTCGTACCGCTCTTCACCGGGAACTCGTACACGTCGAACGCCGACTCCTTGAAGGCGCCGGCTCCCGAGAGGAAGGCGCCCGGCATCCGGGTGAAGAGGGCGGGATCCG
The DNA here is from genome assembly GCA_016719485.1 of Holophagales bacterium. Classification (NCBI taxonomy): domain Bacteria; kingdom Pseudomonadati; phylum Acidobacteriota; class Holophagae; order Holophagales; species Holophagales bacterium. Next base: position 12,458 of record JADJZB010000021.1, read on the forward strand.
TGTAGCCCTTGTAGTCCGTCATCCCGCCGGCGAGCGACGTGGACGCCACGACGAGGAGGACGGCGCAGGACAGGACGCGCGACGACGTCATTTGCAGCCTCCGTAAGGGACCGAGGGCACGGTCCGAATTGGCAATCGGGAATTATAGGCGCGCGGCCGGGCGGGAGGGTCCGGCGAGGCCGGGCTCGGCCGCGGCGCTCGGCAGAGGGCCGGGAAGCCGGCGTCAGCCGGTCGTCGTCGCTCCCGATCGCTCGAACGCCCCGAGGGCGTGGTCGGCCGTGGCGATGTGGGCGAGGAGGCGCCGCGAGAAGGCGTCCGCGTCGTCCCGGACCGCGCCGGCCTCGCTCCCGCCGAGGCGCTCGTGGAGGGCCTTCAGCTCCTCGACGAACTGCGCGTGCTCGGCGGCGTGGGCCGCGAACTGCGGGTAGGAGTGGAGCCTCATCAGGAGCTCCTCCGCCAGGAAGTGCGCGTTCGTGAACTGGTCGAGGCGCTCGAAGACCTCGAGGGCGGCGGGGCCGTCGCCGGACTCGAGGTTCTGCATCAGCTCCCGCAGCAGCTGGAGCTGGAGGGCGTGCTCCTCGTCCATCTCCCGGTTCCCCGTGATCAGGGTGTTGCGTCCTTCTGCTGCCGTCATCTCTCGGTGCTCCTCGCTGCGCGTGGAAGATAACCCGCGCCGGGCTCCCGGTGAACCATCAGCCCGGGACCCAGATGCCACCCTGGACGACGATCGGACGTCCGTCGATCGAGACGCGGAGGCCGCAGCCCCCTGCCCGGAAGTCGCAGACGATGTCGACGTGCTGCGCGGAGCGGTTCAGGATTCCCCGCGCGGCCAGCTCCTCGAGGCGCGCCCGCGCGTCGGGGGCCTTCGGGTCGCGCTCGAAGCCGCCCTCGTAGCTCGCGCCGATCGCGACGTGGAGCGTGCCGCCCACCTTCTCGACGAAGAGCGGGTGCTTCAGCGCGCGCGTGAGGCCGGGATTCATGCCGAGCGCGACCTCGCCGAGGCGGCGGGCGCCGTCGTCGGTCCCGACGATGGCCGCCAGCTGCGCCTCTCCCTCGCGCGCCGAGAACTTCACGATCCTGCCGCCCTCGAAGACGAGGTGCATTCCCGAGATGTCGACCCCGCCGTTGAGGACGGGGAGGTCGAGGTAGATCTCTCCCTCGACGGAGCTGGCGTCGGGGCTCGTGAAGATCTCCCCGTCGGGCACGTTCCTGAGGCCGTGCGACAGGATCGGGATCGACTCCGCGAGGCTCATCGTCAGGACGAGCTCGCGACCCTCGCCCGGGTGCCACGTGACGACCTCCATCCGCTTCCCCTCGGCGAAGAGCGGCTCGAGCCGCTCCTCGGCCGCCAGGAGCGGGCGCGGGTCGATCGTCGAGGCGTCGACGACGAATCGGACGTACTCGTCGAGCGGGATTCCCTCCATCTCCGCGTAGGCCGGCGTGGGGTAGAGCGTGATGACCCACCGCTTCGCCAGCCTCAGGTCGGCGAAGGGACGGTCGGCGCGCGCGAGCGCCGCCGACGCCTCGCGGGCGAGCCCCGCATAGCTCGCGGGCGACTCGGCCCCCAGGACCTCGATGTACTTCGTCATCGAGGCGTAGCGGTCGCGGTGCCAGTCGGGGACGCGGGCGAGCTGCTCCTCGCTTCCCCCGCGGCCCATGGCCGCCGACCAGACCTTTCCCCGCTCGTTGTTCGGGGGGACGAGGCAGACGTCGGGGATGCCACCGGCGGCGATCACCTCGCGCTCGATCCGCTCCATCAGCGGCCAGGCGATCCGCTCGCCCTTGATCATCACCCGGTCCTGGGGCGTGACTCCGCCGATCGAGTGGGTGACGAGGAGGCGGGCCCAGAGATCCAGGTGGTCGGGGTCGATCTGCGGCTCTTTCACGTGTCCCTCCTGTCGTATCGGAAACGGCGGCCCCCCGGCGTACTTCCCCGGGGCCGGGAGGGGGAGGATACCGAAGGGCCGGCCCCCGGTCCCGGGATTCAGAGGGGAGTGACCGTCCAGCGCATCGTCGAGCCGCCGCTCTGCCCGAGCCCCGAGCCCTGGCTCTCCTCCGTTGCCGAGACGGTCACGAGCCTCCCGGCGTGCCTGACGAACCTGCGGCTCTCCCGGTGCGAGACGGTGAAGGAGATGAGCATCTTGGAGACCTTGATGTCGAGCGTCCGGGCGAGGGTGACCGGGACGCCGTCGGCGTCGAGACGGAGGGTGACGGTGTCTTCGTAGCGCTTCACGGACTTCCGGTCCTCCTCGTCGATGTCCGGGGCGGGATGGAGGACGACGGTCCGCACCGAGCGCCCCTCGAACGGCTCGGGCCGATCGGAGACGAGGGTGGCGCCGTCGAGAAGCTGGCGGATCTGAGCTCCCGGATCGACGAGCTTCAGAGCCTGTCCCGGGTCGAGGCGGACGGTCGCCTCCTCCTGCTTCTTCTGTTCCGCCTTCGTTCCGGCCTTCGGGAGCCATTCCGGCTCGAGGTGGACGGAAAGGCCGGACGGGCCGTGCTCGACCACGGCCTCCCCCTTCTTCACGGGCCCCTTCGGCTTCTCCTTCTCGGTCTCGGTTCGGGAGATCTCCACGCGCACCCGGACGGACGCGGAGGGGAAGACGCGGTCGAGGCCGGCCCGCACGTCGGCGAGGGCGTCGGCACGGAGGGGAAGGGGGGCGAGGAGGAGGAGTCCGGTAAGGAGGACGGCACGGCGCATGCGACGGAGAGTACGCACGCGCCGTGCCTCGGGTTCTTCTATCGCACCGGGAACGGCGGCCGCTTCGGCGCGACCGGCGGGTTCTTCTTCAGCTGCTCGAGGACGATCTCGATCGCCTTCTCGAGCTGCGGGTCTCTTCCGGCGATCACCTCGGCCGGGGTCTGGTCCACCTCGACGTCGGGCGGGACGCCGACGTTCTCGACACCGAAGCCCTCCTCGGGCGCCCAGAACGCGAGGTTCGGCGCGGTGACGTTCGCCCCGTCCATCAGGACCGGGAAGCCGAGAATGCCGACGAGGCCGCCCCAGGTCCTCTGGCCGACGAGCGTCCCGACCTTGAACTTCCGGAACATCCACGGCAGGAGGTCGCCCCCCGAGCCGGCCGTCTCGTCGATGAGCATCACCTTCGGCCCCTGGATCGAGGCGCTCGGCGTCTTCATGTCCTCGCCGTAGCGGAACGTCCACCAGGCGATCGGCTCGCGCCGGAGAGCCTCGATGTAGTAGTCGGCGACGCTGCCGCCGCCGTTGAACCGCTCGTCGACGATGATCGCGTCCTTCCACGCCTGCGGGTAGAAGTAGCGCTTGAAGTAGGTGTGGCCGAGGCCGGCCGTGTTCGGCACGTAGACGTACGCGACGCGACCGCCCGTCGCCTTCTCGACCTTCGCGAGGTTCCCCTCGACCCAGTCGCGGTTCCTGAGGGCCGACTCTTCGGCGACGGGGACGACGTTCACGGTGCGCGAGCCCTTGCCGTCGGGCGTCGGGCCGACGGTGATCTCGACGATCTTCCCGGCGGTCGCCTCGAAGCGGGCGTAGAGGTTCTCGGGGGGCGCGAGGTCCCTGCCGTTCACGGCGAGGAGGTACTCGCCCGTCTTCACCTCGACGCCGGGCTCGGAGAGCGGGGCGCGCAGCTCGGGGTTCCAGTTCAGGCCTCCGAAGACCTTCCTGAAGCGGTAGCGGCCGTTCGCGACCTCGTAGTCGGCCCCGAGGAGGCCCCCGGGGACCGGCGTGGCTTCGGCGAGAGCGTCGCCCCCGCCGGTGCGGTGGTGGCCGACGGCCAGCTCGCTGCACATCCAGTTGATGAGCCGGGTCAGGTCGGCGCGGGACGAGAGGTGGGGAACGAACGGCGCGTACTTGGCCTTCATCGCCTTCCAGTCGCGCCCGTGCATGCCGGGGTCGTAGAACCAGTCGCGGTTGATCCGCCAGACCTCGTCGAGGATCTGCGGCCACTCGGCGCGCGGGTCGACGCGCACCTGGACGGCGTCGAGCTTCAGCTTCCCGTCGCCGTCGCCCGGCTTCGCGTCGCCCTTCTTGCCGGCCGGTCCGACGCTCCAGCTTTCCTTGACGCGGGAGAGGAGCTTCTTCCCGTCGAAGGAGACCTCGTAGTCGTCGACCTCGGGGGCGATCGTCTCGGCCTTGCGGCTCTTCGTGTCCCACTTCTGGAGGGCGGTCTTTCCGTCGGAACGACGCAGGAACCAGACCTCGCCCGCGTTCGGGGAAGAGAGCCCGAAGATCTCGGCCGGCGGCACGGGGAGGTCGACGATGCGGCTCGCGAGGCCCTCGTGGTCGATGACGACGGGGTCGACCTTCTTCGCGTCGGGCTTCTTCGCGTCCTTGCCCCCCTTTCCATCGTCGGCCTTCGCGTCGTCCTTCTTGTCTGCGTCCTTCGTCGTGTCCTTCGCGGTGTCCTTCGCGTCGGGGCCCTTCTCCTCGTCGCTCTCTTTCGCGAGGGGCGACGGCGTCCCCGCTTTCAGCGTGGCGACGTAGATGGCGCGGGTCACGCGGACGTCCTGGTTGTTCAGCGAGAACCAGTTCCGGGCCGGGCCCGCGTCGGTGGAGGCGAGGAACCAGATGAGCTTGCCGCCCTTGTCGAAGACCGGATCGGAGACGTCGGAGAGGCCGTCCGTCATCGGGTACGACTTCTGTGAGGCGACGTCGTAGACGTGGAGCGTCTGGAAGTAAGTCGGCCCCGCGAGCGTGTAGGCGACCCAGCGGGAGTCGGGCGACCAGCTCGGTTTCAGCGTCTTCTGCGGGGCGTAGAGCCGCTCCGAGGCGACCTTCGCCGTCTTGCCCGTTGGGAGGTCGACGACCCAGAGCGTCCAGGAGTTGTCGGTGAGGGCGATCTTCTTCGAATCGGGCGCCCAGGCGAGCCGGTCGTAGAAGCCGGAGCCGGGGACCTTGATCCGCTTCGGCGTCCCCTTGCCGTCCTGCGGGGCGACGACGAGCTCGTACTCGCCGCTCTCGTCGGAGACGTAAGCGATCTCCTTGCCGTCGGGCGACCAGGCCGGACCGCGCTCGTGCGCGCCCGGTGTCGCGGTGAGGTACCGCGGGTCGCCCTTCTCGGCCGGCACCGTCACGATCTCGCCCCGGAACTCGAGGGCGACCCGGGTGCCCGAGGGGGAGAGCGACGCGTCGCGGACCCACTTCGCCCCCTTCGCCCAGCGGGGGCGCGTCTCGAGAAGGTCGGCGTTCACGGTGATCGGTAGGGGCGACGCCTTTCTCGTAACGGGGTCGAGGAGGTGCAGGAGCCCCGCCTGCTCGTAGACGATCTTCCCGGCGGCGGAGGCCGCGTTGAGGACGGGGAAATCTGCGTGGGACGTGACCTTCGCGAGAGACTTCGCCTTTGCGTCGAAGGCGTAGACGTTGAACTCTCCGTCGCGGTCGGACGTGAGGTAGAGCGTTTCTCCGACCCAGGCGGGGGTGAGGTCATTGCAGCGCCCCTCGGGCTGCGGGACCTTCACGACGGCGTGGGTCGCGACGTCGTAGAGCCAGATCCGCGACACCGTACCGCCGCGGTAGCGCTTCCACTGGAGGTGCGCGGGGCGGTTCGGGGTGTAGGCGATCGTCTTTCCGTCGGGCGAGTAGACGGCCCGGGCGGCGTGCGGGATCGGGAGCTTCGTCTCGAGGCCTCCCTCCACCGGCACCGTGTAGAGCTGGTCGTGGCGGTTGTTGAACGCCTCGCGCGGGGAGGCGAAGAGAACGGCCTTGCCGTCGGGCGTGAAGCCCTGGACCGTGTCGCGCGACGGGTGCCACGTGAGGCGCCTGGGCACGCCGCCGGTCGCGGGGGCGACGAAGACGTCGAGGTTGCCGTCCAGCTCGCCCGTGAAGGCGAGGAGCGATCCGTCGGGGCTGAAGGCGGGGCTCGTCTTCGCCCCCGGGCCGGAGGTGATCCGCGCGACTCCGGTTCCGTCGACGCGGCTCGTCCAGATGTCGTTCCCGTAGACGAAGGCGACGCGGTCGGCCGAGAGGGCCGGCTGCGTGAGCATCTTCGTCGGTCCTGCCGGGGCGGCCGTTGTGGCCGCGCCGGCGCGGGGCGAGAGGGCGAGGAGCGCGAGGAGTGCGGCGGGCGCGAAGGAGCGAAGGCGCATGCGATCCCTTTCCGGCCGCGAGGTCCTGCGGCCACCGCGGGATCTTAGGCGCTGCGCCCGGGAAACGGTCGCCGCGCCAGCGGTTTCAGACGCGAAGGCCCGGCCTGGGTAGGCGGGACACGTCGGCTCCCGCCGGGCAGCGGTCCGACGGCGCCGCCGGGCTGGCCGTCACGCCTGAGGCAGGGCAGCGGAGAGTCCCTTCCATTGCGGGGCAGCCCGAGGAACCTGTCGTTCCCGTGAGAACCACGGCCCCGGTCACCGGGCGAGTGGCCGTCTCGGCCTCGCGTGCGGAGAGGGCCTCGAACGAGAACGTCACGAGCGCCACGACCGAGGCGCCGAGGAGCCAGGAAACGATCAGGGAGCGGGTGGGTTTCATGGCGGCGTTCACCTCGCATGGTTTACGCGCGGCCGGGCCGTCCGGATGCATACCGGTACAGTACCGGCGATGACGCTGCGAACCCTGGGGCTGACGGCGGCGGCGATGACCTGCTTCGCCGCGAACTCCCTGCTCTGCCGCGCCGCCCTCGGCCGGGAGCTCGCCGACGCCACGACCTTCACGAGCGTCCGGCTCCTGTCTGGCGCCGTCGCGCTCTTCATCCTCGTCCGGGCGTCCGGGCGCGTCGCGGCGGGGACGCGGGACGTCAGGGCGGCGGTGGCCCTCTTCGTCTATGCGTTCGCGTTCTCCCTGGCCTACACGCGTATCCCTGCAGCGCTCGGGGCGCTCCTCCTCTTCGGGGCCGTTCAGGTCACGATGGTCGGCCGTGGGATCGCCTCCGGAGAACGGCCGGGCGCTTCGGAGTGGTTCGGGCTCACGCTCTCGCTCGGGGGTCTCGGCGTCCTCCTGGCTCCCGGCCTTCGGCAGGGCGATGCCGCCGGGTCGCTGCTGATGATCGGCTCGGGAATCGCGTGGGGCGTCTACTCGCTCCTCGGGCGTTCGAGCCGGAGCGGCCCGCTGGCGGCGACCTCCACCCACTTCGCGTATGCCGCTGCGCTGGCTCTCGCCGCGAGCCTCGTCTCGGCCCGGTTCGACGCGCCGCGCCTCTCGGTCCCGGGGCTCGCTCTCGCCGTGGCCTCGGGTGCGCTCGCCTCCGGGGGCGGTTATGCGATCTGGTACGCGGCGCTGCGGGGCCTGTCGACGACGCGGGCCGCTCTCGTCCAGCTGTCCGCGCCCCTCCTCGCGGCCGTCGGCGGGGTCCTCTTCCTGGGAGAGGACGTCACTCTCCGGCTGGCCCTCGCGGCGGCGGCGATCCTGGGCGGCATCACGATCGCGGTCGCCGGCCGGAGGGCGTAGGGTGCCGGCCAGAATGGAAAATCAAGACCTGACCCCTCGGCCAGACCCCTATCGCATGAGCCAGATGTCGGAGCGGCTTCTCTCGCGGACGAGATAGAGGGCGGAGCCGTCGGGTGCGGCCGCGAAGGCGACCACGGAGGGCTCGGAATCCTGCGGGAGTACGTCGAACGTCTTTCCGCTCGCGCGGTCGAGGAGGGCCACCGTCGCGGGGGCGAAGAGATGCCCCTGGCGAAGGAAGTAGATGCGGCTTCCGCCGTTGACGAGCTGCGGGCAGGCGCCCTCGACAGGGAGCCGCCCGTACTGCCGCTTCTCGAGATCGTGGAGCCAGAGTCCGTGGTAGGTCTCGCTCCGGGAGATCCCGTGTCCTGCGACGAGGCGGCCGTCGGACGAGAAGGAGGTCACCTCGAATCGCACGTCGGGTTCCGGCGGCGGGAGGGGGTCGGGCCAGGGGGCGTCGGCCGGAAGCGTGGCCGGAAGGATGACGGCTCCGGACTTCGTGCCCTGCAGAGCGAGGAAGCGACCGTCTGGGGAGGCGAGGGCCCGGAAGGGCTGGAGGTCGCTGCGCCGCGTGATGGGCGTCAGGGCGCTCCCGTCGAGCTGCACCCGCCAGATCTCGAACTTCCCGGAGCGATCGGAGTGGAAGAAGAGCGAACGGCCGTCGGCCGAGAAGCTCGGCGAGCGGTCGCGAAACGGCCCTGAAGTGACCCGGCGGAGGTCTCGACCATCGATCCCGATCACCCAGAGGTCTTCTCCGGCCCGCCAGGTGGCGAAGGCGAGCTGCCTCCCGGAAGGGGAGAGGCGGGGCTCCCCCATCCCTTCGTGGTCGGCGAGGAGCTCCACGGCCGGACCTGCCGGAAGCCCCCTGGCGTCGAGAGGCAGGCGCTCGAGGTCGAAGCCCGAGGTCCCCGCCTGGTAGACGACGGCGCGTCCGTCGAGGCTCCCCCGGAAGGGTCCGGCGCTTCGCGCCGGGACGGTGAGAGGCTCGGGAGAGGCGAGGGGTCTGCCGCTCTTCTCGTCGATCCTCACGCGCCAGAGGTTCATCGTCCCGCCCCGGTTCGATCCGAAGCAGAGCGTGCGGCCGTCGTCCGACCAGTAAGGGCTCCAGTCGACCCAGGCGTCGTCGGTGACGAGCGCCGGGGTCGCGGGGTGGAGCTCGGGCTTGACGGGAATCGTCGCGAGGTCCCTTTGTGCGGCCCCCTCGCGGAGCATCCAGAAGGCGATCCGCAAGCCTCCGGGGGAAACCGCCGGCTGCATCGCGTCGCCTCCGTAGAGCCGCACCGTCGCCCCGGTTGCGAGGTCCACAGTCCAGAGCTCGCTCCGGGTCCCGAGGCGGGCGTAGGGCGTTCGGCTCCCCACCGTTGCGAAGACGACACGGCGGCCGTCCGGGAAGAAGGCGGGATCGTGGCCGAACGTCGTCAGCCGCCGTGCCGCGCCCCCGAGGGCCTCGACGAGGAAGAGGCCGCCTCCATCGCGATCCGAACGGAACGCGAGGTGGGTCCCGTCCGGCGAGAAGGCCGGCTCGCCGTCTTCGCCGGGATGGTCGCCCGTCACGTTGATCGGCCGGCCGCCGCCGGAGCTCTCGACGAAGACGTCCGTGTTCGAGGATGAGAGCCGGCGGACGAACGCCACTTCGTGGCCCGAGGGAGAGAGTGCCGGCGTGAGGGCGTTCATGCCCCGGTCGGTGATCCGCTGGGTGTGGCGTGCCGTGAGGAAAGAGCGGTACTCGGCCGGATCCCGCCCGGACGCGGCCCAGCGGGCGGCTGCGACCGCGAGGAAGAGGAGAACGCCGGCGATGCCGGCCGCCGCCCACCCGATCGGACGCAGGTCCCGCGGAGCCCGATGGCGCAGGAGGGACCCGTCCATCAGCCGGGCGCGGCAGTCCCGGAGGTCGTGGGCGAGGTCGAACGTCGAGGCGTAACGATCCTCGGGTCGCTTCCTCAGGCAGCGCTCGATGATCCAGCGGACGGGCTCCGGCAGGTCGGGCGCGCGTTCGGTGATCGGCTGCGGTTCGTCCCTCAGGATGGCGGAGAGAATCTCCGCCTGGGATGATCCCCGGAAGGGCCGGATTCCGGCGAGCATCTCGTAGAGAACGACGCCGAGGGAGAACTGGTCCGACGGGGCACTGACCGCGAGACCGCGGGCGTGCTCGGGAGACATGTACGCGGCGGTGCCCGGAGTCCTGCAGTCCGGGCCGAGCGCAGGGTCCGTCGGGATCTCCGCTTCTCCGTCACCGTCGGCCAGCTGGCCGCACCGCACCGCCAGCCCGAAATCGAGAACCTTGGCGTGCCCGTCCCGGGTGAGGAAGACGTTCTCCGGCTTGAGGTCGCGGTGCACGAGCCCGCTCTCGTGGGCCGCCCCGACGGCTTCGGCCACCTGGGAGGCCACGTCGAGCGCTCGGGACAGCGGGAGGGCTCCGCGGACGAGGACGGCGCGGAGAGTCTCGCCGTCGAGCAGCTCGGTGACGGCGAACGTCGTCCCGTCGATGCGGCCGAAATCGTGGATGGCGACGATCCCCGGGTGGGAAAGGGCTGCGACCGCCTTGGCCTCGGCCTCGAACCGTGCGAGCGCGATGGGATTCGACGCGACGGTTTCCGGAAGGACCTTGATCGCGACGTCCCGGTCGAGCTTCGTGTCGCGCGACCGGTAGACGACCCCCATGCCACCGGCGGCGATCGGCGCCAGCACGACGTATGGCCCCAACCGGTGACCCGGCGCGAACGGCAGTACCCACCTCCCGTCAAATCCAACGTGCCCGACCGCTCGGACCCTGGTGACGCGTGACGTATTTGGGGTAAGTGTGAGCCTCTGTTCCGCGACGGTCAACGTCCCTAGTAGACTTGTGCAACAAGACGGGGATCTCGATGAAGCTTCGATTCGGTGACGTGACATTCGACGGTGGACGGCGCCTTCTGATACGCGGGCCGGATGCGGTCCACGTGTCGCCCAAGGCGTTCCAGCTCCTCGAGCTGCTCATCGCGAAGCGTCCCAACGCAGTTTCCAAGGCCGAGATCCAGGAGACTCTCTGGCCGCGGACGTTCGTGTCCGAGACGAATCTCCCCGCCCTCGTGAACGAGGTGCGCAACGCGCTCGGCGATCACGCGAAGGGGTCCGAATTCCTGAGAACCGTTCACGGATTCGGCTACGCGTTCGAGGCGGCGGTCCGCGAGGTTCGCCAGGCCGCGCCGTCGGAGCACCGGCACGTCTTCTTCTGGGGCAGCCACGAGGTCGAGCTGCACGAGGGCGAGAGCGTGATCGGACGGGAACGCGTCGCCGACATCTGGATCGGGCACCCTTCCGTGTCCCGCGAGCACGCGCGGGTCACGGTCTCGGGCGAGGTCGCCTCGATCGAGGATCTCGGGAGCAAGAACGGAACCTACCGCGGTCTCGAGCCGGTGTCGTCGCCGGTCGTCCTTTCCGATGGTGACGAGGTCCGGCTCGGCAAGGTCGTCCTCGTCTACCGCAAGGGCGCCACGGAGACCTCGACCGAAGCGGCCCTCTAGCCGGCGACGACGGGCCGGAGAATGCGGCGGCCAGGGTGCTCGCCCTTTGGACACCGCTTGGAAAGGGCTTGTTTCCTCGACTCTTCCCTTTACCTCGGATGCGCGCAGAATCAGAATGCCCGGAAATGAGGCTGCGGATCGGCGACCTGTCGTTCGACGAGGGACGGCGCCTCCTTCACCGGGGGCCCGAGGAGGTCCATCTCTCGCCGAAGGCGTTTCAGCTTCTCTCTCTGCTCCTCGCCCGCCGCCCCGACGCCGTCTCGAAGGCCGAGATCCAGGGGTCCCTCTGGCCCGGATCGCCCGCCTCTGAGGGCCACCTCGCGGCCATCGTGTGCGAGGTGAGGCAGGCGCTCGGAGCGGGAGCGGACGGCGCGACCCGGGTGAGGACCGTCCACGGGTTCGGCTACGCATTCGAGGGACCGGTGCAGGAGACTCCCGGTCTCCTGCGCCACGTTCTCGTTCGCGGGCACCAGGAGGTCGGTCTCGTTCCTGGCGGTAACCTCCTCGGCCGCGAGAGGGAGGCGGCGGTGCGTGTCGGGCATCCCTCCGTCGCGCACGAGCACGCGCGCATCGTCGTGACGGACGACCAGGCCGAGCTGGAGGATCTCGCGGGCGGCGAGTCGACGTTCCGCGGAGAGGAAGCGGTGCGCGGCCGCGTCGTCCTGAAGGACGGCGACGTGATCCGGATCGGCGAGGTGGCTCTGACCTATCGGGCGAGGGCCGTCGAGCGGCGAGTTTGAACGGTGAGGCTGCGCTTCGCCGATGTGACGTACGACGGGGAGGCCCGGCGACTCCTGCGGGGCGGCAACGCGGTCCACCTGACGCCGAAGGCGTTCGCGCTCCTGGGCCTGCTCCTCGAGAGGCGGCCGGCTGCCGTTTCCCGCAGGGACATCCAGGACGCGCTCTGGCCCGGGGTCTTCGTGACCGAAGGAAACATCGACTCCCTCGTGAAGGAGATCCGCAAGGCGCTCGGCGACGAAGGACGCGGTCCCGAGTCTTTCGTCCGGACGGTCCACGGGTTCGGGTACGCGTTCGACGGGAGCGTCCACGAGGACTCTCCCGTCCTCTCCGGTGCCCGTCACGTGATCGTCTGGGGCGTCCAGACGTTTCCGCTCGGAGCGGGCGAGAACGTCCTGGGGCGCGCGCGGGAGGCGAGCGTCTGGCTCGGCCACGATTCGGTCTCCAGGGCGCACGCCCGCATCACGGTGGACGGCGACCGTGCCGAGATCGCCGACGCGGGCAGCCGCAACGGCACGTTCCTGCGGGGCGAACGCCTCACGGGACCGGCAGCGCTCGCGGACGGAGACGAGATCGCCCTGGGCGTCGTCCGGGTCGGCTACAGGTTCCTCGGGTCGAATCCTTCGGCGCCGACGAACTCGGCTTCCTGAGGAGAGGGCGGCTCAGCGCCCGCAACGGCGGCCGACCATCTCCGTGATCGCCTCGGACGAGGGAGGGTTCTCGCCGAGGCCGAGCGAGTGGAGCGTCTCGTGGACGAGGATGTTGCCCGCCAGCCACTCGTTCTTCTTCACGAGCGTGGTGAAGCGGCTCGTGCAGACGAAGACGACGTCGCCGCCGACCGGGATCCACGCGTAGGCGGGCCGTCGCCGGCACTGCACCATGTGGTCGGCGTCGACGAAGCGGAGCGAGCCGAGGAAGCCCGACGCCGTCCGGCCGGAAGCGAGGAGCGTCGCGGCGAGCGACTCGCCGGTCCGCAGGTCGGTGAAGTCCGTCAGCAGCATCGAGCAGGTCGGGCTCTGGAAGCGTTCGACGGCGCGTTCGACCGTACGCTGGACGAGCGGGCCGAGGCGCGGATCGACGAGCGGGACGGAGGCGTCCGCCGCCTGCACGGTAGGTGAGGGAGCGAACAGGAGCGGGGCAAGGAGGACCGCGAGAATGGCGGATCGGGACACACCTCGCACGGGCTCGCGCATCGGAGGCCTCCTGCCCGGCCCACGTTCGAGTTCCCGCTTCGGCCGGGAACGTCAGAGGGCGGATGGAGGAAGGATGTCGGTGCGCGAGGCGATCGACCGGTGAGGCGTCTGGGAGACGGAGGAGAAGAAACCGGGAGATTTCAGGGAGGAAACTGAGGGTGCGGTCCGAACGGCGCGCTCTTTCGAGCGCGCTCTCGCGCTTTCCGGAGGCTACGATCTGGTCGTGCAGCAGAACCGCGAAAGCGACGCGAGTGGCGGGCGAAAAGGGGCTGGCGGGTCCTTTGCCGGCTTCGGGCCCTCGATACCTCCCGCGTCGGCTCGCGGCGGTCACGTGGAGGTCCGTTCCCTTCCGGATGGGGAGGAGATCGTCCTTCGCCCGACGGGATTGCTCCGGTATCTTCCGGCGGCCTTCCTCGCCTTCTGGCTCTGCGGCTGGGCCGTCGGCGAGGCCGTCGTTCTCGTCCTCCTTCTCGGTCCTGCTGCTGCCCCGCTCCTCGAGGCGGCCCGAGAGGTCCTCCCGTTCGGCGTGGGCCGCGTTCCCCTCCCTTCCGGGTCCCTGCCCCTGTCCGTCCTCGCGTTCCTGGCGCTCTGGCTCACGTTCTGGACCTGGGGAGGGATCGGCGCCGCCTGGGAGCTGCTCAGGCTCCTGTCCGGGTCGGACAGGTACGTGCTCCGCCCGGGGAGCTTCACCTATCGACGCGCGGCCGGTCCGTTCGGGAAGACCCGGCTCTTCCGTGCAGGCTCGGTCGGGGCGATCGTCGACCGGCGAAGGAAGTCGCAGCTCGCCGCGGTCGTCGCGGGGAAGGAGATCCTGCTGTCGGTGGGCGTGCCGGCGGAGCTCGGCCCATGGCTCGCGGGGCGGCTTCGTGCCGCGCTGGGGCTCCAGGGCTCAGGCGGCGCCACCGAGAGCCGGGGGGCCGGAGCGGAAGCCTCTGCAGCGATCGTGCCCCCCGTCCCCTCGCAGTGGCAGGCGACGCCGCGCCCGGAAGGGGGAGTCATTCTGGCCGCCCCGTCCGGGAAGTCGCGGAAGACAGCGGGTTGCGCGCTTCTCGTGGCCTTCGTCGTCACTTCGGGGGCCGGAGCCCTCGTCGCCGCAGCCGCGAGGAACAGCGGCCGGATCGACGGAATCGTCGGCCTCGCAACGGCGGGGTGCGTTCTCGCGATCGCCGTCGACGCCCTCTGCCTGTGGACCGCGCTCGCCCGCGACGCGTGGGTCCTCACGAGGGGGCGTGTCGAGAGGGTCCGTCGCATCGGTCCCTGGATCCGGCGGCGAGCCGTCCGGAAGGGCACGCTGGCGGCGATGCTCTCGACCGACGACGACGGGGACGACTGGTTCACCCTCGAGGCCCGCGGAGACGGGGGACCCCTGAGGCTCACGAAAGTGATGGGCTCCGGCCCGGAGGTCCTCGCTTTCGCGCGGTTTGCCGCGTGGCACTCGCGCTTTCCGCTCGAACTGCCCGACGAGGTGCGCGAGGCCGCGGGGGAGACCGCGGGGGGCTGAGCCCAAGGCGCCGCGGCCGGACGCCGCAGGCGATGGCGATTCGACATCGCGCGTCACGGCCTTCGGCGGCGACGAGAATGACGGTCGGGTCGTTTCCGTAGAATAGAAAATCAAGACCTGACCCCCTGGCCTCCGGGTGAGCTCGTCGAGCGCGGCCTGAAAGGACCCGGTGTGCCCCCCTAGAATCACGGCTCGAGGTGTCCCCTATGCGTCAGCTCTTCGCCACCGCCGTCGTCGTCGCCGTGCTCTTCCACTCCCCGTCTCTCGGGTCGGCGGCCGCGCCGCCGCCGCGGCTCCTGCAGGATCCGGCGCTCTCCGCGACGCGCATCGCGTTCGCCTTCGCGGGAGAGATCTGGACCGTCCCGCGCGAGGGGGGCGAGGCGACGCGCCTCGTGAGCGGGCAGCTTCGCAACCGCAGGCCGGTCTTCTCGCCGGACGGCGCGACGGTCGCCTTCACGGGGACGTACGACGAGAACGCGGACGTCTACGTCGTTCCCGCGGGCGGCGGCGAGCCGCGGCGGCTGACGCACCACCCCGGGCCGGACGAGGCGCTCGGGTTCACTCCGGACGGCAAGCGGGTCCTCTTCCTGTCGATGCGGCGGACGCCACGAGACCTCCCGAAGCTCTTCACGGTGCCGATCGCCGGCGGACCGGCCGAGGAGCTGCCTCTCCCCTCCGGCGCGGACGCCTGCTATTCGCCCGACGGCAGCCGCCTTGCCTACGTCCCTTTCCCGCAGTGGCAGGCGGCGTGGAAGAAGTACCGGGGCGGGCAGACGACGCCCGTCTGGATCGCGGACCTGTCGGACTCCCGCGTGGCGAAGGTGCCGCGCGAGAACTCGAACGACCGGCGGCCGATGTGGGTCGGCGACACTCTCTACTTCCTCTCCGACCGCAGCGGTCCCGTGACGCTCTTCGCGTTCGAAGTGAAGACCGGCGCGGTCCGCGAGGTCGTGAAGAACGACGGCGGCTTCGACGTCCAGTCGGCGTCGGCGGGTCCGGGGGCGATCGTCTACGACCAGTTCGGCGAGCTGAAGCTCCTCGACCTCGCGTCGGGGGCGACGAAGGCGGTGCCCGTCACGATCTCGGCCGATCTTCCCCAGGTGCGCGCGGGGTTCCGAAAGGTGGAGCCCGGGCAGATCCTCCACGTGGCGCTCTCGCCGAGCGGGAAGAGGGTCCTGGTGGAGGCGCGCGGCGAGATCCTGTCCGTGCCCGCCGAGAAGGGAGACGCGCGGAACCTGACGCGGAGCCCCGGCGTCGCGGACCGCGACCCGTCGTGGTCGCCGGACGGCAAGAGCGTCGCGTGGCTCTCCGACGCGTCGGGCGAGTACGCGCTCCACCTGGGTATGCCCGACGGCATGGGGCCGGTGAGAAAGGTCGACCTGGGGCTGCCGCCGTCGTTCTTCTACGCGCCGCGCTGGTCTCCCGACTCGAAGAGGATCGCGCTCACCGACAAGCGGATGAACCTCTGGGTCGTCGACGTGGCGAAGGGGACGAAGGAGAAGGTCGACTCCGACCTCTTCGATACGCCCCTCTCGAATCTCGACCCGGCGTGGGCGCCCGACGCGCGCTGGATCGCCTACGTGAAGCAGCTCCCGAACCGCCTCCGCGCCGTCTTCGTCTACTCGCTGGAGGAGAAGAAGACGCGACAGGTGACCGATGGGCGGAGCGACGCCCTGTCGCCCCGGTTCGACCGGGGCGGGAAGTACCTCTACTTCGTCGCGAGCACCGACGCCGGCCTCGCCCAGGGGTGGCTCGACATGACGAGCATGGGACGGCCGGTGACGAGCAGCCTCTATGCCGCCGTCCTTCGGAAGGACCTCCCTTCGCCCGTCGCGCCCGAGAGCGACGAGGAGGGAACGGACGGAAAGGACGGGACGGACGGGAAGGACGGCAAGGGGGCCGACGCGGCGAAAGCCGGCGCCACGGGCGATGCGGGAAAGGACCCGGAGAAGAAGGGCGAGGCCGCTAAGGACGCCGCGGCGAACGACGCGAAGAAGCCGCCGGAGCCGGTGAAGATCGACTTCTCCGGACTCGACCAGCGGATCGTGGCGCTCCCCGTCGCACGGGCGAACTGGGTCGCGCTCGAGGCCGGAACGGAGGGAATCGTCTTCCTCCTGCAGGCCCCGGTCGCCCTCTCCGCCGAGGATTACATCGAGTACGACGACGAGAACCCGTTGCCTCTCGAGGTCCATCGCTTCGACCTGAAGGCGCGAAAAGCGGAGAAGTTCCTCGAGAAGATCGATGGTGGCAGCGGTGCCTACGGGGGCCAGCCGCCCTTCCTCGTCTCGTTCGACGGGGCGAAGGTCCTCTATGCGCAGAAGGGGAGCCGGTTCCTCGTCTCGTCCGAGAAGGCGCCGAAGCCCGGGGACGGCGCATTGAAGGCCGAAGGCCTCGAGGTGTGGGTCGACCCGCGCGCCGAGTGGCGGCAGATCTACCGCGAGACGTGGCGCATCCAGCGCGACTTCCTCTACGACCCGGGCGCGCACGGCCTCGACCTCGCCGCCGCCGAAAGGACCTACGCGCCCTTCGTCGACGGCCTCGGTGGGCGCGACGACCTGAACGCCCTCTTCGAGGAGATGCTCGGGCACCTCGTCATGGGGCACGTCTTCGTCGGTGGCGGAGCGGTGCCCGAGCAGGAGAGGGTCTCCGTGGGCCTTCTCGGCGCCGACTACTCCGTCGCGGAAGGGCGATACCGCATCTCCCGGATCCTCGCGGGGGAGAACTGGAACCCGAAGCTGATGGCGCCCCTGACGCAGCCCGGCGTCGACGTGAAGGAGGGGGACTTCCTGCTCGCGGTGAACGGCCAGGACCTGAGAGGCGACGACGACGTCCACCGCCTCTTCCTCGGAACCGCCGGGAAGCAGACTGTCCTGACCGTGGGCCCGAAGGCGGACGGGACAGGGTCGCGCCGCGTGACCGTCGTCCCCGCTCCGTCGGAGGGCGGCCTGCGCCTTCGCACGTGGATGGAGGAGAACCGCAAGCGGGTCGACGCCCTCTCGGGAGGAAAGGTCGGCTACGTCTTCATTCCCGACACGGCCGCCGGGGGCTTCACGAACTTCAACCGCTACTACTTCTCCCAGATCGGAAAGGAGGCCCTCGTCGTCGACGAGCGCTTCAACCACGGCGGCAGCATCGCCGACTACATCGTCGACCTGCTCGCGCGCACGCCGCAGATGGCGAACGCCTCGCGGGAGGGAGCGGACGTCGTCGAGCCGGCGGCGGCCCTCTTCGGGCCGAAGGTGATGCTCATCAACCAGATGTCGGGCTCCGGGGGCGACGCGCTGCCGTGGCTGTTCCGAAAAGCGAAGCTCGGCCCGATCGTCGGCAAGAGAACGTGGGGCGGTCTCGTCGGCATCGGCGGATATCCGCCGCTGATGGACGGCGGGTCGGTCACGGCGCCCCGCTGGGGCCTCTACGGGACCGAGGGTTCGTGGGAGGTGGAGAACGTCGGCATCGCGCCCGACGTCGAGGTCGAGGAGGACCCGTACCTCGTCCGCCAGGGAAATTCGCCGCAGCTCGAACGCGCCGTCCAGCTCGCGCTCGAGGCCCTCGCGAAGGAGCCGCCCGTGAAGCTGAAGAGGCCGGCCTACCCGGACTACGGACCGCGCCTTCCGCGAAGGGTGCCGTAACGCGCGGCGTGCCGCGGTAAAGTCCGCGAAAACTCTGAGGCGAAGACGGGAACGGGAGGATGCGATGGCGCGATTCGCAATGACGTCGAAGGCGTTCGGGTTCGGGATCGCCGCCGCTCTGCTGGTGTCGGCGGCGGCGGTCGTCGGGCAGCAGCCGGGCGCCGGACAGGAGAAGAAGATGGTGTTCGAAGAGCAGGACACGATGGCGAACGTCCTGAAGAGGCTCGAGGGGAAGGGTGTCCGCCTTCGCCTCGCCGGGTCGGGCGAAGAGGTCATCGGGAGGCTTCAGAAGGTGGGGAAGGAGCTGGCCCACCTCTCCGACCTCTCGGGCCGGGAGTTCTTCGACGCGGTCGTGAGGATCGACCAGGTGTCGTCGGTCTCGGTCCAGGTCCGCGGCCGCTGACGGCACCGCGCAGACCCTGGATCGGTGACCAGAACCCTGCGACAGGGAGGGCTCGGCAGCGCAGGCGTAGAAACGCCGGCCCGGGAGCGGGCCGGCGTTTCTACGGAGACGTAGAGTGTAGAAGGTAGACCTGACCCCAATCGGGATGATCCCGATCGGGATCCCTTCCCTGGGTCTACTTCAGCATGCCGAGCTGCCACATGAGGAACATCCTCTGGTCGGCGACGTCGCGGACGCGGAGGGCGAGCGGCTTGCCCTGGCCGTGGCCGGCGTCGCGGTCGACCCAGAGGAGGACCGGCTTCTCGGCCGGGTCGGAGGCGGTCGAGGCCTGGAGGAGCGCCGCCATCTTGCGGGCATGGAGCGGATGGACGCGGGAGTCGTTCTCGCCCGCGGTGAGGAGGACGGCGGGGTACTTCGTTCCCTTTTTCACGTGGTGGTACGGCGAATAGGCGCGGAGGAACCGGAACTGCTCGGGGTTCTCGGCGCTGCCGTACTCGGGGATCCAGTAGCGCGCCATCAGGAACGACTGGTAGCGGAGCATGTCGAGGAGCGGGACGGCGCTGATGACCGCGCCGAAGAGCTCGGGTCTCTGCGTGAGGACCGCGCCGGTGAGGAGTCCTCCGTTCGAGCCCCCCGAGACGGCGAGCTTCGCCGGCCTCGTGTACTTCTGCGCGACGAGCCACTCGGCGGCGGCGATGAAGTCGTCGTAGACGTTCTGCTTCTTCCCGAGCATCCCGGCCTCGTGCCAGGCGTCGCCGTACTCGCCGCCGCCGCGCAGGCACGCGAGGGCGTAGACGCCGCCCGCCTCGAACCAGGGGAAGAGGGTCGCGCTGAAGCTCGGCGTCTGGCTGACGTTGAAGCCGCCGTAGGCGTAGAGGAGCGTCGGGTTGTTGCCGTCGAGCTTGAGGCCCTTCTTGTGGACCACGAACAGCGGGACCTTCGTGCCGTCCTTCGACGTGACGAAGACCTGTTTCACCTCGACGATCGACGGGTCGACGGGGACCTTCGGGCGCTCCCAGAGCTCGACCTTCTTCGTGGCGAGGTCGACGCGGTAGACGCCGGAGGGCTCGTTGAAGGAGGTGTAGGTCAGGAAGGCCTCGGTCCGGTCCTGCGCGGTGGAGAGAGACGCCGAGCCGATGCCGGGGAGGGGGAGCTCGCCGAGGGGCTTCCCGTCGAGGGCGTACAGCTCGATGCGGGTCGCGGCGTCCTTCAGGAGGTTGACGACGAGGATGCCGCGGGCCAGGGAGATGCCGCGGATCGTGACGTCCTTGCGCTCGGGGACGAGGGTCTTCCAGGCCTCGCGGGCGGGGTTGTTGAGGTCGACCGCGACGACCCGGCCGTTCTTGGCGCCGTCGGTGGTGTGGAGGAAGAGCGTGTCGCCGAGGCTGGTCCCGCGGGAGGTGCTCTCGGAGCCGACGATGACGTCAGTCCTCACGAACTCGCCGGTGCGCCTCCAGCGGTCGAGGTCGACCGCCCAGAGGTCGTTCGTGCTCGTGCCGGTCGCGTAGCCGAGGAATCCCCAGCGGCCGTCCTCGCTGGCGGAGAAGCCGGGCCCGTAGGTCGTCGCGAGCTTCGCGTTCTCCTCCTTCGTGTACTGCCGGAAGAGGCGGACGTCCTGGCGCGGGTGCGAGCCGAGGCGGTGGAACATGACCAGCCCGGAGTAGGGGTCCTTCACGCTCTCGAGGTTCCGGTAGAAGAAGCCGGAGGAGTCGGGAAGCCAGTCGACCGAGCCCACCTTCCCGGGGATCTCGTCCGCGAGCCAGCGGCCGGAATCGACGTCGAGAACGTAGAGCGTGGAGTTCTCGTCGCCCGCGCGGTACATGCCGAAGGCGAGGAGCTTCCCGGCGGGGTCGGGGGAGGTCCAGGAGATCGTCACGAGCCCCTTCGCGTCCAGGGTGTTCGGGTCGAGGAGGAGGCGGGGCGTGCCCCCCAGCCCCTCGCGGACGAAAACGCGCGCCTGGTTCTCGTTCCCCTCGCGCTTGCCGTAGAAGTAGCGGTTCGCGCGCATGCGGGGCGCGGAGATGGTGCCGACCTCCATCAGCTCGCGCAGGCGCGCCTCCACGGACGCCCGGCCCGGCAGGTTGTCGAGGACCTGCCGCGTGTAGGCGAGCTGGGCGTCGGTCCAGGCGGTCACCTCCGGTGTGACGCCCCCCTTCGCGTCGCCTTCGAGCCAGCGGTAGGGATCGACGATCGACTCGCCGTGGAGGACGTCCGTGACCGGGCGCGCCTCGGTCGGCGGTGGGGCCGCGGGGGGCGCGGCGACGACGGGGAGGGCGAGCGCGAAGAGCGCGGCGGCGAAACGCATGGGGCCTCCGAAGGGTGCGGTGTGGGCGCGGCGCGAGCCGCACGGCCGAACATCATAGGCGACGGGATGGGGACCGGGGGTTACCACCTTCACCGTCACGGCGCGTCGGCTGGGGGCCGCGAGCGGGGCGACACGTCTCACGGCCGCCTGCTGCGCTCCGCCGACCCGCTTCCGAGTCCGCTGCGGCGGGGCGGGGGGCCCGCGCGAACTCGCTTCGCTCAGACACGCGCACGGGCCTGATCCCCGCCCGGTCCTCGCGAACTCGAGCGGGTCCCCGCCGGCGCTCGGGGGCGACTCGCGAGACGTACCGCCCCTCCCGCGGCCGGCGGGCTTCGACGATCGAAGGCCCAAGGGGTCAGAGGCCCAAGGGGTCAGTTCCGTTTTCCGTTAAGCCACGGGGTTCGCTCTTCAACGGAAAACGGAACTGACCAGTCCGCCGAGGCGTGGGGGGGCCCGGCGGAGCGTTGGGGTCGGGGAGCGAACGAGGCCATGCACGATTCGGGAACGCGGATTGAGGGAGGGGGGTCCGGGGGGCCGCGCGAAGCTCAGGCCCCCCGGCGAGCGGCGCCGTGGGATACCCCTCCTGCCCGCGACTCGTGCGGCACGGCGAAGTGGCTTGGCAGGCCCCCGGTCTCCCCGGTCCGGCCGCGCTTCGTCCCGGTACGAAGGGAAACGGCCCGGCGTTGAAGCCGGGCCGTTCGGGGAAACCGGGGCGTCTTCGCGGCGGCGCGGGGGGGCGCGTCGTCCGTTCAGCTCCCCTTCGGGGTCAGCTCGTTGAAGCGCCCGCGGGGGGTGTAGTGGGTGTGGAGGAGCTCGTGCGAGAGGTGCCCGAGCGGCTTGCCGAGGAATTCGTCGTAGAGGGCCAGGACGGCCTGGTTCTCGTGAGACTTGCGGCGGGGCTTGCCGGCGTCCTCGGCGTAGATGGCCCGCATCCGGGCCTCGCGGATCGTCCGCGTCGTCGGGCGGGGCTGTCCGCCTCCGGCGATGCAGCCGCCCGGGCAGCCCATGACCTCGATGAAGTGCCACGGCGCCGTGCCGGCGGCGACCTCGGCCATGAGGCGCTTCGCTCCCTTCAGGCCGCTCGTGACGGCCACGCGAACCGTGAAGCCCTCGAGCTCCTTGAACTCGGGCTTGACGTCCTCGAGGGTGAGGGATGCCTCCTTGACCGACGAGAGCCCGCGGACGGGCGTGACGTCGAGCGCCGGGAAGGGGATCTCGCGTCCGGTGACGACCTCGTAGACGGTCCTGAGGGCGGCCTCCATGACGCCGCCCGTCGCGCCGAAGATGTCGGCGGCGCCGGTGGAGAGGCCGAGGGGCTCGTCGAAGCCGCTCCCCTCGAGCGAATTGAAGTCGATCCCCGCCTCCTTGATCATCCGCGCCAGCTCGCGCGTCGTCAGGACGGCGTCGACGGTGGGGCGGCCGTCGATGAACATCTCGGGCCGCGTGATCTCGAACTTCTTCGCCGTGCACGGCATGACGGAGACGACGAACATGTTCCTCGGGTCGGCGCCGATCTTCCGCGCGTAGTAGGTCTTGGCGAGGGCGCCGAGCATCATGTGGGGCGACTTGCACGACGAGAGGTGCGCCAGCTGCGAGGGGAACTCGTGCTCGACGTACTTGATCCAGCCCGGCGAGCAGGAGGTGATCATCGGGAGGACCGTCGCCTCGCCGCGCACCGCGGAGAGGGCCCGGTTCAGGAACTCGGTCCCTTCCTCGAGGATCGTCAGGTCGGCGGCGAAGTTCGTGTCGAAGACGTCGTCGAAGCCGAGGAGCCGCAGGGCGTGGGCCATCTTCCCCGTGACGCTCGTCCCCGGGGGCATCCCGAACATCTCGCCGAGAGCGACGCGGACGGCCGGGGCCGTCTGGACGACGGTCCTAACTTTCGGGTCGAACAGGGCGTTCCAGACCGGGTTCATGTCGGCGCGCGTGAGGAGGGCCCCCGTGGGGCAGGCCATGACGCACTGTCCGCAGTTGGCGCAGTTGGAGGAGCCGAGCGGCAGGTCGGCGGCGGGTCCGATCGTCGTCTTGAAGCCGCGGTGGTTGACGCCCAGGACGCCGACGCCCTGGATCTCGCTGCAGACGGTGACGCAGCGCCGGCAGAGGATGCACTTGGACGTGTCGCGGAAGATGGAGGGAGTCGAGGAGTCGACGAGGTCCTTCGACTGCTCCCCTCGAAGCGGCAGTCGGGGATCTTGATCTCCTCGGCGAGCTTCTGGAACTCGCAGTTCTGGTTCCGGAAGCAGGAGAGGCAGTTCCGCGGGTGGTCGGAGAGCATCAGCTCGTAGAGGACCTCGCGCGCCTTCTTCACGCGCGCGGTGTTCGTCTTCACGATCATCCCCTCGCGCACCGGGATGGTGCAGGAGGCCTGGAGGCTCCGCATCCCCTCGACCTCGACGACGCAGATGCGGCAGGAGCCGATCTGGTGGACGCCCTCGAGGTAGCAGAAGTGGGGGATCTTGATGCCGTTGTGCTTGGCGGTCTCGAGGACCGACCAGTCGCTCTCGGCCCTCACCGGCCGTCCGTTGATCACGAGGTGAACGGGGTTGGTCGTCATGGCCTTCTTCCTACCGCCGGTCGCAGCGCAGGCACCGCATGGCCTCGGCGATGGCGTTCAGCTTGTGGAAGCCCGCGGCGACCTCCTGGAACCCCTTCTTCCGGCTCTCGGGTTCGAGGAAACGCATCGGGAATCGCTCGTGCTCGGCGACGTCGGACTCGTCGATGGGGCGCGGGATCGGGATCTCGTCGCCCTTGTTGAGGACGCCGGTCCCGCCGAGGTACAGGTCGATGGAGCGGGCGGCCCGCTTGCCGTCGGCGATCGCCTGGATCGCGACGTCGGGCCCGCGGACGACGTCGCCGCCGGAGAAGACGCCGCGCTTGCTGGTCATCATCGTCTCCTTGTCGACGACGAGCGTCCCCCACTTCGTGAGCAGCACCTCGTCCCGGTCGATGAACGGCAGGTCGGAGTGCTGGCTGATGGCGGGAATGACCATGTCGGCCTCGACGACGAACTCGGAGCCCGGGACGGTTCGGGGCTTGCGCCGCCCGCCGTCGTCGAACCCCTTCAGCTCCATCCGCACGCACTTCACGCCGGTGACGCTCCCGTTGCCGAGGAACTCGACGGGGGCCACGAGCGGAAGGATCACGATCCCCTCCTCGCGCGCCTCCTCGATCTCGCGCGGGTCGGCGGGCATGTCCTCGACCTGGCGGCGGTAGAGGACCGTCACCTTCTGTGCGCCGAGGCGCAGGACCGTGCGGGCCGCGTCGAACGCGGTGGAGCCGCCTCCGATGACGACGACGTTCAGGCCGATCTCGACCTTCCGGCCGAGGTTGGCCTCGCGCAGGAACGAGACGCCGTGCGCGATGCCGGCCTTGTCCTCGCCGGGGATCTCGGCCTTGTTCGGGAAGTGGGTGCCGGTCGCCACGTAGATCGCCTGGTGGCGCTCCTGCAGCTCCTCGAACCTCACGTCCTTCCCGACCTCGATCCCGGTCTGGATCTTCACGCCGACCTGCTCGACGAGCCGGATCTCCTTGGCGAGGATCTCCTTCGGGAGGCGGTACTCGGGGATGCCGGAAGCGAGCATGCCGCCGGCGACGGGAAGCGACTCGTAGACGGTGACGCCGTAGCCGAGGCGCGCGAGGTAGTAGGCACAGGTGAGACCCGAGGGGCCGGCGCCGATGACACCGACCGACTCCGCCTTCTTCGGGAAGACGAGGTCTCGGCGCGGCTCGTCGTTGGCGAAGACGTAGTCGGCCGCGTAGCGCTTCAGGTCGCAGATGGCGACAGGCTCGTCGAGCTGGGCGCGGCGGCACTTGTCCTCGCAGGGGTGGGTGCAGACGCGGCCGCAGATGGCGGGAAAGGGGTTCTCGCGCCGGACGAGGTAGTAGGCGTCGCGCGGGCGGCCGGCGGCCACGAGGGCGACGTAGCCCGGGACGTCGACGCCGGCGGGGCAGGCGTTCTGGCAGGGCGACTTGAAGAGGTCGGAGCAGACGCCTGCTCGGCAGTGCCGCGCGTGGATGTGCTCCTCGTACTCCTCGCGGAAAAGGCGGATCGTGGAGAGGACGGGGTTGCCGGCGGTCTGGCCGAGGCCGCAGGTGGACGTCTCGCGGCAGGTCGCCGCGAGCTCCTCGAGGAGCTCGATGTCCCCGTCCTTGCCCTGGCCCTTCGTGATCCGCGTCAGGATCTCGAGCATGCGCTTCGTGCCGATGCGGCAGGGGACGCACTTGCCGCAGCTCTCGTCCTGGACGAAGTCGAGGAAGAAGCGGGCGACGTCGACCATGCACGAGTCCTCGTCCATGACGATGAGGCCGCCCGAGCCCATGATCGTCCCGAGGTGGACGAGGGAGTCGTAGTCGATCGGGGTGTTGAGGTGCTCGCGCGTCAGGCACCCGCCCGAGGGTCCGCCCGTCTGCGCCGCCTTGAAGCGCTTCCCCTTCGGGATGCCGCCCGCGATGTCGTGGACGACCTCGCCGAGGGTGATCCCCATCGGGACCTCGACGATGCCGGTGTTCTCGATCTTGCCGGCGAGGGCGAAGACCTTCGTCCCGCTGCTCTTCGGCGTCCCGAGCGACGCGAACCAGGCGCCGCCGTTCCTGACGATCACGGGGACGTTCGCGAGCGTCTCGACGTTGTTGATGATCGTCGGCTTGCCGAAGATGCCCCGCTCGAACG
This sequence comes from Holophagales bacterium, assembly GCA_016719485.1. NCBI lineage: Bacteria > Pseudomonadati > Acidobacteriota > Holophagae > Holophagales > Holophagales bacterium. The sequence continues at coordinate 37,750 of JADJZB010000021.1, forward strand.
GGAACGGCGGCTTCTGCCGGGGCTCGCCGCGCTTGCCCTCGACGGAGTGCATGAGGGCCGTCTCCTCGCCGCAGACGAAGGCGCCGGCGCCGATCCGGATCTCGACGTCGAAGGCGAAGGGGGTTCCCATGACGTTCGGACCGAGGAAGCCCCACTCGCGCGCCTGGCGGATCGCGACCTCGAGGCGCTCGACGGCGAGCGGGTACTCCGCGCGGACGTAGACGTAGCCCTGCGAGGCGCCGATGGCGTAGCCGGCGACGAGCATCCCCTCGAGGATGGCGTGCGGGTCTCCCTCGAGGAGGGAGCGGTCCATGAAGGCGCCCGGGTCCCCCTCGTCCGCGTTGCAGACGACGATCTTCTCCTGGCCCTTGGCCTTGAAGCCCGCCTGCCACTTGGCGCCGACGGGGAAGCCGCCGCCGCCACGGCCCCGCAGGCCCGAGGCTCGCATCTCCTGGATCACCTGCTCACGCGTCATCCCCGCGAGGACCTTCGCGAGCGCCTGGTAGCCCTCCGAAGCGACGTACGCCTCGATGGATGCGTAGGGGGTCGAGCCGCAGCGAGCGGTGACGAGGCGGGTCTGGCGGTGGAAGAAGTCGATGTCGGACAGGAGCGGGACCGGTTCCTTCGTCTCCGGGTCGACCCAGCAGTGGGCCTCGACCACCTCGTGGTGGACGAGGTGCTGCTTGACGATCCCCTTCATGTGCTCGGGCTTCAGCTCGGTGTAGAGGACGCCGTCGGGCTGGACGACGAGCGTCGGCCCGAGGTGGCAGGAGCCGAGGCAGCCGGTCTCGTGGACGACCGTGTCGTTTGCGAGGCCGGCGTCCTTGATCGCCGCCAGGAGCGCGTGCTTGACGGCGTGGCAGCCGGAGGAGACGCAGCCGGCGCCGGCGCAGACGAGGAGCTGGTGCTTCTTCGTCTCCTGCCCGGCGCGCCAGCGGGCGGCGACGGCGTCGAGGTCGGCTTTCGAGACGGGACGGAGGAGGTTCGGTTCGGGCGTCATCTTTCGCTTCCTCATCCGCAGAGGGCCAGGACCCGGTTCAGCTTGTCCGGGTTGACCTGCCTGACGACGCGGTCGTTGACGAGGAGCGCCGGGGCGAGCCCGCACGCGCCGATGCAGCGCATCACCTCGAGCGTGAACTTCCCGTCGGGGGTCGTCTCGCCGACGCCGACGCCGAGCGTCTGCGAGAGGCGCTTGACGATCTCCATCCCGCCCCGCACGTAGCAGGCGGTTCCCATGCAGACGCGGATGGAGTACTCGCCGCGTGGCTTCGTCGAGAAGAACGAGTAGAAGGTCGTGACTCCCCAGACCTCCGAAACGGGGATGTCGAGCTTCTCGGCGATGAGGCGCTGGACGTGGATCGGCAGGTAGCCGTAGATCCCCTGCGCGAGGTGGAGGATCTGGATGAGGCTCCCCGGCTTGTCGCGAAAGGCTTCGACGACCTCCCCGATGCGGGCGAGCTTCTCTTCCTCGGTGGCTTCGCCGCACTTGCAGGCGGTGACGGGGGGAGGCGGGGGAGAGGTGACCTGGACCAGCATGAGTCCTCCTTAGGCCGGGCGCCGGGGATCGCCGCGGCGAGGGCGCGCGGTAGCCGGCGGGTTCGCCAGGGTGCCAACAAAAAACCTGGCCGCAGCCAGGCGGACGAGGACGCACTGAGAGAGGTGAATCGGAATCAAGAGGGAAATACCCCTTGGGAATGCTAGTCCGCGGTGACAGGCTTGTCGAGGTAGAGGTGTTTTGAATCAGGGCAAGTCGGGTACTGATGTTCTCGATTCGGACCGAACTGGTCCGGATGGCCTGGGACACTTGCGTTCCCAGGGGGGCGGCCCGAAAGTCGCGGCGTGAGGGAGGGCATCGCCCGGACGGACGGAGCGTGGGACGGGCCGGCCGGCTCCCGGTTGCGGCTCCTTTTCGTGTCGGCGCTTCTCGCGGGCGTCGCGGTGCGTCTCGTCCTGGCGTTTCTGAGGCCCCTCTGGGCCGACGAGATCTTCACGCTGACCCTGGCGCGCCGCTCCCTCCCCGATCTCCTGGCGGCCCTCCGGCTCGACTCGGGCCCTCCGCTCCACTACCTCGTCGCCAGGCTCCTCCTCCTCCCGTTCCCGACGCCCGGGGCCGCGGACGTCGTGGTGCGGTTCCTCTCGGTCGGTGCGTCGGTTCTGCACGTCCCGATCCTCCTCCGGATCGGCCGTCGCTGCAGCGACCCGCGCGCGGGCGCCGTTGCGGCGGTGCTCTTCCTCGTCTTCCCGCTCGCGGCAGCGTCGGGTGCCGAGGGGCGCGGTTACGCGCTCGCCTCGCTCCTGGCGCTCGCGGCGTTCGAGAGGCTCCTGGCGCTCGAAGAGACGCCTCGCGGGAGGACGGCGGCGCTCGCGGGGCTCTTCGCAGGGCTGGCGGTCCTGACGCACTATCTCGCGCTCCTTCCTGTCGCGGGGATGCTCCTGGGGGCGCTCTTCCGCGGGAGGGCCCGGAGCCTCGCCCTCTTCTCGTCGGGCCTCGCGGCTGCGCTGGCGGCCACGTGGCTTCCGGTGGCGCTCCGGCAGCCGCGAGCATCGATGGCGTGGGCCGAGGCGCAGCCCCTCGGCGAGCGCGCGCTGCAGGTTGCCGCGAACCTCGGGCTCGGGTTATCCGTCGAGCCAGTGCCCGCGCGTCTCCTGGGACCGCTCGCGATGGTGCTCCTTTTCGTGGCGTTCCTCGGGAGGCGCGCCGGGGCCCGCGTTCCGGCGGCGGCGCCACTCCTCGGCGGGCTCGTCCTCCTCGTTCCGCTTCTCTTCTTCAACCGTTCGGCCCTCCTGGCCGATCGGACCGCGCTCGTCTTCCTTCCCTTCGTCGCCCTCGTTCTCGCCGAGGCGCGAACCGTCGTGCCGCTGGCCGCCGGGCCGGCGGCGGCGGCCGTCCTCGCTGCGTCGATTCCAGGCTGGCTCAGGCCAACGGCCGCGGCCGAGCTCGCGGTGACGCTCGCTCCGCAGGTTCGCGCCGGTGCCCGTGTCGTCGCCGCCGGCCTGTGGGGGCCGGAGCTCGCATACCGGCTCGCGCGGGAAGGACTGACGGGACGGGTGACCTTCTACCCTGCGGTGATCGCGCTCCATCCCGGCTGGTACGAGGAGTCCGAGGTCTCGGTTGAGAGCCTCGAATCCGAGGCCGGCACGGTGGTCGGCGCCACGGCCGGGAGGACGTTCTTCGTCCTCTCGCCGACGACCCGGTCGGGACGGGTGCTCCTGGGTGAGGTCGCGCTGGCGGGCGGAGAGCGCGTCGCGGCGGCCGGCGTCTTCGAGGTCTGGACGATCGGCCCCAGGGGAGGCCTGGGCCAGCCTCCCGCCACGGACGGACCGTCGTGAGGGCGCTCCTCGTCGTACCCCGTCTGCCCGGGACGGGCCACACGGGGGACCGCGTGCGCGCCGAGCTGCACCTGGAGGCGCTTGCGGCCCTCGGAGCCCGGGTGACGCTCGTCGGCGGGGCACCGGCCGGCGCATCGGTTTCGGCCGTCCGCGGGGCCGCCGAGGTGCGGGCGGTTCCGCTGCGGAAGACCTTCCTGCCATTCTTCCTGGCAAAGGCGGCGCTTCGGGGCTGGCCGCTTCAGACCGCGCTCTGCGACGGTCCGTGGGAGGCGGCGTTCGAAGGAACGGGCGACTTCGACCTCGCCGTCGTTCTCCTGGCCCGCCTCCATCCGCGCGTGTCGGCCCTCCTGCCCGCCACAGCCATCGTCGTCGACTTCGTCGACGCGCTCTCGGAGGCCGCGCGGCAGATCGCGAAGCGCGACCCGGCGCTCTGGCGAAGGCTCTACTGGAATCTGGAGACGCCGCGTCTCGAGCGCGCGGAGCGCGAGGCGGCGCACGGAGCGCGCCTTCTTCTCGCCACGACACCGTTCGACGCCGGGGTGCTCCCGGCGGGCACGGTGCCGATCGCCATCGGCGCTCACCTCGGCCCGCCACCGCCGCGCGAACGCGGGCCCGTCGTCGTCTTCACCGGCCGGATGGGATACCGTCCGAACGCCGTGGCGGCCGAGCTGCTCCTCCGTGAGATCTGGCCCGGGGTGCGCGCCCGCGTGCCGCGGGCCGAGCTCGTCGTCGGTGGCGCCGATGCACCGCGGGCCCTGCGCCGGCTCGCGTCGGCGACGGAGGGGGTGCGGCTCGAGAGCCCCGTGGCCGACATGAGGGCGCTCCTCTGCACGGCGCGCGTTGCGGCCGTACCGGTCGACATGGGAACCGGAACACCGATCAAGGTCTACGAGGCGCTCGAGGCCGGCTGTGCCGTCGTGGCGACACCGGCGGCCGCGTCGCGGGCCGTCCTCGACGGCGTTGCGGCCCCGGTGCGGACGGCGGACGGTGCCGAGGCCTTCACCCGGGAGGTCGTGACGCTCCTGTCGGACGACGGACTGGCGGCGGCGCTGGGAGAGCGGGGGCGGGCGTTCGTCGTCGCCCACGCCGACCGACGGGTCGTCGGGCTGCGTCTCGCGGGGCTCCTGCGCGGCGCCGCGGAGCAGCGGTGAGACACGGAAGCGCCCGCCGAAGCGCCCTCCTCGCGACGGGAGACGCCCTCTGCGCGATCGCCGCGTTCGTCGCCGTCGTCTGGCTTCGGCGCATCGTCCCGCTGCCGTGGACCGAGTCGGTCCTGCCGGTCGAGAAGGTGCCTCTCGAACCGTGGCCCTGGCTTGCCGTCGTCGCCATCGCGGCTCTCCTCGGCCACGTCCTCGCGGGGACCTGGTCCGAGCCTCTCGTCACGCTTCGCGAGCGAGGCGGCCTGCTCGTCGCCGCCGTGCTGGCGGGGCTCTTCCTCGTCGGAGCGTTCTTCCTGCTCGGCCGTGCGCTCCCGCGAACGGTCGTGCTCCTTTACGTTCCCGCGGCGTGGGGGGTACACGCCCTGTTCAGGAGCCTCGTGGAACGGGTCCTGCCACCCGGTCTGCGCTCGGTCCTCGTCCTGGGCGAGGGGGAGGACGCGCGCCGCGCGGCCGCGGCGCTCGAGGCGGGCGAGGCGCCAGGCTACCGGCTGCTGGCGTGGGAGGCCGACGCGGCGGGGGCGATGACGGAAGGGGACGCCCGCGGCCCGATTCGCGGCGCGACGGACGTCGTCCTGGCGTCCGGCAGCCCGCGAGAGAGGGAGGCCTTCGCATCGCTCGTCGAGCGAAGCGCCTCCGCCGGGTTCGAGCTCTGGCTTCTCCCTGGCCTGGCCGACGTCGTCGCCTCGCACGTCGCGACCCGGAGCCTCGGCGACCTCCCTCTGACTCCCGTGGAAGCGCGCGGGGCGTCCGGCGGCGCCGTGGCCTTCCGGCGCGTGCTCGACCTCGCGATCGGGCTTCCCCTCACCGTTCTCGCCGCCGTGCCGGTCGCTTTCGTCTCGCTCCTGGTCGTGCTGGAGACTCCGGGACCGGCCTGGATCCGGCAGCGGCGCGTCGGCCGGAGAGGGCGCGAGCTCGAGATCTGGAAGGTCCGGACGATGCGCGAAGACGCCGAGCGGGAGACGGGACCGGTCCTGGCGAGACCGGGAGACGAGCGCGTGACGCGCGTCGGCCGCTTCCTTCGGAAGACGCGCGTCGACGAGCTGCCCCAGCTCCTGCACGTCCTCTCCGGAGCGATGAGCCTCGTGGGCCCGCGCCCGGAGAGGCCGGAGCTCGTCGCGACGTACGAGGCCGCGGAGCCGCTCTACCGGCTCCGACACCTCCTGAAGCCGGGCCTCACGGGGCTGGCGCAGGTGATGGGCGCCTACGCCACCAAGCCCGACGTGAAGCTGCGGTACGACCTCGGCTACCTTTTCCACTGGAGCCCCGTCCTCGATCTCTTCGTCCTGGCGAGAACGGTGACGACGGTCCTGCGCGTCAGCGGGATCTGAGGGACCCGGGGAGGGGCGGGGGCGGTCCGCCCGAGGGAAGCGCGGCCTCGAGTCGTGCCGTCTCGGCGACGACGGCGTCGGGCTCGCCCGCGGGCGGGACGGCGGCCGCGAGCCTCGGAAAGAGCCAGACGGCCCGGACGAAACAGGCGCGCGCAGTGGCGCGGTCCCCCTTCGCCAGCGCGAGGCGTCCGAGATTCAGGAGCGTCTCGGCGCGCTCCTCGAGCGCGAGGGAACGTCCCATGGCGGCAACGGCGCCGTCCAGGTCGGCCAGGGCGGCGCGGGCCGAGCCGAGCGCGAGGTGCGCCGTGGCCAGGCGGGGTCTCAGGGCGACGGCGCGCCGCGCGTCGGCGAGCGCGGAATCGACGAGAGCCCTCCGTTCGGCGCCGGCCGCGAACGGAGACAGCTTCAGGGCCGATTCGGCCCGCGCGAGCGAGAGGCCCCCGGCGAGGCGCAGCGTCGCGCCGGCGGCCAGGAGAAGCGCGGCGAAGACGAGGCCCGCCTTCGCGGCCGGCCGCACGGGCGGCGCGAGGCGGCCGCCGGCGCGCGCCAGCGCGAGGCCTGCCAGGAACGCGAACGGCCCCGAGACGGGAACGATCTGAATCGGGAAGTTGGCGAGAGAGAGGACGAGGATAGCGACGAGGGCGGGAAGGAGCGATTCGGCCGGGACGCCATTGCCGGAGGGGGCGACGCCCCGTTCCCGTCGCGCGGCGCCGAGGAGACCCGCGAGGAGCGCGCCCAGGGCCGCCGTCAGCGCCAGCGCGGCGGGGGTGCCCGCCTCAGCGGCGACGGTGAGAGGGTCACAGTGTGCGTTGTCGAAGTGGGAGGAAGACGAGAGGTGGACGAGTCGCCGCCGGGTACGTTCTTCCGCCTCGAGCCGCGCTCTCACGAAGTCGGCGGAGAAGCCTCCCGGGCCGGTGCCGAGGAGAGGGTGCGCGCGGATCGTCTCGAGCGCGGCCAGGATGCCGATGTTCCGCTGGGTGGTGAGCTCGGCGACGTTGCCCGAGGCGAGCTTCTCCATCGCTCGCGAGGCGACCCCCGTTCCGACGAGGAGGGCGAGGGCCGCTGCACCCGCCAGGAGTCCCGGCAGGAGGCGCCGGCGAAGGTCGAGGGCCACGAGGAGCGCGGCGCCGCTGGCGAACGCGACGAGTGGGGCGAGCGTTCCGGCGGAGGCGAGGCCGAAGGCGCACGCGGCCAGAGCGGTACCGGACGCGAGGCGCCTCCGGCCCCTCGCGAGGGAGGAGGCGGCGAGGAGCGCCGGAATCACGAGCGCGGCGCCGACGTCGCCCGGGTTCCCGATCCACGCCGTGGCGTGAAAGCGCGCCTCGGGGGCCTCTACCGGCAGCCGAAAGAGCCCCGCGAAACGCTGGAGGGTGGCGAGGAGACCGGTCACGGCTCCGCAGGCGACGAGCAGCGAGAGCGCCCGGCGAGCCGTGGCCTCGCCGAGTCCCGTCGCTCCCCAGGCCAGGAGCGCGAGGGCCGGAATGAGCGGGAGAGCGTCCAGCGGATCCCTGTCGCGGAAGAGTCCGGAAGCCAGGGAGACGAGAAAGAGAGCGATAAACGCGGCGAGGGCCGTTCCTGCCCATCGCACGGAGCCGTTCCACGCCGCCTCCGGCTCCATCCCGCGGCCCCCGAGAGCTAGGCCGAGGAGGACGAGGATCGCGCCGGCCGACTGCGCGGCGAGCTTGGCCTCGCGGGTCGCCTCGGCCGAGGCGAGGACGAGGACGAAGAACGGGAGTGCGATCGCGACGAGTGTCCCGAGAGGCGCGAGAAGCTCCAGCGCCGCGCGGTGGCCCTCGCGTTTGGGACCGGACATCGTGGGGAGGATAGCCTTGTCGGGCGGGTTGGTAGAGTGGGCCGTGCCCATCCTGAAGAGAGAGCCCGACTTCCTTCCCGAGACGCTCTTCGACCTCACCCCGGATCGATTCCCCTGGTGGGTCGTGCACGTCCGGTCGAGACAGGAGAAGGTGCTGGCGCGCGAGTGCCGGCAGCGCAGGATCCCGTTCTACCTTCCGCTGCGGGAGCACAAGAACCGGCGGGATCCGCGGCACCGGATCTCGTGGTTGCCTCTCTTCCCGGGCTACGTCTTCGTCCGGGGCGACCTGGAGCACGAGCGGCTCGAGCTCCTGAAGACGAACCTCTGCGTCAGGGTCCTCGCGGTCCTCGACCAGGAGGGCCTCGGCCACGACCTGGAGCAGGTGCGGCAGCTGCAGGCGCTGGGCCTCCCGCTTCGGGCCCACCCGGGGCTGAAGGAAGGTTCGGTCGTGAAGATCGCCGAGGGGCCCTTCGAGGGGATGACGGGGCTCGTGTCGAGCCTCAAGGGCAAGCGTCGGTTCATCGTATCGGTCCGCTTCATCCACCGTTCCGTTCGGTGGAGCTGGACCGCGACGAGCTCGTGCCGGGCGAGAAGAGCCCGCCGCCTCGGCAGCGCTGAGGGCGAGAAGCTTGTACAGGATTCCGCCCCTGGGCTCCCTCTCGAGCTCCGTTGGGAGGAGGAGGCGCGGACGCCGGGCGCCTGGCTTCTCCGGTGCCTCGCCGCCCCGGGACGCCTCGGTCACCTCGAAGACGTCGACGCAATAGCGCCGCTCCTGGACGGTGTGCCGGACGGTGCCCAGGAAGACGACTCGCTGCGCGGGGCGACCGGCGAGGCGTAGCCACCCCGATTCCAGGGCGTGCCCCGCGTCGTCCCCGGCCCCGACCTCGACGAGCGGAACGACGAGGTGGCCGGGGACGAGGAAGGCGTCCTCGAGGAGTACGAGGCGCCCGCGCCGGCGTGCGACGCCGGCGGCGAGCCGGACGGAGACCGTGGGCTTCCGCGGGCGGCTCGCAGGGAAATCCCCGGTGCGTCCCGAGGCACGGGCCCGGCACTCCCGGGCGAGCGGGCAGGTGTCGCAGCGGGGTGAGCGCGGAAGGCAGACGAGCGCTCCGAGCTCCATCAGGGCCTGGTTGTGGTTCCCGGGAGACCGCCGGTTCAGGAATGCCGTCGCGGCGGCCTCGACGGCTGCCCGGGACGCTCCCGCGCGGGGATCGCCCGGAATCGCGTGGAGCCGGGCGAGGACGCGGGCGACGTTCCCGTCGAGGGCCGGGACTGCGGTGCCGAACGCGATGGAGGCGATGGCGGCGGCGGTGTACGGGCCGACGCCCGGAAGGGTGCGCAGCTCCTCGGCCGTCCGTGGAATCGAGCCTCCCCTCTCCATCACGAGGCGGGCCGCGCGGTGGAGATTGCGGGCGCGGGCGTAGTAGCCGAGGCCGCTCCACTCCGCGAGGACGTCCCGTTCCGAGGCGGCCGCGAGCGCGGAGACGGTGGGGAAGCGCGAGAGGAAGCTCGTCCAGCGCGGGACGCCCGCGGCGACCGTCGTCTGCTGGAGGATCGCCTCGGAAACCCAGATGGACCAGGGGTCCCGCGTCCTTCGAAATGGAAGGTCGCGGCGCTCGCGCCGGTACCAGGAGAGGAGCGCGGATCGGAGGGCCGCGAGGCGCCGGGAGGGTAAGGGCGGGCTCAGAGCTTCGCGGCGAGAACGGTCTCGCCCGACGCGGCGCGCCGGAGCGTGACCGACGAGAGGGGACGGCCGGGCGGAAGGGTGAGGAAGGGGACCTCGCCGTCGCCGGAGCCGTCGGTGTCGAACCGGGTGCCGGGCACGTCGGTGCCGTCGATGCGCTCGAAGACGAGGGTGAAGCCTTCGCGCGGCGGGAGGTACCAGCAGAAGAAGGCCGCCTCCCGTCCGCACGCCGAGACGACGACGCGGGCGAGGGGCTGGCCCTTCGAGCGCCGGTGGCCTTTCGGGCCGGTGAGGAGGCGCTCGCGGAGGCGGTCGGCCGGGCGCGAGAGGAGGTTGAAGGAGGCCTCCCGCTCGTGCGCGAACGCCCTCAGCCGCGAATCGAGCCTCTCCTTGAGGCGTGGAGGCGATGCGATCGGGGGCAGGGCGAGGGCCAGCGCCGCCACGACGTCGGGGAACGCATCGAGGGGATCCGAGGAGGAGATGGCGTTCATCACTTGCTCAGTCGAGGTGCTTGCGGAGCCGGATGAGCCCCTGGCGGATGCGGGTTTTCACCGTGCCCAGCGGCTGGCCGAGCTTCTCGGCGATCTCGACGTGCGTCATTCCCTTCAGGAACGCGAGCTCGACGGCCTCGCGCTGGACGTTCGACAGCTTGTCCATCGCCGCCCTCACGGCGTCCCGGTTCTGCCGGAAGGAGACGACCTGGTCGGGGGACGCGGTGTCGTCGAGCGGGTCGAAATGGACGTTGGGGTCGTCGATGGAGATCGTCCGGTCCTCCCGCCGGTTGCGGGAGCGGAGCCGGTCGATGGCCCGGGAGCGGGCGAGCGTGAAGATCCAGGCGGGCGGGGCGCCGCGCGCCGGGTCGTACCGGTCCGCCTGGCGCCAGACCTGCCAGAAGACGTCGAGGGCGACGTCCTCGGCCTCCTCCGAGTTCTGGAGGATCTTCCAGACGAGCGAGTAGACGGGCGAGGAGTACCGCTTGTAGAGGATGTCGAGTGCGGGCTGCTCACCCTTACGGATTCTCTCGATCAGCTCGAGATCCGCGGGAGTCGCAGCCTGGCTCTGCTCGGGGACGACCGGTGGCGAGGAGAGCTCCATCTGCACCGAGGTTACAGGATTTCGACGAACCGGAATGTCGCGAAGGCCGACGGAACGTGGAAGTCCGGGGGATTCGCTCGCCCCGTCGCGACGAGCGACTCGTACCGGACGGTCCTGCCGCGCGCGATCCTCGTCAGGTTTCCGCGGCGCTCGTCTCCCGGGCGGGGGCGCGGGAGGGGGGGGGTGAGAACGGACCAGGGTACGGAGATCCAGCAGCGCCATCTCTCCCACTCCGCCGGACGGGCATTCACCGGATCTCCTTCGACCCTCACCTTCATTCCGGGGACCGGGACTCCCCGCATGAGGTGCCACGTCTCGCGGCTCGCGTGGGGGTTCGCGACCCGGGCCGCGTAGCGGGTCCCTTCCGGGTTGACGACGACCTCCAGGTAACGTGAGGGCTCGGCGGCGTCGGCCCAGTAGAGCTCGACGCACTCGTCGTCGAAGACGTTCTGCTGGGGCTGGAGCGCGAGCACCCTGAGGGGAGGTTCCGAGACGACCTCGAAAAGTACGTGAAGGTGACGGACTCCGCCCACCAGCGCAACGCGGGTGGAGCGGTCGTCGGGAGGCTCCCCGCAGAGTCCTCCGAGGGGGCGGAAATCCAGGCGGGCCTGGGCGTCGCCGCGCCGGGCCGTTCTCGGCAGGAGCGGAACGTCGAAAACCGGAGGCGTCACTTCGCCCCCGGGGGAGAGAGCCCCATCCGCGCGGTCACGCGGGGCGCGACCTCCACGGCCTTCACGACCGGTATGCGTGCCTGGGCCACGCCCGGTCCCACGTGGAAGAAGATGCCGTCGACCTGGGGATCGGGCCCGAAGCCGTGCTGCGCGGTGAGGTCGACGGGAAGAAGGATCGGGGCGGATTCGCCCTGCCGCGGGAACCCAGCACTAAGGGTCGTTCCCGGCCCCGCGATGAGGACGAGGTCTCCGATGTTCGGGTGGTCGAGGCCGATCGTGGAGGCCTCGCCTCGGAGCGCGACGGTCTCGAAGAGGGGCTTGCCGGCCTCATCCCTGAGCGATCGAAAGTAGGCGGCGATGTCTGCGAGGACCGCGGCCGCTTCCTCGGGAGAGAGGACGCCGCCCGGCATCTCACCGGCCCGGTTGAGGACGAGCAGCGCCGTGCCGCCGGAAACGGCGACGTCGGCAGGAGAGTCGGGGCGCACCACGGCGCGGCCCGCGAGGACGTCCGTGGAGACCCATCCCTGTCTCCTCATCAGCTCGGCAGGGTAAACGGATCGCCACACGGGGCGAAGGCCGTGGTCGGAGACCAGGACGACGTCCCCTCCGCGTTCCAGGAAGCGGAGGTAGCGCGCGGCGGCGCGGTCCGAAATCCGCCACGATTCGCGCAGGGCCGCCGCAGCCCTTTCCTCCCGGTCGGGATGCGCCCCGGCCCGGTCCGGCGGGGGAGGGGTGAAGGCGTGCCCGGCCTCGTCGAGGACCGGCTGGTAGGCCAGCAGGACGTCCCAGTCGCCGCGCCTCTCCGCCGCCTCGTAGGCCGAGACGAAGAACGCCGAGAGCCGGCCGGTCATCTCGAGAAACGTCTTCACGTCGGGATCGGGCCCTTCGAGAAGCCGGTGGTCGGGCTCACCGGGCCAGAAGCCACAACGCTCGTCGAGGGTCCTCTGGAAGTCCTCGGGCCAGGCTTCAGTCTGCCCGACGCCACCGACGTAGAGGGCGACCGAGGAGGCGTCGGGGGAGAGCTTGAGAAGCTTGACCCAGCGGCCGCGCCGTGCGATGCCGTCCCCGGGCTCGGGGAGAGCGAGCCAGTCTCCCGCGCGGAGCCGGCCGGCGAACCCTCCCTCGGCGTCGAGCGCAGCGAGCGCGTCGTACTCGCGCCGGCCGTCGTCCCGGGTGTCGAGGAGGACGAAGGCGAGGGGCCGGGCCGTGCCGTTCTCCCGGCCAGGCGACGGCTCGACGCGCACCAGCCGGGGTGGCGACCAGCTCTTCACCTCGGGAGGCAGGGCGATGGCCGCATCCGGGAAGGCGGCCCCGGCCTCGGGGCCCGTCCAGAGAAAGCCGGGTGAGCGGAGGCTGGCCCATCGAAGGCCGATGGGCGTGCTGGTACGGGATGTGCGCCCGGTGACGCCGGGCCAGCTCAGGGCAGCGACGCGGCGACCCTGGCGGGCGAGGGCCTCCCAGAGCGTCTCTACGGACGGCTCGGCCTCGAATCCGTCGACGCGAGCCTTGAGCGGTCCGCCGGCGGGCCAGTAGGTGTTCGAGACGATGCCCGTCGTCTCCGGAAGCGCCCCGGTCGAGATCGACGCGTGCACGACGGCCGTGAGTGACGGCGTGACCGTCTGGAGGCGTTCCGCCGAGAGCCCCTCGCGTTCGGCGCGGCGGAAGCCGTCGGGAGAGAGCGCATCGCGCTGCCGGCCGTACTCGGCGGCACCCGCGCCGTCGAACGAGACGAGGACGACGCGGTGCGGTGGCTCGGGAGGAGGCGCCGCGGGGAGGCTCGACGGAAGGAGGATGGCGACGAGGGCCGGAGCGAGGATGGGGTGCGGGCGGGCGCGGGACATTCCTGGCTAGCCTACCGCGTCTCGAGGTCTTCGAGGGACTGGCGCAGCCGGCGGACAGGGCGTTCGAGAGCCGAGCCTCGCCTTCGGGCGGCCGCCAGAGCGCGGCCGGCGTCGGCCTCGAGGTTCCGCGCCACAAGCGCCAGAGCGAGGCGGTCCTCGCCGTCTCCTGCCGCGACGGCGCCTACGGTCGCAGCGAGCTCCGCGAGGTCGTGGAAGTCTCCCGCGGCGTCCTGGAATGCGCGGAGGAGGCGAAGCAGCGGGCGGATGCCGGGATCGAGCGGCTCGACGACCTCGAGGGCGTAGCGGAGCCTCTTCGCGGCGATCCGGGCGGCGTGGAGCGTGCGGCCGTCCGGGGGGAGGAGGGCCGAGAGCCTGCGGATGAGCCGGACGAGCCTGCGGCGGGTCTTGCGCAGAATCGCGGTCTGCGTTTCCACGCGTGGGGCGAAGGCGCCACCGCGGGTCGACACGAGCTTCCGTTTCCAGAGTGTGACGGCCCGCTCGACGGCAGCAACTTCACCCGCGTCGACGCGGACGGTCGGCAGCTCACCCGGAAAAACGAGCCCGATGGGCAGAGAGGCCGCCGCCTCCGCCCGAGATGCCAGGAGCGCCCGGCCGACCTCCTCTGACCGGAGGACCGAGAGCCGGCGGCGGAGCTTGCGGGCCGACGCCCGGGGTACCTCGCCGTCACCCTTCCGGGGAGCACCCCGGAAGAGGCGCGCGAGGGCCTCCGCGCGGCGCAGCGCGACCCTGAGGTCGTGGACGAGGTCCTCGTCCCCGCCGGCCTTCGCCCGGCCGGCAAGCGCTCGGAGCCTCTCGCCCTGGGCAGGGAGAGCCTCTTCGAGGAGGCCGAGGATCGAAAGCGGTCGGGGCGCTGGCAAGAGAGACCTCCGACCGCGATCGTAGCCCCGAGGTGTGAAGGTTCAGCCCGGTTCGCCGGGACGGGCCGGAAGCTCGAGCGCGGGGTGGCCGATGTAGTAGCCCTGTGCGCGGTCGACTCCGAGCTCGCGCAGGATCGTCAGGATCTCCGGAGTCTCGACGCCCTCGGCGACCGTCTTCACGCCGAAGCCGCGGCAGATCTCCGCGATGCCGCGGACGAAGACGCGGTTCTCCATCTTGAGCGGCAGGTCGCGCACGTAGCTCTGGTCGAACTTGAGCGTCGACATCGGCAGGTCGCGCAGGTACCGGAACGAGGAGAAGCCGACGCCGAAGTCGTCCAGTGCGAACTTGAACCCCTCCGACGTCAGGGCGTTCGTGAAGTCCTGCACGCGCCCCAGGTCGCGCAGGGCGGCGGTTTCCGTGATCTCGAACGTGATGCGCGAGGGACGGATTCCCTTGAGGCGGGCGAGGCGCGAGATGTCGGCCACGAGCGCGTCGTCCTCGAAGTCGAGCCCGGAGAGGTTGATGGAGACCTCGAGGTCGGGCGAGATCCTCTTCCGGGCGGCGATGAGGGCGTCGAACGTGCTCCCGATGACGACCCGGTCGATGGCCGTGACGAATCCGAAGCGCTCCGCCGCGTCGAGGAACTCGTCGGGGCTCGTGAGGGAGCCGTCCTCCTCCCGAAGCCTCACCAGGGTCTCGGCGGCGACGATGCGCCCCGTCGAGACCTCGGAGATCGGCTGGAAGAGCGGCACGAACCGGCCGGCGGAAAGCCCGATGCGGATCCGGTCGGCCTGCCCTCTGAGGAGGCCGATCCGTTCCCTCTCCCTGGCGTTCGGGTCGTGGAGGATGAAGCGGGCGCGCCCGCGCGCCTTCGCCTGGTGCATGGCGAGGTCGGCCGCGAGCATCAGATCCGAGGCGCGCTGGCCGTGCGCGGGGTAGACCGCGACACCGACGCTCGCGGTGATCTGGAGCCTCCGCCCCTCGAACGTCGGTGAGAACTCCGTCAGGAACCGGACGAGGTTGTCGGCCTCGAGGGCCGCCTCGGCCGAGGTCGTGTCGGGGGAGAGCAGGCCGAACTCGTCGCCTCCCAGGCGGGCAAAGACCCTGCCGGGGCGCAGGGCGAGGCTGAGGGCTTCGCCGAGGCGGCGCAGGTATTCGTCTCCCGCTGCGAGCCCGTGCGTGTCGTTCAGGGCCTTGAAGTCGTCGAGGTCGAAGAAGAGCAGGGCGAGCGGGCGTTTGCCGCGGTTCGCGTGCTCGATCGCCTTTTCGAGAAGCTCCTGGAACGCCGCGCGGGTGACGAATCCCGTGACGGGGTCGCGGGAGGCGTGCGTCGAGGCGAGGGTCTCGTTCCGGGCGGTCTCCCGGGTGAGGGCGTGGGCTGCGGAGACGTTTCGCGCAGAGGCGACGAGGAGGGCGGGCTCGGAGTCTCCGAGCCTGCGAGCCGAGACCCAGAAGACCTTGTTCCTCGCGCTGTCTTCGAACGTGACGCGGACCTCGACGTTCGAGGCGCCGTTCGGATCGAGCGCGGCGGACAGGAGCCGATCGCGCGTCTCGCTGTCGCCCCAGAAGGGGAGGAGCTGGCCCAGTGCCTCCTCCGCTCCGGCCGGATCGGGCGCTCCCTCCGTGCGCGCTGCGGCATTCACCGCGATCAGGCGGCCGCGGGGCTCGAAGATCGCGAGCGGATCCGGGCACCCGTCGAAGACGGAGGCCTCGAGGGAGAGGGCCGTGACGGCCGCCTTCGACATGGCGACCGTGTCGTATCCCTGGCGGCGGCGGCGCTCCTTCACGCGGCTCCCGGGCCTGGTTTCGCCGCGTCCGCGAGTGCGAGGAGAGGTCCGCCGGTCAGCCGGTAGACCTGCCACTCCTCCATCGGGACGGCGCCGAGCCGCTCGTAGAACCCGATGGCCGGCTGGTTCCACTTCAGGACGCTCCACTCCAGCCGGCCGCAGCCCCGCTCGACGGCGAGCGCGGCGAGCGCGGCGAGGAGCCTCCTGCCGAGCCCGAGGCCCCGCCGTCCGGGGACGACGAAGAGATCCTCGAGGTAGATGCCGGGCTTCGTGAGGAACGTGGAGTAGTTGTGGAAGAAGAGGGCGAACCCGGCCGGCTCGCCGTCGACGTCCGCGATCAGGACCTCCGCGTAGGGGCGAGGCCCGAAGAGGTGCGACTCGAGGGCGGCCTCGTCGGCGAAACACTCGGCGGAGAGACGTTCGTACTCGGCGAGCGCGCGGATGAGTCCCGCGACGACGGGGACGTCCTCCCGCGCGGCGGGTCGGAGCGAGATCGCGGGTCCGCTGGTCACGACGGGGGGATTATCGCGCCTCGCGTCGAATCTGCACGGCCATCGCCGGCTTCGCGGCGCGAGAAGGGCGGATATCATGCAGGGCGCGCCGCGACGGGAGCCGCGGACCCACAACCCGATGGCCCGTTCCGACGACGCCGCCCCGAGCGGCTCACGCCTCGCCCCCTATTTCGGCCTCCTGACGCGGCGCGTCCAGCGCGCCCGTCTGGCCGTGGCCCTGCCCCACACCTCACGGGGGGACCGGGTCCTCGACCTGGGGTGCGGCCTGACGGATCTGCCCGCCCGCTTTCCGTCGTACGTCGGATGTGATCGCAACCCCCTCGTTCTCTCCGAGATGCGGCAGCGGCACCCCGAGGCGGCCTTCACGTCCTGGGACGTCGATTCCGGGGAGCCACCGACCGAGGTCGTCGCCGGCTCGCCGTACGACGTGATCCTGATGCTCGCGATCCTGGAGCACCTGCCGTCCCCCGCCCGCGCGCTCTCCCGCGCCGCGGCTCTCCTCGCCCCGGGCGGACGTGTCCTGGCGACGACACCCCATCCGCTCGGGCGGCTGCCTCTCGAGGCCGGGGCCCGCCTCGGCCTCCTTTCGCGCCACGCCGACGAGGAGCACGAAGCGCTCCTCGACCGCGTGGCGCTGGAGAAGGCCGCAGCCTCGGCGGGGCTCGTGCTGACGTCCTACGCGCGCTTCCTCGCGGGCCTGAACCAGCTGGTCGTCCTGACGCGCCGATGAGGCGGAAGGCCCCCCTGGCCATCGAGGTGGCGGGTGCGCGGACGCACAACCTCGAGGGCGTCACCTGCCGGATCCCGATCGGCGCGATCACCGTCGTGACGGGGCCCTCGGGTTCGGGGAAGTCGTCCCTGGCCTTCGACACCCTCTACGCGGAGGGACAGAGGCGATTCGTCGAGTCGATGTCGACGTATGCACGGCAGTTCCTCGAGAGGATGGAGAGGCCCGACGTCGACCGGATCGACCACCTCCTGCCGGCGCTCGCCATCGAGCAGAAGGCGCCCGCGCGCTCGGCCCGTTCCACGGTGGGGACGGCGACGGAGATCCACGACGTCCTCCGGCTCCTGTTCTCCGCGGCGGGAACCGTCGTCTGTCCCGAGTGCCAGGTGGAGGTGCGCCGCGAGTCCCCGCGAGACGTGATGGAGGCGCTCCTCTCAGGGCTCGGCGAGGGGGCGCGCGTCCTCGTGCTGGCGCCGCGACCCGCCGTGGGGCTGGCGGAGCGCGCGCCGCTCTGGGTCCGCTCGGGTCTCTTCCGCGCCGTGGCCGCCGACGGGAGCGTCGTCTCGTTCGACGCCGGAGCGCCTCCTCCCGCCGGGGAGGACTCCCTCGTGAGGCTCGTCGTCGGGCGGCACGTCCTCTGCCCGGGCGACCCGGAGCTGGCGGCGTCGATCGACGGCGCCTTCTCCGTCGGGGAGGGCGAGCTTCTCGTACGGGAAGCCTCGACCGGGCGCGAGCTCCGCTTCCTGCGCGGTCTCGCGTGCAACTCCTGCGGCCGCCGATTCGAGGAGCCCACGCCGGCCCACTTCTCCTTCAATTCGCCGCGCGGCGCCTGCCGGACCTGCCAGGGCTTCGGACGGGTGGCGGGGCTCGACGCGTCGAAGGTCCTCCCCGACCCCGGACTCACTCTTCGCGAGCGACCCTTCGCGCCGTTCAACACGCCGGCCTACGCCAGCGCCTACCCCGACCTCGCCCGGGCCTGCCGGCGGCTCGGGATTCGCCGCGACGTGCCGTGGAACGAGCTGACGGCGCGGGAGCGGGAGCTCGTCTGGGACGGCGACGGCGACTGGTACGGGGTGAAGGGGCTCTTCTCGTACCTCGAGACGAAGCGCTACAAGGTGCACGTCCGCGTGATGATCGCGAGGTACCGCGGTTACGAGCGCTGCCCGGACTGCCTCGGGGAGCGCCTCACCCCAGAGGCGCGTGCGGTGCGGGTCGGCGGCGCGACGCTGCCCCAGCTCTGCGCGCTGCCCCTCGGAGAGCTCCTCGAGAGGCTTCGGGGGCTTCCTCTCGGCGTGAAGGAGAGGGCGAGAGGCGGCTCGCTGGTGGCGGACCTCGTGAATCGCGTCGGGACCCTCGTCGACGTCGGCCTCTCGTACCTCTCGCTGGCGAGGACCGTGCGAACCCTTTCCGGCGGAGAGGCGCAGAGGGTCCAGCTCGGCTCCGCGCTCGGCAACGCGCTCACCGGGACGCTCTACGTCCTCGACGAGCCGACCGTCGGTCTCCACCCGTGCGACACGGCGCGCCTCCTCGGCGTGCTCCGGCGCCTCGCCGACGCCGGAAACGCCGTCTGCGTCGTCGAGCACGACCTCGACGTCATCCGCGCGGCCGACCACGTCATCGACCTCGGACCTCACGCCGGCGCGCACGGCGGCCGGCTCGTCTTCGAGGGTACGCCGGAGGCGCTCGAGAGGGCCGGGACCGCCACGGGTGAGGCGCTTCGGGCGATGACTGCGAGCGTGGCCGAGCGGCCCGCGCCGTATCCGCGAGGCGTCCTGCGCATCGTCGGGGCGCGCGCGAACAACCTGTCGGACGTGACGGTCGAGATTCCCACCGGAGTCCTGGCCGCGGTCTGCGGACCGTCGGGGTCCGGAAAATCCTCGCTCGTCGTCGACGTCCTCGCCTCGGGCGCCCTCCGTGCCTTCGGGCGGAAGGAGGCCGATGGGCTCGAGCGCGGCGCCCACGACCGGATCGAGGGGCTCTCGGCGTTTCACGACGTCGTCCTCGTCGACCAGTCTCCCCTCGGCCGCTCCGCGAGGTCGAACCCGGCGACCTACACGAAGGCCTGGGACGAGGTGCGCGCCCTCTGGGCCCGGAGCCCGGCCGCCCGCGCCGCGGGGCTGACGAAGGGAAGCTTCAGCTTCAACGCCGTCGGCGGGCGCTGCGAGACGTGCGAGGGTTCGGGCGTCGTCACGATCGACATGCAGTTCCTCGCCGACGTCTCCGTCGTCTGCGACGCCTGCGACGGGCGCCGCTTCTCGCCCGACGTCCTCGACGTCAGGGTGCGAGGGCGAAACGTCCACGAGCTTCTCGGAACGACGGTCGACGAGGCGCTCGAGCTCTTCGCCGACCTTCCGGCGATCACCTCGCGGCTGGCGCCGCTCGCCGAGGCGGGCCTCGGATACCTCCGTCTGGGCCAGTCGACCGCGACGCTCTCCGGAGGCGAGGCGCAGCGCCTGAAGGTCGCGTCGTTCCTGAAGGCGGGGACCGCCGTGAAGCCGACCCTCTTCCTGTTCGACGAACCGACGACCGGGCTCCACCCCCGGGACGTCGGTGTCCTCCTCGCCGTCTTCCGGCGGCTCCTTTCGGCCGGCCACTCCGTCGTCGCCGTCGAGCACAACCCCGCGTTTCTCCTCGCCTCCGACTGGCTCCTCGAGCTGGGGCCCGGCGGGGGGAAGGACGGGGGGCGCGTCGTCTTCGCCGGGACCGTCGCGAAGCTCCTCTCGGAGGGGGAGACGCCGACGGCCGGGGCCCTCAGGGGCACTTCGGCACTCCCGGCTCGCCTACAATCGGCGCCGTCGTGTCCGCAGACGCGCACCGCTACATCCTCGTCGTCGACGGCCGGGAGATCGAGCTCTCGGAAGGAGAAGTCACGCTCGGCCGGTCCCGCTCCGCGACGGTCCGCGTCGACCACGAGTCCGTCTCGAGGAGTCACGCGCTCCTCTCGTTCTCGAACGGGACGGCCGTCCTCAAGGACCTGAACTCGTCGAACGGAACGTTCGTCGCGGGGCGGCGGATCCTGAACGAGACGATCCTGAGGAGCGGAGATCGCCTTCAGGTGGGTGCCGCCGTCCTCGAGTACCGGCTCCTCGAACCGACCGGTCCGGTCGAGAGAACGGCGCTCCTGACCCCGTCGGCGGTCGAGGGGCTGCCGGATTCGAACGGCCCGGGAACCGAATCCCCACCCGCTCCCCCCGCCCCGGCCGCCGCGGAGCTCGAGGTGTCGTCACCCCTGGAGATCTCCGCCGACGACCTTTTCCGGGGTGTGGACGATGCCGCCCGTGGAGGCTCCTCTCCCGCCGTGGTCGCATCCGCCGCTCTCGCCGCCGTTCACAGCTCCGGAGTCAACGAGCGGCCACCTCTCGATCTTCCCCTCGTGGACGAGCCACCTCCCTCACCGGCGCCCGCGCAGTCAGCGGCTCCGGCGGCCCCTCCCAGACGGCCGGCCGATGCCACCCTCTCGCAGTTCCCCATTCGGAGCTCGAGGGTCCCTCCGTCCGTGGAACGACCGGCCCCGGCGATCCGGGTCCGCAAGCCGGTGCCGCCGGCGTACCGCGAGGCGACGGGACGCGAGGCTGCCGGGTTCTTTCCGCGCGTCCTGGCGACGCTCGTCGACGCGATCATCCTTCTCGCGCTGAATCTCCTCCTCCTGTCCCCCGTCTTTCTCGTCCTGCTCTTCCGGGAGGCTTTCCAATCGGCGGACCTCCTGCGCGACTGGGCCTTCCTCGGCATTCTCGCGGGCTGTGGCGTGATGATCCTCGGGGCGAATCTCTGGTACGTCATCGGGGGCTGGGCCCGGACGGGGCGGACGCCCGGGAAGGCTCTCCTGAGGCTGTCGGTCGTGGCAACCGGGCCGCCGGTCCCCGCTCCCGGCATCGGGCTCAAGAGCGCGATCGCCCGGTTCCTCGCGTGGAACCTCTCCGGCGCGCTCCTGGGTGTCGGATATCTCCTCGTCCTCTTCCGGAAGGACCGCCGGGCGCTTCACGACCTCGTCGCCGGGACGAGGGTCGTCCGGACGCCCTGAGCGGGGATCACTTCGGCTCGAGGAGAGTGCGAAGGGTCGGCGAGATGAGGGTCGCCTCCGCCCGGGCCGCTCCCCCTTTCCGACGGAACGCGGCCAGGCTCGCGCGCGCGGCTCCGAGGAGGGCCGCGTCGCGACGGCCTTCCAGAACGTACCGGCCACCGAGCGCGCAAGCCTCGACGAGGTCGAGCTCGCGCGCCCCCGGGCTGCGGCGCCGTTCGGCCTGAACGAGCGCGGCCGCCCGATCGAAATCGCCGGCGGCGAGGGCGGCGAGGGCCGCGCCGAGACGCGGGGGAGGAGGAGCGGGGACGATTCTCGGGTCCCCAGCGCCCGGGATCGGGACCGGGGAAGGGTCTGCCGGCGGGGTCGCGGCGAGAATCGGAACCGGCAGGACGGGCCCGGCCGTCGGAGCGGGCGGTGCCGGCGTCGGGGAGGGGAGCGGCGCCGGCGCCGACTCCCGGGGCGGGGGCTCGTTTCGGGCCGCTTCGCGTCGTACCAGTTCCGCGATGCGCCGTGACCTGTCTTCGGTCTCACGCCGGTTCGGGAAAGTGCCGCCCGCGGCCGACGAGCGGAGGTGGGCCAGGGCCCGCGTCTCCTGGCCCGTCTCCATGAGCGCAACGCCCAGCCAGTAGTGGGGATCGTAGAAGTCGACGGCGTGACGGCTCGTCCCGAAGCTCTCCTGGGGCTTCTCGTGGCCCGTATCGAGCGCTTTCTCGAGCTTCGGGATCGCCTCGGCGTACCTTCCCCTCCCGACGAGCTCCCTTCCCTCCAGAAACGGGCGAGCGGCGGAATCGGGGGGTAAAATGGGTTGTTGCGGTGCCGGCAGGCCCGGCCGTGGCAGGAGTGCCACCAGGGCCAGGGAGGCCGTCAGGGCGCCCCGGACGAGCCGGATGCGTGAGGTGGACCGGGTCAACCGACACTTCATGAAGGCACGACGCGTCGAGTCTAACGGCGCGGCGTGCAGAGGGGATGACGACGATGCCGCGAAACTTCGCTTCGATCCGGGCCGCCATTGGCGCGGCCGGGGTCCTGCTGGCCTTCCCGGCGGCTTCCGCCACGGGGGCGGCCGCAGCCTGTCCGCCCGACAGGCCCAGCCTCTCGGTGCCGGCCGTCGTCAACCGCTTCGAGGGCTACACGATTTCGTGGACGAACGTCCTGGCGGACCGGCCGACGGGTCCAGCTGACATTTTCGTCGTCGAACGCTCGGAGGACCCGGCGTTCGCCAAGGGCGTGGAGGGGTTCAAGACGAGGGGGATCTCCACGGCCTACGGCCCTCCGCTGGGGGCGGCTCGGACGCTTTACCACCGCGTCGCCGTCCAGTCGTTCTGCGCCGGGCCGACCGCCGTTCGCGTCGAGTCTACGGTCCTGCCGGTGACGATCTCCGATTACTGCGCCCCGCCCATCGAGGTGGAGCCCCCGGCCGTCAGCCCTGAGGCGCCTCCCGCGTACACCACGTACGTCGTCTCGTGGGACACGCTGAACGCCAGCCAGCCGGGGCCGGGGGGGGGAGCACAGGGCCTCCGGTTCCGTCTCAGGCGCTCCACGAGCTTCGGGGACGTCAAGGAGACGCTGATCGACACGGGAACCGCCGCGTTCGCGGACGGACCCGGCGAGTACCTCTACCAGCTCCGGACGGAGAACATCTGTGGCGAGGTCAGTGCGTGGTCGAGGCCGGCCCGCGTCCTCGTCGGCACCTCGAAGACCTCCTCGCTCGTTCTCGTCTCTGCACCAAAGCCATTCATCGTGCCCTCGGGAGCGAACGCCCCTCCGTCGACGAGGCTGACCGTCCGGAACGCCGGCAGCGAGGCGCTCGACGTTACCGCTTCGAGCGCCAGCGGGGCGGTCGTCGCTCACCCGGGATCGTTCCGGGTCGAGTCGGGCGACAGCGCCTCGGTGAGCGTGACGGTGGTGCAGGACATCGACTCCTCCGCGCCGCTCCACGAGGAGCTCACCCTCATCGCGAAGGGCGTCGTCCTGCGCGTGCCGATCGACGTCGGCGGCGCCGCCGAGGCGGCCGAAGCGCCAGCCGGCTGGGACGACGAGGGGGCCGACGTCGACGCGCTCGGCAACGGCCTCCGGCGAACCCTCGTGAACCCCGGCTCTCGCCCTGCCTCGATCGTCACGTCGATCTCGGCGGAGTGGATCACCATCCAGGCGGTCGACGGGAAGACGTGGGATCGGCCGCTCGCCCCCGGGGAGAGACGTCCCGTCTGGATCGGCGTCGACCGGGGCAAGCGCCGGGCCGCGATCGGGACGGAGGTGGCCACGGTCACCGTCGTGACCGCGGGCCACCCCGGCAGCCCGAAGAGCCTCAGCGTGATCGACGACGGGCCTCTCCTCTCCGCGGGAAGCGGCGGCCCTTCGAGCGACGGTTCCGACCTGCCGCCTCTCTACCTCATGAAGAGCCGGCTCCTGTTCCCATCGTTGCCGAACGCCGTCGACGTCCGCGGCATCGGGCGCTACACCTCCGACGTCTGGCTGTCGAACGTCGACGCCCTCTCCCCGATCCAGGTCGTCCTGACGCTCACGCCGTCGGGGCAGGGGAACACCTCCCTGGGGGTCCGGCAGTTCGTCTTCACGCTCGGAGCGGGGGAGACGCGGCGCTTCCGCAACATCGTCGGAACGGTGTTCGGGTACGAGGGGTCGTGCTCGCTCGACATCAGCTCTCCGGCCGCGACCCTCTCCGCGACGGCCATGGTGAACAACAAGCCGCTCGTCTCACTCGTCGCGGGCAAGACGGCCGCCCTCGGGACCGCCGTCGAGGGAACCATCCTCTCCACGGGCGAGTTCGGATTCGAGATGCGTCCGGTCGCGGCTGGAGAAGGAGCGAGCGCCTACGACCGCTCGTTCATCGTCTCCGGCCTCTGGCACGACGCCACGAGGCGGACGAACCTGATCCTCAGGGAGACGACGGGGAACGCGACGCGGGTCGTGATCCGGCTGTTCGACAACGTCGGGACCCCGATCCAGAAGGACGGTCAGGCGGTGAGCCTCGACGTGACCGTCCCGGCGCTCGGGTCGATCCAGATCAACGACGCGGACCTCTTTCCTGCGGAACCGATCACGGCGGGGAGCTTGTGGGCCCAGCTGGAGTTCCAGCGGGGCGTGATCGACCCGTTCGGACGGGAACGCGGCGCGGTCGTCCCGTTTGCGACGGTGATCGACTCGGGAACGCAGGACGCCTCGCTCCGGGTCGGAGTCTCGAGGGCGGCGCTCGTCCCGGCTGCCTCCTCGGCGGCGGCGTCGGTCCGTAGCCTGTCCGGTCCCCTCCCGTACGCCGAGGAGGTCGAGCCGGTGCTCTTCCCGGTCGCCCACGTCACGGGCGCGCCGCTCTCCTCGGGCAATGCCCCCCGCTGGAAGACCCGGGTGACGCTGGCCAACGTGAACGACACCGAATCGCGGAACGTCCGGCTACGGTTCATCGACAAGAGCGGGAACCTGCCGCAGGGAGCGTCGGCGACGGCCACCGTCTTCGTGCCGGCGCAGAACGCCATCTCGATCAACGACGTCCTGGAGAACGCCTTCCTCATACCGGCCGAGGCGAACGTCTGGGGGACGATTTCGGTCGACGCTCTCCGGCAGGAGGGCTCCGCGGGGTGGGAATACACCTGGGCCGACGTCGACGTCCAGACCGAGACCTACACGAGGGACACCGTGAACCCGTCGCGCGGGGAGTTCCGGACCGGCATGGAGGGCTACTCGTACCGGCACGGCTACTCCTCGTTCCAGTCGAATCTCGGGACGGCGCTCATCGAGGGGGCCGAGACCTCGCCGCGCTACAGGACGAACCTGATCCTCCAGGAGGTCGGGGGCGCGCCGGTGACCGTGGCCGTCGGCGTGTACCAGCCAGGTGCGCTCGTCCCGCTGTCCATCCAGTTCGTTTCGCTGAAGGCCGGCGACTACATCTCCCGGGAGCTCTTCCGCGACCTGATGAAGCTCGATCTGGAAGAGGTCGTCGACGCCCGCGTCGTCGTGAGGCAGATGGACGGCGACGGCGTCTTCATGGCGTTCGTCTCCAAGATCAACCTCGTGACGGGCGACCCTGCGAACGTTTTCCTCCGTCCGGCCTCGGCGGGAACCGGCCGCTGACGCCGTCGACACGGGCCGCGCACGCGGCGAGGGCGATCCGCTGACGCGTGGCGGGCGGCCGGGGGTTAACCTCGGCGGGGGCATGCGCCCCCTGGAGCAGACGTGAACCCGCCCGCCGTAGAACGGATCGCCCACTACCGGATCGTCCGCCGTGTCGGCCGCGGCGGGATGGGAATCGTCTACCGAGCGGTGGACGAGCGGGACGGCAAGACCGTCGCGCTGAAGGTGATCCGCGAGACCGAGGTGGCGGGCGACGAGTCGGCGCCGCACGTGGCCGAGGCGCGGGTTCGCTTCACGCGGGAGGCCGAGATTCTCCAGGCGCTCCTGCACGCCAACGTCGTGACCTTCTACGAGATCGGCGAGGAGGACGGGACGCCCTACCTGGCGATGGAGTACCTCGAGGGAAAACCGATCGGAAGCTACGCCGGCCGGCCGTTTCCCGAGACTCTCCCGCTCCTGATCCAGGCCGCAAACGGAATGGAGTACCTCGCCTCCCGCGGCATCGTGCACCGCGACCTCTCGCCCGACAACGTCTTCGTGGTCGAGACCGGTGGCGAGAAGACCGTCAAGCTCCTCGACTTCGGCATCGCCAAGCTTTTCGAATCTGCCGCGGCGGAGTCGCTCACCGCGACCGGCTTCTTTCTCGGAAAGGTCGCCTACGGGTCGCCGGAGCAGCTCGGCTCCCTGGGCCAGGGCGTGCCGCTCGACTGGCGGAGCGACGTCTACAGCCTCGGCGTCATCTTCTACCAGGTGCTCGCGGGGCGCCGCCCGTTCGAGGGGCGCGCCCCGGTGGAGTACATCGCCGCGCACCTGAACCACCTGCCGCCGCCCGTCGCCGCACCGCCAGGGTCCCCTGCCCTTCCGATGGAGCTCGTCCGGCTCCTCGGTCAGATGCTCGAGAAGAGGCGCGAGGACCGCCCGCAGACCTATCGCGACATCACCGAGCGGCTCGTCTCGGTCCTGCGGTCGACCGGGGCGTCGGGCGAGCTACCTCCTCGCAAGGCGGACGCGGGCGACCCGGGGAGCGCGCCGCCGGCCTCGTCGCCCCGCGGGCCGACCGCGCCGACGCAGCTCGTCGCGGGCCGCGCCCCGTCGGCGCCTGCGCCGGTGCGGAGGACTGCGGGCATCGTCCTCGCCGGCGCGGCCCTCCTGGCGCTTCTCTTCTGGGGAGCGCTCACGCGCCGACCGGAGACGGACGCCGCCCCACCGAAGAACGCGGCAGGGCGGCCCCCTCGCAGCCCGGCGACGGCGGAGCTCCGAATCACGTCGGTCCCGTGGGCCTCGGTCGTGTCCGTGGTCGACGTGAAGAGCGGGACTGCCGTCCCGCTCCCCTCCCCGGCGGAGACGCCGCTCGTTCTCCCGGTCCCTCCGGGCCGCTATCGTGTCACCGTGGCCGAACCGCCTCCGGGCTCCGCGCGGGCCGAGCTGGAGGTCGCCGTCGCGGCCGGAGAGCCCGCTCTCGTCCCCCTCACCCTCCGCCCACTCGAAGAGCTCGAGGAGACCCTCCGATGAAGAAGCTGGTCGTCGTCCTTCTCCTCGTCTCGGCGGCACCCGCCGCCGCCCAGGTCGAGTCGGCCCTGCTCTCCAAGATCACGTTCAACCTGACGAACCCGGGCGGGAAATCGCTCGCCATGGGCGGTGCCTTCACCGCGATCGCCGACGATGCCACCGCGGCGATCGCCAACCCGGCCGGCCTCGGCCTCCTTTCGTCGGTCGAAGTGGGGGTCTCGGGGAAGAGGTCGGACGACGTCATCGGCCTCGTCACCGCACGCTCGACGGCGACGGGGAGCCTCTCGAACCCGTACCCGCCGGTCCGTGGCGTGAACTCCGACATCCCGGCGCGCGCCTCGGGCGTGGAGTTCGCCGGGGTCGTGATTCCCGTGTCCCGAAGGTTCGTGGCCGCCGTGAGCTACGCAGAGAACCTGCGGTTCGAGGGCGACCCGGGTGAGGACGGGTACACCTACATCGAGCTGCGCGACAACCGGTCGGGCGGCTCGACGCGACTGGACTATCTCTACGAGTTTCGCGAGCACGGCGCGGTTTCGCTCCGCAACCGGCTCCTCGGCCTCTCCGCCGCGTACCGCGCCACGGACCGTCTTCGGATCGGTGCGGGGGTCACCATGAACCGGATGGATCTGGAGCTCCTCGGCGACGCCGGCGGCGCGCACCGGATCGTGAACCGGACCTACCGCACGCCGACGCAGATCGAGACTCTCACGGCCACCATGGCGATCCGAGATCTCGACTCGAGCACCCTCGGCTTCGTCGTTGGGGTCCACGCCGACCTCGCGTCCGGCGGCAAGCTGACCGCGGGAGCGGTCTACCGCCAGACGGGTGCGGCGGCGGGCACCCTCGAGATCGGCGGAGACGTCCCGTCTCCGCTCGCCGGCCAGGAGTCCCGGCCGTTCTCGGCGC
The DNA here is from genome assembly GCA_016719485.1 of Holophagales bacterium. Classification (NCBI taxonomy): domain Bacteria; kingdom Pseudomonadati; phylum Acidobacteriota; class Holophagae; order Holophagales; species Holophagales bacterium. Next base: position 65,099 of record JADJZB010000021.1, read on the forward strand.
GCGTCCCCCGGGACGCTGCCGTGGGCCTGGCCGCTCGCCCGTTCCCCGGGCTGACGGTCGCCGTCGAGGCCCAGTGGATCGCGTACGGGGATTTCATAGACAGGCCCCTGCCCGTGGTCTCCTACAGCGGGCTCGCCGGGCCGTTCCCGGGATTCCCGGTGGGTCCGCTCCTCGCCGACCTCGCCCCCCCCGACGACGTCATCCTTCCGCGAATCGGGATCGAGTACGTCGCCACCACGGCGGACCTGCTTCTCGCCTTCCGGCTCGGCTATCACCGCGAGCCCGCAAGGGGCGTGACGTCGAACCTCTCGGCGCGCGACGCGGCGGGAACGGCCTACGACGTCGACGACCCGCCGTACTCCGAGAGCGTGAGGACCGTCTACGACGGAGGCAAGCCCGACGACCGGTTTTCGGGCGGCCTCGGCGCCACGATCTCGCGGCGGGTCTCCTTCGACCTCGCCTTCGACGTGGGACGTTTCTCGCGGGTGCTCTCGGCTTCGCTGTTCTACCGCTTCTGAGCCTTCGAGCCCGTTCAGAGAGGGGCTCCGCAGAAGGGGCAGAAGATGTCCCCCTCCGCCGCCTCGTGGAGGCAGATCTCGGTTTCCATTTGCGGAGGACCGGGGGCGGGCTCGAGAACGAGCCAGGCGGTCCCCGTGGCGTCGATGGTGGCCTCGACGCGGACGCGCCGGCCGGATCTCTCGAGGACGAGCCCCCCCTCGTCGAACGGCCCGGAGGGTCGTGTCCTGGCGAGGAACCAGGAGAAGAGCGGCTCGAGAACCGGAAGCGGAAGTGGCCGGGACGTCTGAGCGACTCCGCCCGAGTAAGTACGAAGGAGAGCCCCCTTTCCCTCGGGGCCGATCTCGATCGCCTGGGCTCCCTCGTCGATCGCGTCGACGAGCAGGGCGCGCGCGAGGCGCGCGAACGGGTCGAGCTCGACGGCCGGATCGGGGCCTGGCCGGTCCGGGGCGGGCGCCGGCGTGGATGGCGCCACCGGGCTCGCCGGAGCAGGCCCCGGGGCCCCAGGTCCGGGAATGTCCGGCTTCGCCGATTCCCAGATCCTCAGGACGTCCTCGAGGATCGGGTCGGCGGTGACGTGGGTGCGTATGACGCAGCCCGTGGAGGCGACGAGACCCGTTTCGAGGACCGGGTTGCCCGGGTCGATGACCGCGACGTACAGGACGTTTCCGTGGCGGTCGAACGGCAAAGCGCGAAGGCGCCTGCGGGCATCGGCAGGGAGCGTTTCGACCACCTCGCGGCGTGCGGTGGAGAGCCGCTCGCGCGAGACGCTCGGGAGACCCGTAACGCGCTCCAGGGCGTCGAGGAGCGCCTCCTCGCTGACGGCGCCCGTCGCGAGGAGGGCGCGGTCGATCGTCCCTCCGTGAACACGCCGCCAGTCGGACGCCTTTCGCAGGCGTCTCAGGGTCAGGTCTCCGGATTCGGCGAGGATCTCTCCCAGCCCCGGCGGCACGTCCTCCTCCGTTTCAGGAGGAGTTTACGGGACCGGGAGAGTCCGATTCACGGCTTCTGCGTCATCCGCGCGACCAGCAGCCCCCGGCCGACCCCGCCGCCACCCGCGCCTCGTCGGGCCGGAACGCGGAGACGAGCCGGCCGGCGAGCGCCTCGAGGCGGTCGCGGGTCCCGTCGGCCCCCGCTTTCGTCTCGAAAGCCGCGAAGTCGGCGAGCATCGTCTCGAACTCGGCCGAAGACAGGACCCTCTCCGACATCGGGTAGAGGATGTTGTCTTCCTTCTGGATGTGCTGACGCAGGAGGGGGATGAAGCCACGGGCCCCTTCGAGGAAGGACCTCCTCTCGGCAGGGGTCACGTCGCCCGTGCCCTCTCCGACCCCGTGGATCGCCCCGACGAGGGCGCGCCCCTCGCGGTGCTCGTGGAGCATGACGGCGACGGGCCCCGACTCGGCCGAGAAGCCACGTTCCACCATCCGGCGGAAGAGGATGTCCTCCTCCTTGCCGTGGTGCCACGCGTCCGCGAAGCCGCGCAGGAACGTCGCGTAGTCGAGGGCGAAGGCGCGCTCGAGGGCGAGGCCGCCTTCGACCTCGAGCACGCAGGTCTCGAGGGAGCCGAGGACGTTTTCGATGAGGCGGTGCTCGTTCATCAGGATCGTGATGGGTCGGGCCATGAGGTCTCCTCGTTCTATCTCAATGGATGGCGAGATCCGTTGATATGGCAAAAAGGGGGGTCACGGAGTGGTCTCGTGCTTCAGGTCCCGCAGCGTCACGCTCCGGAGCATCTGTTCGTACTCCTCCCGGATGCGTTCCCAGTGAGGGTGCAGGGGGCAGGGGGCGTCTGCCTTGCACCGGCCGAGGCCGAAGGCGCAGGCATCCTTTTCCCGCTTTCCGTCGAACGTCTCGAGGACGGCCGAGATGGCCACGTTCGCCCCGGTGCCCTTCATCCGGAACCCGCCGCCCCAGCCCTTCTGGCTGGTGACGAAGCCGCGCTTGCGGAGCCGGGCGAGGATCTTGGAGAGGTAGTCCGGCGGGACGTCCGCTCCCGCCGCGATCTCGCGGGCGAGGACCCATCGGTCGCGGTGGGTCGCGAGGTAGGCGAGGGTGCGGAGCGCGTAGCGCGAGGTCTGGGAAAACAGGGGGCGCCTCTCAGTGGATGACGATATCCATTGAAGTGGGGGTTGCGCAAGGGGGCGACGGACCGTTCCCGGAGTGCCCTCGGGCGCTCCGGGCGCCTCAGAGACGCGTGCCGGCGCTTCCCGCCGGGAAGTACTCCCGCCACCGGCGGTCGACGAGGGCGACGGTCCGAGGGTCGGCCTCGACGACGCCCGGCATCCAGGGCTTCATCCTGGCGTCGAGGACGATCGGCGCCGAACGGGCGATCTGGTTCCTCACGATCTCGGTCCGGGCGGCGTGGACGTCGGCTCCCGGCTCGAAGCGGGTGAAGACGTGCCAGAGGAAAGAGCGCGCGTCTCTTGCGGCAGCCGCCGCGTCGTCGACGAGGGCGACGAGGGGCCACTCCGCGATCGCCGGATCGCGTGCGAGGCGCGCGGCGAAGTCCCGGTCCTCCTGCCACGAAGGTCCGGAGACGCAGAGCGCCCCGCCGCAGAAGACCGCGGCCGCCCGCCCTCCCGCAGGGACCGGGCCCGAGAACTCGCGCGGGAGGTCGCGGATCGGGGCGCCGAGGCCGGCGAGGACGCCCTTCGACCCCTCGTTCACCTTCGGGCCGGTGTAGTCGAGCGTGTCCATGGCGAGGTTCGAGACGACGAAGAGGTCGGTCTCGAACCGGCAGCGGGCGAGGACGGTCTCGAGGAGCGCGCGGAAGTCCTTCAGGTCGACGCGAACGTCCGTCAGGAGGAGGAACTTCGTCAGGGCGAGCTGCCCTTCGCCGAGGATCCGGAACGCCGACGAGATCGCCTCGCGCCCATAGCGGTCCTTCACGACGGCCGCCGCGAGCGAGTGGAAGCCGGTGTCGCCGTAGCTCCAGAGGTCGACGACGCTCGGCATGACGACCGGGAAGAGCGGCGACAGAAGCTCCTGCAGGTAGTCCCCGATGTAGAAGTCCTCCTGCGCCGGCTTTCCGACGACGGTGGCCGGGAAGATCGCGTCGCGGCGCCGGAAGATGCGGTCGACTTCGAGAACGGGGTAGTCGTGCTTCAGCGAGTAGTAGCCGTAGTGGTCGCCGAACGGCCCCTCCGCGCGCCGCACGTTCGGCGGCACCTTTCCCGTGATCGCGAACTCGGCACCCGCGACGAGGCGGTGCGGGTGGCCCGGCACGCGCGTCACGGGGAGCTTTCTGCCCAGGAGGAGCGAGGCGAGGAGCATCTCGGGAAGCCCTTCGGGGAGGGGCGCGATCGCAGCGAGGATGAGCGCCGGGGGGCCGCCCAGGAAGATCGTGACGGGAAGCGCCTCGTCCTTCGACTCGGCGACGTGATAGTGGAACCCGCCCCCCTTGCCGATCTGCCAGTGGATGCCGGTCTGCCGCGGCTCGTGGATCTGGATCCGGTACATCCCGAGGTTGTGCTCGCGCTTGTCGGGGTGTTCCGTGTAGACGAGCGGCAGCGTGAGGAACGGGCCGCCGTCCTCGGGCCACTGCGTGAGAGCCGGAAGACGCGTCAGGTCGGGGTCGGTCTCGACGACCTCGGTGACGGGGGAGTGAGAGACCTCCTTCATTCCCACCTTCAGCGCCTCGCCGAAGAAGGAGCGGAAGCCCCACAGCTTTCCGGGGGTCGGCGGGAGGAGCTCGTGCGTCGCACGGACGGCAGCCTTCACGAATTCCAGGGGGCGACGGCCGAACGCGAGCTCGATCCGCTTCGCGGTGCCGAACAGGTTCGTGACGACGGGAAAGGCGGAGCCCCTCGGGCGCTCGAACAGGAGCGCCGGCCCCCCCTGCTCGATGACCCGCCGGTGGATCTCGGGGATCTCGAGGTTCGGGTCGGCCTCGGTCTCGATCTCGAGGAGCTCTCCCTCGGCTCTCAGGGCGGCGAGGAACGCGCGCAGGTCGTGCATCGTCCGGAGAGGTTACGACGGCGCGGCCGAGTCGGCTTCACCCGTATCGCTCCAGGAACGCCCGGACGACCGGGATCGCCGTCGACGGCACCCTGTGCCCTCCCGCGTGGATCTCGTGCCTCACGCTCGCGAAACGAGACGAGAGCAGCGCGGCGTAAGTGGCGACGCGTTCGAGGGCGTAGAACTCGTCGGCGTCGGTCGAGATGTGGAGGGCGTGGGAGGACGCGGAGGCCGCCGTCCCGGGCGCCGGCTCGGTCCATTCCCCCGGTAGTCCGCCGCAGAGGCCGACGACGGCCCTGAACGGAAGGCCGCGCCGGGTGTCGAGGGCGAGGCGGTAGTTGAACGAGCAGGGCTGGCTGAAGCCGAGGAGCGCGACTCTCGACGGGTCGGCGCCGCGCTCGACACCCCAGGCGATCGCCGCGGCGACGGCCGCGCGGTGGACCGCCTGGTTGTCCTCGTGCCGCGGGCTGACGCCCCAGTGGAAGCCGCGGGCTCCCGCGGGGCCGAGCGCCTCGCCGGGAAGGAAGGCCGACTGAGGCCCCTCGACGGCGACGATTCCCCATCCGTCGGGTGCCATGCGGGCGAGGAGGGGGAAGAGTGTCGCCGCGTGCATTCCGTAGCCGTGGAGGCCGAGAAGGAGGGGGAAAGGTGGCGACTCTTCCGGCAGGCGCGGGAAGAGCTGGAGCGGAACCTCGATCGAAGTCGTCTCGCGCGCGGGGACGCCGCCGGCGGCGCTCACGGGACCAGGATCTCGCGCCGGAGGCGAGCCAGCGTCGTTCCAGAGAGCCGCGCCGCGAGTTCGTTCCGGGCCGGGAGAAGGAACGGCCCGGCCGGACCCTCCGGGAGCGCGAAGACCGTCTCGAGGCTCTCCGCCCCTTCGACCGCGAGGACGATGTCGGCCAGCGTGATCTCGCTCGCCGGCCTGCCGAGGACGAATCCTCCCGTCCGGCCCCGCTTCGATCGCAGGAGGCCGGCTCGGGCGAGTCTCTGCAGCACCTTCGCGAGATACGGAGCAGGTTCTCCACAAGCGAAGGCGAGGACGCGCACCTCGTGGCCGGGGGCGTCCGGCCCGCGAGGGTCGAAGTGGGGCAGCGACTTCAGCGCCACCTCGGCCGCCCGGGAGAGGAGCATGGACTAGTCGCCCGCGACGAAGGCGTACTGCTCGGGCGTGAGCGGAACGACGGAGAGCCGCCCGCAGGTCAGGAGCGGCGACCCGGCGAAGACCTTCGCCGCCTTCATCTCGGCGAGCGTGACGGGCTTCTTCAACGCTCGCCCGGCCTTCACGTCGACGACGGTCCCTTTCGGGTCGAGCAGATCGGGGCGGGGCGCGGCGGCGACGGTGGCCCGCCCGACGGCGGCCTTGACGTCGCCCGTGTGGTAGATGACGAGACGGTCTCCCTTCGTCATCGACCGTAGGTGCTTGCGTGCCAGGGCGTTCGTCACGCCGTCCCAGCCGGTGGTCCTGTCCCGGACGAGATCCTCGAACGCGTACTCGGAGGCTTCGGTTTTCAGGAGCCAGTCCATGAGGACGGGATGCTAACCCGCGTCGGGGCCTTCGGGCTGTGCCGCCGCCCGCGCCTCGGCGAGGCGGCCCTGCCGCCGTCCGAGCCAGGCCGCCAGGAGCGCCCAGGCGACGGCGATGGGCAGGAAGAGGCCCGCGAGCGTCCCGCCCACGGCGCCGAGGGCCCGGAGGCCCTTGTCGGCGAACGCACCGACGACGTCGCCGGAGCGGTAGACGAACGTGTCGACGAAGTTCTTGGCGGCGTACTTCTCTTCGCGCGGGAGAACGGTGAAGAGGACCTCGCGCGCGGGGCGGAAGAGCGCGAAGTTGCCGGCGCGCCGCGACACCATGACGAGGACGAGGACTCCCGTCGTCGGCGAGGCGGCGAGAGCGAGGAAGCCGGCGGCGGTGAGGACCGGGAGCGCCACGAGGGTGCCGCCGACGCCGAGCGCCCGGACGATGCGCCCCGAAAGGAATACCTGGGTGAATGCGGCGAGGAGGTTCACCCAGAGGTCGATCCGGGCGAAGAACGCGGTCCGCTCTGCGGAGTCGGCGAGCGCGGCCTTCACGATGCGCGCCTGCTCGAAGTAGAGGAACGTCGAGCTGATGGTGAAGAAGAGGAGGAAGAGCGATATGCCGAGGAGGTACCGGAACGCGAGACGATCGCGAGACCCGAGAACACGCCTCTGCCCGGCGGAACCCCTTCCGGCTCGGTTCCCGTACCGTCCGGGTTTCGGGACGTGTCGTCGACTCCGAAGTGCCGGACGAGACCGCGGACGCAGAAGACGGCCCCCTCGAGGAGGAGCGCCGCGAGGAGAAGGAGGTTCGTCGGGCCGAGGAGGCCCGCGAGGCCCGCCGTCAGCGCGGCCCCGGCCACGGCTCCGAGCGTCCCGCCGACGGCGACGAAACCGAAGAGCCGTCGGCCCTGCTCCGGACGGAAGAGGTCGGAGAGGAAGCCCCAGAACACCGACACGGCGAAGAGATTGAAGATGCTCGCCCAGACGAAGAAGGTTTGGGCGACGGGGAGGCGCCACGCCTCGGGCGCAAGGGAAAGGAGTGCCCAGAAGAGGACGAGGGTCGCCACGAGAAAGCGGTAGACGACCGGGACGAAGACCTTCCGCGTGAGGCGCGAAACGAGGGCGCCGAAGAGCGGGTTCAGCAGAGCGGTTCCGGCGAGAGTCCCGACGAAGAGCCACGACAGGGCGTTCTCGCTTCCCCGGACGCCCATTTCGTCCCGGAGAGGGCGGATGACGTAGTAGCTCGCCAGCAGCAGGAAGAAGTACGCGCTCGCCCATCCGAGAGCGGGACCCTCTCCTTCGCGCACCTCGACGGTCCGCGCGACGAGGGAGCGCAGGCGATGCACGTCAGGCCCCCTCTCTCAGAAGCGCCGCGATCGGCCTGCGGGCCAGGTTGAGAGCGGGGGCGAGCCCGGCCAGGACGGCGAGGAGGGTCGAGAGGGCGGCCGCCAGGAGGAGCGCGGTGGCGTCGGGCACGAGGAGCCCGCCCATCCCGGCGTACTGCGTCTTGTCGAGGGCGGCGCCGACGAAGTGCGCGAAGGCGGACATGACGCCGCCGCCGAGCAGCGCTCCGACGAGACCGTAGACGAGCGCCTCGCCGAGAAGGAATCCCGCGATCGCTCTGCGGCGGAAACCGAGGACGCGGAGAACGGCGGTCTCTCCGCGCCGCTCGCGCGCGCTCATGGCGAGGCTGTTGGCGGTGATGAGGAGCAGCGCGAACCCCGTCGCCAGCCCCACGCTCCCGAGGAGCGCCTTCACGTTCCCGAGCATCTCGAGGAACTGGAGCTGCCACTGCCGCTCCGTCATCGCGCGTGCCGGCACGGGGGCGTTCTCGAACGCCTTCTCGAGGGCGGCGGTGATCCCGTCCACGTCCTTCCGGCTCTTCGCGAGGATCCAGAACATGTTCGTCTGCCCCTCGGCCTCGAAGAGCTGCTCGGCGTAGCGCCGGTGGATGTAGAGGCCGCTGTCGAGCCGATAGCCCATGACCGCCCGGATCGTCGTCTCGATGACGCCGCCCTTCACCGGGGCCTTCAGGACGACACGCTGGCCCGTCTTCCAACCGAACTTCTCGACGAGGAGGGGTCCCACCAGGGCCCCCGTCGGGTCTGCCGCCCAGGCCGCCGCCTGGTCGGGCGGGACGTCCGCCTCCCGGTAGACCTCGAGCATGGGCCCGGGCGGGGCCGAGGAGACCGGGACCATGTTCTCGGGGCGGCTGTCACGGAAGTACGCGAGAACGAAGTCGAAGGGAACGACCCGGGCGACGCCGGGCGTGGCCTCGATCCGGGGGAGATAGGCCATCGGCAGCTTGTCGAAGAACGAGGTCTTCGCCGTCACGATGACCCGCTGGGCCATGAACGGCGACCACTCCTTCTCGAGCGCCGCCGAAAGGAGCCAGAGGAACCCCAGCAGCCCGATGGAGAACGCGAAGGCTCCGGCCGTCAGCGTCGCCCGGAGGGGCCGCGCGGTCAGATGGCGGAGGACGTAGCCGGCGTAGGTCAATGATCGAGTTTACGGGGCGGAGCCGGCGGGGTTTCTGCCCCGCGAGCAGCCGCAGGGCCGTTGCCGTGGGAACCGCTCGAGGTGCGCGCGGCCCGGTTCGTTATCATGCCGGGCTGCGGGCATGCTTCTGAATCTCCTCCTCCTCGGCCTTCCGGGTCTCCTCGGCGCACCCGTCGCGATCGTCGAGGTGTCGCCCCTGAAGGCGACCGAGATCGCCGTCTGTCGGGAGATCGTCGACAGGGGCTGCGACAGCGAGGGGAGGACCTTCGCGGCCGACGTCGAGAGCGTCGCGTGCCTCACGAAGATCGAGGGGGCGACGGGCGAGGCCTTCGTCTTCCACGTCTGGTCGTTCGAGGGCAAGGACGTCCAGCGCGTACGCCTCCCGCTCCGGGCCTCGCCCTACCGGACCTGGTCGCTGAAGAGAGTGAAGGACCAGCCCGGCCGCTGGAAGGTCGAGATCCTCGACCCGATCGGCCGCTCGCTCGGCGTCGTCGACTTCACCGTCCAGCCGCGGAAGATCGACTGACCGCTCTGGGCTGCTTCCTGCCTTGACGGCTGCGGCGCGCCGCGGTTAGCGTGCAGGTGGCCGGGAGGCTAGCTCAGTGGCAGAGCGCCTGCTTTACACGCAGGTGGTCGGGGGTTCGATCCCCTCGCCTCCCACCAGCTTCCTACCCCTTCGCCGCCTCCTGCAGCGCCTCCGTCAGCTGAGCGCCCGTCATCCGGAGCGCCCGGGCGAAGCCGCCGACCCAACGAGCCTCGGTCGACTCGAAGCGGAAGAGGACGAAGTCCGCGAGTCCGAAGCGCTCTTCCGCGTCCGGGAAGCGGCTCACGTACGCGGCCTGCCCGGCCTCGAAATCGGGGGTCCCGGGGACGAGCGCGAGCGCCACGCCGGCGAGGGAAAGGCGCGGCAGAGTCTGAGGATCGCCTTCGCCCGTGTCGGGCGCCGAGACGACGAGCGCCGCGCGCGGCTCCGCGAGGAGCGCACGCGTGTGGAGCGCCATCTGGGAGAGGTGGACGTAGAGGGCCGTCCCGTCGGGTGCCAGCGCGTAGGAGGTCATCGCCGCGGCCGGGGCGCCGTCGTGGACGACCGCGAGGGCGGCCCAGCGGGAGGTTGCGAGGAGGCGGGCGGGCGGCAGGTACGTTTCGGAGACCACCGGCGTTCCTCCTTCAGGCGCGCAGGGCGCGGAAGTAGTCGATCGTGGCGGCGAGCCCTTCCTCGAGCCCGACTTTCGGCTCCCAGCCGAGCTTCGCCTTCGCGAGGGTGATGTCGGGTCGTCGCTGCCTGGGGTCGTCGACGGGGAGGGGTCTGTGGACGATCGTCGAGGCCGTCCCCGTGAGCCGGCGGATCGTCTCGGCGAACTGCATGACGGTCATCTCGGAGGGATTGCCGATGTTGCACGGGTCGGCCTGGTCCGACAGGAGAAGGCGGTAGATGCCGTCGACGAGGTCGGAGACGAAGCAGAAGGAGCGGGTCTGGGAGCCGTCTCCGAACACGGTGAGCGGCTCGCCGGCGAGAGCCTGGCTGATGAGCGAGGGGACGATCCTCCCGTCTTTGGCCCGCATCCTCGGTCCGTAGGTGTTGAAGATGCGGACGATGCGGGTCTCGACGCCGTGGAAGTTCCGGTAGGCCATCGTCATCGCCTCGGCGAAGCGCTTGGCCTCGTCGTAGCAGCCGCGCGGGCCGACCGGGTTCACGTTCCCCCAGTAGCTCTCGGGCTGCGGGTGGACGAGAGGATCGCCGTAGACCTCGGACGTCGACGCGAGAAGGAAGCGGGCCTTCTTGGCGCGCGACAGGCCGAGCGCCTTGTGCGTGCCGAGGGCGCCGACCTTGAGAGTCTGGATCGGGATCTGGAGGTAGTCGATCGGCGAAGCCGGAGAGGCGAAGTGGAGGACCGCGTCGACCGGGCCGTCGAGGAAGATGTACTCCGTGACGTCGTGGTGGAGGAACCGGAAAGACCGGTTCCCCATCAGGTGGGCGATGTTGCGGACGTGGCCGGTGACGAGGTTGTCGACCCCGATCACCTCGTGCCCCTCGGCGAGAAGAAGGTCGGAGAGGTGGCTTCCGAGGAATCCGGCGGCGCCGGTCACGACGATACGCATGTAATCGATCATTCTACGGGACTGATTCCCTCCGTATCGCGGCGTGCCGGGAGCAGAATAGAGCGTTCGGAGGAGAGCTCCCCACAGGGGCTCTGGAGGACGGCATGAGGTTGAATTCGTTCCGGTTCCTCGTCGGTCCCCTGGTTCTCGTGCTCGCCACGGCCGGCTCAGCCGCGGCAGAGGAGTCCACGCTCGAGGGGACCTGGGCGCTCGACCTGAAGGCATCCAGAAACGTCCCGGAAGCCCAGAAGGGTGTCGACCTGAAGATCGCCTTTCGCGGCAACCAGCTGACGACGACCCGCTTCGCGGGGGACAAGGCCGCAGGCGAGCCGGCCGTTCTCGTCCTGGACGGGGTGAGCCGGCCCCAGGACGTCGGAGGCCAGCGCGCCACCGTCACGGCGAAGTGGCTCACGCCGGAAAAGGCTTTCGAGCACGTCGTCTCGATGATGCAGCAGGGGAGCGTTTTCGCCACGAAGCAGACGATCGTGACGGAAGTCTCGCCGACCGGCAGCACGATGACGCGGAAGTACGAGATCCGTCGTGCCCGCGAAACGCAGGAGCGCCTTCTCGTCTACCGGCGGAAGTAGAAACGCCCCCCGGTGGAGGGCGTCCGGTGGTCCGTGAGTGCCGGGGCGGGCCGTCAGGCCCGCCCGATACCGATGTACTCCCACCCCAGCTGCTTCATGTCCTTCGGTTCGTACAGGTTCCGGAGGTCGACGAAGCGCTTCGCCTTCATCGTCGCCTCGAGCCTGGCGAGGTCGAGCTTGCGGAACTGGTTCCAGTCGGTGACGAGAACGACGGCGTCGGCCCCGGCCACGCACTCGTAGACGTCCTCGGCGTAGGTGACGTCGGGGAGGACGGCGCGGGTGTTGTCCATCGCGGCCGGGTCGTAGGCGGCCACGGTGGCGCCCCGGGCCTTCATGTCCTGGATGAGCTTCAGGGCCGAGCTGTCGCGGATGTCGTCGGTCTCGGGCTTGAACGCGAGGCCGAGGACGGCGATCCGCTTCCCGGCGAGGTCGCCGCAGACGGTCTCGACCTTGTCGATCATCCGGGCTTTCACCGCGTCGTTCACGCGGAGGACGGTCTCCATGATCTCGAACGTGTAGCCGTGCTTGCGGGCGACGTCGACGACGCCCGAGGCGTCCTTCGGGAAGCAGGAGCCTCCGAAGCCGGGGCCGGGAAGGAGGAAGTGCGGCGAGATCCGCTTGTCGAGGCCCATCCCGCGGGCGACGTCCTTCACGTCGGCCCCCATCCGCTCGCACATCGCGGCAATCTCGTTGATGAACGAGATCTTCAGCGCGAGGAAGCCGTTCGAGGCGTACTTGATCAGCTCGGCCGACTCGACGTCGGAGACGACGAAGGGGACGCCGGCGACGATGAGGGGCGAGTAGACGTCCTTGACGATCGCGATCGCCTCGGCGTCCCGGGATCCGATCACGACCCGGTCGGGGCGCATGAAGTCCTCTATGGCCGAGCCTTCCCTGAGGAACTCGGGATTCGAGACGACCGAGAACTTGTGGCCCTGGGGGTTCTTCCGCAGGATCTCCTCGATCTGGGCGCCGGTGCCGGTCGGGACCGTCGACTTCGTGACGACGACCTTGTACCCGTTCATGTGCTCGGCGATCGTCTCGGCGACCTGGAAGATGAAGGAGAGGTCGGGCGAACCGTCCTCGCGGGGAGGCGTGCCGACGGCGATGAAGACGACGAGCGCCCTCTCGACGGCCTCGCGGATGTCGGTCGAGAACCGGAGCCTCTTGGCCTGGGCGTTCTTGTGGATCAGCTCCTCGAGCCCGGGCTCGTAGATCGGCGAGACGCCCTTCTTGAGGAGATTGATCTTCGCCTCGTCCTTGTCGATGCAGGTGACGTCCATCCCGAAGTCGGCGAGACAGGCACCCGTCACGAGGCCCACGTATCCCGTCCCGACCATGCAGATATTCATGAGAATCCTCCGAATGGGGACAGCCGCGAAGGGCCGTCCAGCCGGCGGAGTTTACCGTCCCCGGAGTCCAGGCGCCGTCAGCGGGTTCGGCTGCCGTCGAACGGCCGGCGGAAGAAGCCGAAGAGCTCCCGGCGGGAGACTTCCTTCGGTTCGTCGCTCACCGGGGCGCCGGGTGCGGCCGGCCGTGGCAGGGGTGCCGCCGGACGCGGCCGGCTCGTCGTGCTCTCGGGGGCGCCGAGGCGGGCGGCGACGATCTCCTCGACCGCCGTCTCGAGGGTCGTCTTCGCGCGGAACCGGAGGAGCTCTCCGGCGCGAGACAGGGAGGCGATCCGGCCCGGACGGGCCGGGGGCTCCTCGACGCGAATCCTCAACGGGCGGAAGGCCCGCTCGGCGAGGAGCCGGACGAGGTGCGACGGGGCGACGCCGCGGCCGCTTCCGAGGTTGATCGTCCGTCCGGCCGGGCGAAGGGCCAGCGCGGCGAGGATCCCGTGGACCGCGTCGCGGACGTGCAGGAGGTCCTGGGGTGCGTCGGAGTCGACGACGACCTCTCCACCGTCGAGGAGCGTCTCGAGGGCGTCCTGCGGAAAGCGGTTCGCGGGCGCTCCGGGTGCGAGGATGCGGAACAGGCGGAGGATGACGTTCGGCACTTCGGAGCCGCGGAGGCGCGACTCCTCGACCATCCGCTGGAGCAGGACGGGGTCGCGCCCGGGGTCGATCGGCTCTTCCTCGAGGGCGGGCTGGCCCGGGGAAGCGGGGGAGCCGTAGAGCGCCCCGTCGGAGAGGTGGACGAGGAAGGGCTTCTCGTGACTCCGCATCGCCTCGAGCATCGAGACCACGCCCGGGCCTCCCGGCGGGAAGAGCGCCGCGTTCACGACGGCGTCGGGTTTCAGGTCGCGGAAGACGTCGCTGGCGGCGCCGGGTAGGGAAAGGTCGGCGGTGACGACCGTCGCTTTCGGGAATGCGCGAAGCTCCCGGGCGCGCTCCTCCCGGACGGCGCGTCCGTCGCCCTGGTCCCCCATCGCGTCGACGACGGCCACCTCGGCTCCCTCGGAGAGAAGCTGTCTGGCCACCGCCGACCCGACGAGGCCGGCCCCGCCGGCCACGAGGACCCGAAAGGCCACGCCTACTCCCTCGGCTCGGGCGTCGGGGCGGGTCCGAGCGCCTCGGGCGAGGCCGCGTCCGCCTTCGCCTTCTCGGCCTCGTAGCGCGTCTGGATGCCCGACCGCTGCCGGTTCCTCACGAGCCACTTGAGGGGCTTGGACTCGTCGATGCCGACGAGGATGTCGTCGACGGCCTCGAAGAGAGCCGGGTCGTTGACGAGCTTGCCGGCGGTCCCTTCGCCGCCGTCGATCTTCTCGGCCACGCGGGCGAGGCTTCCCGAGATGCGCGAGAGGTCCTTCATCAGGTCGCGGGCGAACGTCTCGTCGCGGACGAGCTTCGGAAGGAGGCCGTTCCCCGTCGAGAGGTCCTTCGAGAAGCCGGCGAGCCCGTCCGCTGCCGCCTGGAGCGACTCGACCATCGCGAAGAACTTCCTCTTCCCCTCGGGGTCTCCGAGGAGCGCCGGGACGAGCCCTTCGCCCTCGCCGGCCCCCTTCTCGACGGCGCCGAGGATCTTCCGGAGGGAGGCCACCGAGCCCTCCAGCTCCAACGTCACGCGGTCGGCGAGCGCCTCGTCGGAGACGAGGCGGCCGACGAGCCCCTTCCCCGTGCGGGCGTCCTCGAGGAGGGCGTTCGTCGAGGCGATCGTTTGCCGGAGCGAGCGCGACAGCTCCTTGCCCTCCGGGGTCGCGCTCGTGAGCTCGCCGACGAACCCCTCCCCCTTCTCCACGCGGCCCAGGATCGTCTTGAGCGACTTGGCGACGGCGCTGACGTTGTCGACGAGGTCGCCCGACCCGGCGAGGATCTTCTCGAGCTCGCTTCCGCGAATGGCCGAGATCTCCGTGCCGGGCTCCGCCAGAGGCTTGTCGGATGACCCCGGGGTCACCTCCAGGTACTTGTCGCCGAGGAGCCCGATCGTCTTGATCTCCACGCGGCTGTCGGTCCGGACGAGGTGGCGGTAGCGGCGCTCGATGTCGAAGCGGACGATCAGGTCCTCGCCCGGCTTCTTCGGGACTTCCACGTCCTGGACGGCGCCGACGGTGACACCCGCGAGGCGGACCTGGTTCCCGCCCATCAGGCCCTGGGAGTTCGGGAAGAGGGCGAAATAGCTGCTCCGGGCGAGGAAGAAGCCGGTCTTGCCGCCGACGATGACGATCATGACGACGAGGAGGAGGAGCGAGGTGAAGACGATGACCCCGACGCGGGAGCGGGTGCGGCTGTCGGCTCTCATGGTGCGGTGGTCTCCCTCGTGCCGGTCTCTTCCGCGGCGAGGAAGGCGCGGAGGGCGGCGACGTCGGAACGGCGGGCCTCGTCGGGGCTCCCGACGAAGGTGAAGCGCCCTTTCTCCAGGAACGCGATCCGGTCGGCCACGTAGAGGGCCGAGGCGATGTCGTGCGTCACGACGACGGAGGTCGTCGCGAGGCGCGAGTTCAGGTCGACGATGAGGCGGTTGATCGTCATCGCCGTCACGGGGTCCAGGCCGGTCGTCGGCTCGTCGTAGAGGAGGACCTCCGGCTTGAGCGCGATGGTGCGTGCCAGCGAGACCCGTTTCTTCATTCCGCCCGAGAGCGACGAGGGGAGGAGCGGCATCACGTCGGGGCCGAGGTTGACGAAGGCGAGTACCTCCTCCACGCGGGCGGCGACGTCGGCGTCCGTCATCTTCGTGTGCTCCCAGAGGGCGAAGGCGACGTTCTCGAAGACCGTCATCGAATCGAAGAGGGCCCCCATCTGGAAGAGCATCCCGACCTTCTTCCGAATCGGTACGAGCTCTTCCTCGGCGAGGCGGGAGACCTCGAGGCCGTCGACGAAGACTTCTCCCGCGTCGGGGTGCGTCAGCCCGTTCATGTGCCGGAGCGAGACCGACTTGCCGCTCCCCGACCCCCCGAGAATCACCATCACCTCGCCGCGCCGCACGGACAGGTCGACGGAGTCCAGGACGACGTTGTCGCCGAAGGCCTTCGATACGGCTCTGAGCTCGATGACGGGGTCGCTCATCCGAATGGCAAAGCGATGAAGAGCTTCGTGAGGAAGAAGTCGGTGATGAGGATCGTGATGGACGCGGCGACGACGGCGACCGTCGTCGCCCGTCCGACGCCGTCCGCCCCGCCCGTGGCCCCGAGGCCGTTGTAGCAGCCGATGAGGGCGATCTCGAGGCCGAAGACCGGCGTCTTGCACAGGCCGTGCATCAGGTCGTTGACGGAGAGCGCCTGCAGCGTCGTCGACAGGTAGAAGCCCGCCCCGATCTTGATCTCGAAGGCGGCGATGATGAGGCCGCCGAGCATGCCGTGGAAGATGGCGATGAGGGTGAGGACGGGGAGCATGACCGTCAGCGCGACGACGCGCGGCAGGACGAGCTTGCGGATCGGGGAGGTGCCGAGGGCGCGCAGGGCGTCGACCTGCTCGGTGACGGCCATCGTGCCGAGCTCGGCCGTGATCCCGGCCCCGCAGCGCGCGGCCAGCATGAGGGCCGTCAGGACGGGACCGAGCTCACGGGTGAGCGAGAGGATGACGGCCCGCCCGACGACGAGCTTTCCGCCGAACTGCTCGAGCGCGTAAGCCGTCTGGAGGGCGAGGACCATCCCCGTGAAGAGGCAGGTCAGGTTCGCGACGGCGATCGACTGGACGCCGAGGGCGTCCATCTGGCGCAGGATCTCGCCCCCTTCCCACCGCTTGCGTCCCTCGCGGACGAGGCTGCCGGCGAGGAGACCGAGGCCGCCGAGGTGGGAGAAGACCCTGCGAAACCAGCGGCGGAGCCGCGGGAGCGTCCAGGACGGGTCGCGGCGGGCCTCCGCGGGGGCGGTTTCGGTCACGGGGGCGATTGTACGGGCCGTACCGGTAGACTCGCGCCTCGATGCAGCTCCTCTACACGGTGTGGGTCTGGCTTTTCGGGCTGGTGGTGACACCCGTCTTCGGGACTCTGGCGATCCTCACGTCCTGGATCCCGCCCCGCGGGAAGATCTACCAGTACTGGGCGCGCTGGTGGTCGTGGACTCTCCTGAGAGCGGCAGGAATCGACGTGGTCGTGGAGACGACGGAGGACGCGCGGACGGTCCCCGAGGCGATCTTCATGGCGAATCACACCTCGGCGGCGGACATCGTCGTGATCTTCGTCGCCCTCTCCCGCGACGTGCGGTTCGTGGCGAAGCGGGGCCTCTTCTGGATTCCGTTCCTCGGCTGGTCGATGTGGCTCGCCGGCTTCATCCCGGTCGACCGCGAGCGGAAGGACAAGGGGCGCGAGGCGTTCGACCGGATCGGGAAGAGCCTGAAGAAGGGGGTTTCGATCCTCGTCTTTCCCGAGGGAACCCGCTCGCGGAACGGCAAGCTCCTGCCTTTCAAGAAGGCGGGCTTCCTCCTGGCGATGCGGAGCGGGATGCCGATCGTTCCGGTCGGCATCACGGGGGCCCGGGCTGTCCTCGGCGCCGACGGCCTTCTCGTCCGCCGGGGGAGGATCACCGTCCGGGTCGGAGACCCCGTCCCGTCCGACGGTTACGCCTTCGCGCAGCGCGGTGAGTACATCGAGAAGGTGCGGGCCGAGATCGCCAGGCTGGGCGATTCGTCGGAGTAAACTCCGCCCGTCGCGCGGCGCCTTGAGAGGCAAGCCCGCGGCGGCCGCCCCATCCGGGACGGCGATCCCGATCGGAGGTTTTCCATGTCGACCGTGCCCCCCAGCGAGGAGACCGTCCTCGAAGCGCTCCGCAACGTCAAGTATCCCGGCTTCAGCCGTGACATCGTCTCCTTCGGCTTCGTCAAGGACATCGCCGTCGGCGGCGGGAACGTCTCGTTCCGCCTCTCGATGACGACCGCCTCCGCCGAGGTCGCCGCGCAGATCCGCTCGGAGTGCGACGCGGCGCTCCGTGCCCTGCCGGGTGTGACGGCGGTGACGATCGCCGTGGAAACCGGGCAGGCCCCGGTGAACCTGGCCGGTGCCCAGGCGGCCCGGCCCGAGATGCTCCCCGACACGCGGTTCATGGTCGCCGTCGCCTCGGGCAAGGGGGGCGTCGGCAAGTCGACCGTTGCCGGCAACCTCGCGATCGCGCTCCGGCAGCTCGGCTACACGGTCGGCCTGCTCGACTGCGACATCTACGGGCCGTCGCAGCAGATGATGATGGGGATCGACGAGAAGCCGTTCCTGAACGAGGAAGAGAAGATCGTCCCGATCGAGAAGTACGGCGTCCGGGTCATGTCGATCGGCTTCCTGATGGACGCCGACACGCCGGTCATCTGGCGCGGGCCGATGATCTACAAGGCGATCGAGCAGTTCCTCGGCGACGTGGCGTGGGGCACGCAGGACTTCCTGATCGTCGACCTCCCGCCCGGAACGGGCGACGCGCAGCTCACGCTGACGCAGAAGGTCGCCCTCTCCGGCGCCGTCATCGTCACGACGCCCCAGGACGTCGCCCTCATCGACGCGAGGAAGGGCCTCGCGATGTTCCAGAAAGTGAACGTCCCGCTCATCGGCATCATCGAGAACATGAGCGGCTTCGAGTGCCCCAAGTGCGGCCACGTCGAGCCGATCTTCAAGACCGGCGGCGGAGAGAAGACGGCGCTGCAGCTGGGCGTCCCCTTCCTCGGCCGCATCCCCCTCGACCCGCGCATCGCCCTCTCCGGAGACGCCGGAATGCCGATCGTCGCCGCCGAGCCCGACTCCGCCTCGACGAAGGCCTTCCTCGAGCTGGGCAAGGCCGTGGTAAAGGCCGTCGGGGCGTAACCCGGCAACAGGGGCCGAGGACCGACACAGACCCCCCGGAGAGACGAGGGCACCGGAGCACGGGGGAGGGGAGCCTCGCCCCGGCGGTGAGTCCCACGGCCGCCTGCTGCGCGCGTCCGACCCGCTTCCGCTCGCGCTGCGGCCGGGCGGGGGGCCCGCGCGAACTCCTCGCTTCGCTCGTCAGACACGCGCGCGGGCCTGATCCCCGCCCGGTCCTCGCGCAAGCGAGCGGGTCCCCAGTCGTGCTCGGGGGCGGCTCGCGGGACCCACCCCCGTGGCTCGGCCGCCGAGAGCATTCCCCAGGATGGGGTCAGGTCTACCTTCTACACTCTGCGCGGCGCTTGGAGCACTGGAGGGGGCGTCGAAGGTCCGGTGATTCAGGTATCCCGCCGCCCGAAGGGCGGCCAGAGAACTCGAAGCTGGCACGGCGCGCGGGAGGGTTGCGCCCCGCGAAGCGAACGCCCGAGCACGCGCGAGCGGGGTGCACCCCTCCCACGCGCCCCTGGAATGTGGACGTGATCCCGACTCTCCGTTCTCCTATCCCCGTCCCCCGTTCGCATCTCGCGTCTTCCCGAAACGGAAACGGCCCGGCGTCTGTGCCGGGCCGTCGTGCGTCGTGGATGATTCTGGTCTCTCGGGCCGGTTTCTCTCCGGCATTCTCTTCTCGGGGTCCTACGCGATCGCTGCCTGCCTCGCGTCCTTCGCGCGCTTGATCATCGCGAGGATGCCACCGAGCATCATGACGTAGAAGCCGGCCCAGACGAGGGAGATGAGAGGCTTCGTCGTCACGTCGATGGAGAGGGACTCGGGCGTCGCTGGCTGGACGTCGCCGGCCGGGTCGAGGCCGAGGAGCTCGAGCTCGACGGCGCCGTCGTTGGGGGAGACGCGGCGGACGCGGACCATCCCCTTGTCGGTTCCGGGGAGGGGCGTGTCGGGGCTTTCCATCCGCTGACCTTCGGGCCCGCCGAGGGAGACGATGAACTTCGGCGTCACCTCGGCGGTCTTGCCGCCGGCGGTGACCTCGAGCCTCGACCCGATGGTGAAGGTGCCGCCTTCGGCGTGCGAGCCGTCGGAGGAGAAGTCGACGAACTTCACGTTGACCCCGTTGACGGCCTTCTCCTCGCCCCTGCGCAGGACGGCGACGGACCCCTCCATGCGGGCGGGCGCGCCCGGCTCGTACGACTGGGGCGAGATGTAGAGGTCGAGGAGGAACGACTTGCGCACGTCGGGGTTGGCCATCAGCTGCCCCGACCTCTCGTTCATGTAGAGCTTGGGGTACGCCTTCCAGACCGTCTTGCCCTCGGTGACGGTGACCTCCATCGCCTGCTTGGCGCGCCGGTCGGAGAGCTGCGTCCGGTCGAGCTGGTCCTGGGTCTTCACGACGCCGTCCTCGTTGACGAAGTAGAGGCCGGTGAACGTGAACGTGACGGGGCGCCCGTGGTTCTCGATGACGAGGGGCTGGTTGCGCCGCAGGGTCACCTGGGTCTTCATCTCGTAGGCGCCGGAGACGAGGATCCCGACGAGCATGATGGACGTGCCGACGTGGGCGAAGTAGCCCCCGGCGCTCCGGATCGCCTTGCGCTGCACGAAGAGGACGATGATCTCGGCCGAGGACGCGAGGCCGAAGCAGGCCGCGCCGAGGAAGAGGAGGTCGACCGGCTTTCTCACGCCGAGGAAGAGGAAGAGGATGACGCCGAGGAGGCCGAAGACCCCCGCCATGGCCACCTTCTTCCCGATCGCAGCCCACGTCTCGCCCCGCCAGGAGACGAACGGGACGAGCGCGATGAGGAGCGCCATGATGATGGCGAGGGGTGTGTGGGTGGTGTCGTAGAAGCTCGTCGCCACCTGGGATGCCTTGCCCCCGATGCGCGTGATGATCGGGGCCGACGTGCCGAGGAGGATGACGAGGCCCGAGGCGGAAAAGAGTGTCACGGAGAGGATGAAGAGAACGGAGCGCGAGAGAAAAGGCTCTTCCTTCTCCTTACCCGTCGCCGGGTCGATCTCGTTGACGACCGGGATCTCCCTCCAGCGGAAGGCGAGGAGCCCGAGGCCGCCGACGAGGAACGTCACGATGATCGCGACGAGCCAGCCGGTGATGCCGAGGTCGACGAAGGAGTGGACCGAAAAGTCGGCCAGGACGCCGGAACGCGTGAGGAACGTGCCGTACAGGATGCAGCAGAAGGCGAGGATCGCCAGGATGATGTTGATCTTGCGGTGCTTCTCGCGCGCCTTTTGCAGGTACATGCCGTGGACGAGCGCCGTCGTCGCGAGCCACGGGACGAGGGACGTGTTCTCGACGGGGTCCCAGGCCCAGTACCCGCCCCATCCGAGCGTCTTGTAGGCCCAGTAGCCGCCCATCAGGATCGCCGTGCCGAGACAGACGAACGTGAAGAGCGCCCACGGCATGGCGCGGACGACCCAGCCGTCCCAGCGCTTCGTCCAGAGCGCCGCGATGGCGAAGGCGAAGGGGACCGAGAGCGAGGCGAAGCCCGCGAACATGACCGGTGGGTGGATGACCATCCACGGGTCTTGCAGCAGCGGGTTCAGGCCCTGTCCGTCGGGCGGCACCTCGGCGAGGAAGCGGAACGGCGACTGCTTGACGAGGATGGCCACGATGCCCAGGAAAGAGAGGACGTAGACCGCCATGACGGGCGGTTCCTGCTCGCGGGCGGTGCGCAGGACGAAGAAGCCGATGATTGCGCCGAAGAAGAGCCACGTCAGGAACGACCCCTCCTGGCCGGCCCAGAAGGTGGAGAAGAGATAACGGAACGGAAGGTCCTTCCCCGAGTACGACGTCACGTACGAGAGGCGGAAGTCGTGCACCAGGAGGCGGTACATGAGGAGCGCCGAGGCGAGGAGGATGGAGCCCGCGAAGGCGGTGTAGAGGCGCCGTCCGAGGGAGATCGCCGCGTCGTACGTCTCGCCCCCCGCCTTCTGGAGGGTCAGGGCGCGGGCGTAGGCGGCCATCGTCGCCAGGCCCGAGGCGAGGGCGAACCAGAGGGCGAGGGTGCCGGGGGCGTACCCGAGGCCGCCCATCAGGTCTTCACCGAGACCTTGGCCCCGTAGTGCTTCTCCGTCTCCTCGCCCTGGTACTTGGACGGGCACTTCACCAGGAGCTTCTCCGCGTGGAAGCCGTCCTTCTGGTACTTCCCGATCGCGACGATCGAGACGGCCTCCTCGAAGTTGGCTGGTTTCACGTCGCGGTAGGCCACCGGGAGGACCTTCTTCGTCTCGAGGTCGACGAGGTTGAAGTGGAGCGTCTTGGAGACCGTGTCGTAGCGCGAGGAGCCCTTCTCGAGACCGCCCATCACCTGGACGACGCGGACGGACTTCTCCGCCTCGGCGAACGTGACGTACGGTGTCATCGTCGACGAGAACGTCGTCAGGCCGAGGACGAGGAAGGCGAGGATGAGGGCGGCGCCAGCCCAGTAGGCTTTCTTCATGACGGGTCCTCCGGGGTCTGCCGCGACATCGCGGAGCGGACCTTTCGGTCGAGGTGGACGAGGTAGGCGAAGAGCCCCGCCCAGATGATGATGTTGACGGCGGCGACGTAGAACAGCGCGCCGTGCGAGACGGCGGCCGTCGGGGCGTCGGGGGTCATGCGGCGTGGCCTCCGGCCGCCCTCTCCTCGAGGCGCCGGACGAGCCGGGTCGCCTTGACGTCGAGGGCGTACATCCAGGCGAAGAGCGCGGTGAACGCGATCATCGAGGTGAAGAAGACGAGCTTGATGTCCGGCGACATCTCCACCTTCCCCCGGGCGTTGATGACCGTGTCGGGGTGGAGGGAGGCGTACATGCGCGGGACGGCGAACATCAGGAAGGGAACGGTGGCGAACGCGACGAGGGCGTACGCGGCCGAGAGGGTCGCGCGGCGCTCGGGCTCCTCGATCGCCTGCCTGAGGCCCAGGTAGGCCCCGTAGACGAGGAGGAGCAGCACGATCGACGTCTGCCGCGGGTCCCAGTTCCAGTACGAATTCCACATGACCTTGGCGAAGAGAGAGCCCGTCACCGTGGCGAGGACGCAGAAGAGAACCCCGAGGCGTGCGGCCGAGGCCGCCGCGTCGTCGCTCTCGATCCTCCGGGTCTTCAGGTAGAGACCGGAATGGACGGCGGCGAGAAGAAAGGCCAGGGCGGAGATCCAGGCCGTCGGGACGTGGAAGAAGACGATGCGGGAAGACTCGCCCACGAAGCTCTCCGCGGGGTGTGCGTACAGGAAGGCTGCCCAGAGGATGACCGCCATTCCAACGCCCAGGAGAACCTTGCCGAGGGACCCGAGGACCTTCATCGGTCGCGATGATAAGTGAGATTGGGTCCAATCAGGACCAAACGGGGTCCGAATGGAATTCGCGCCCATCGGGCGCTGCATTCGGGGTCCGAGAGGCCCGGACTACTCGCGCCAGACGGCGTCGAAGAGGAGGAACGAGGCCGTGATCATGATGCCGTCGAAGGCGAAGAGCAGGCGCACGGCGTCGAGCCCGGCCGCCAGCTCCGGCTCCGTCGCGGCGACGCGCGTCCCGGTGACGGCGGCAACGAGCGGGGGGAGAAGGAGGGGCGTCGCGAGGACGGCGAAAAGGGCGCCCTTGGCCGCCGTCTTGGCGACGATGGCGGCGATGAAGGTCGAGGCCGAGGCGAGACCGATCGCGCCGAAGACCAGGATCGCCAGGAAGAGCCCCGGAGCGGCGATGCCGAACGACATCAGGGCGAGGAAAAGGGGAACGACGAGCGCCATCACGATACCGAGGAGCGCGAGGTTCCCGAGGAGCTTTCCGAGGAAGACGGCCGCGGGGGGGGCCGAGAGGCGAAGGGCCGAGGCGGTCCCGGTCTCCTCTTCGTTCACGAAGGCCCGGGAGAGACCCGTCATCGCCGAAAAGAAGAGGACGATCCAGAGGAGGACCGAGTTGACGATGGGGCGGTCCTCGAGCGCGAGCCGGGTCGGGCCGACCGCGTAGCCGACGAGGATCAGGACGGAGAAGGCGAAGAGGAGGAGGGCGTTGAGCGCGACGCGCGTGCGCCACTCGGTTCGGAGGTCCTTCACGAAGACGGCCGCGGCCGCGCGGAGGATCACAGGTCCACCCTGTCGTCGGCGAGGGCGAGCTCGACCGGGTCGTTCGTGGCGAGGACGACGCTGCCGCGGGCGCGCTGGGCCGCGACGATCGCCTCGACCGCCCGGTGGCCGGCCTCGTCGAGGTTCGAGCCGGGCTCGTCGAGGAAGAGGACGGAGGGGGATCCGAGGACCGCGTAGGCGAGCTTGACCCGCTGCCGCTGGCCCGTGGAAAGGAACCGGGTACGGATCGTCCGGAGCCGCTTCGGGTCGAGGCCGACCTCGGCGATCCGGCGTTCGGCCTCCTCCCGTGGAATGGGGCGCCCGGCGACGCGGGCGAAGAACTCGAGGTTCTCGGACGGCGTGAGCTCGGCGTAGAGAGCGAGGTCGGGGGCGCACCAGCCGATCGAGCCGTTCGCGTCGCGAACGGTGATCCTGCCGGCGGAGAGCGATTCGTCCTCGAGCCAGACGCTGCCGGAAGAGGGACGAATCAGGCCGACGAGGGTCTTCACGAGCGTCGTCTTCCCGGAGCCATTGGCGCCGGCGACGCCGAGGACCCTCCCCGGCGACGTGGCGAAGGAGAGCGGCCCGAAGATCTTCCGGGGCCCGAACGAGCGGCAGAGCTTCTCCGCGACGAGGCGCACGGCGCCGGAGGATACAGGGCGGGCGCCCGGGGCGCGTGTCGGAGAGAATCCCCGGGTGCGCGGACTGCTCCTCGGCTTTCCCCTCTTTCTCGTCATCGCCCTCTGGAGATCCACGCTCCGGATCCGGCTCGTGGGGCGCGAGCACCGCGAGGCGATCGAACGCTCCGGGCGGCCCGTTCTCCACGCGATCTGGCACCAGAGGATGGTGGCTGGAATCCTCCGGTTCCCGTACCGGGGCGTCGTGACGATGGCTTCACAGAGCCGGGACGGCGACGTGATCGCCGGGTTCCTCTACTGGTGGGGGTATCGCCCGGTTCGGGGATCGTCCTCGCGCGGCGGGAGCGAGGCGCTCGCAGGGATGGTCGAAGCGCTGCAGGGGACGACCCGCTGGGCGGCCCTGACGCCCGACGGGCCGCGCGGGCCGGCCCGCCGGTGCAAGACGGGGGTCCTGCGCCTCGCGGAGGCCCTGGACGCCCCGATCATGCCCGTCGGGACCTCGTCGGCGAGGCCGAGGTTCCTCGGGTCGTGGGACCGATACCTCCTCCCGCTGCCCTTCTCGCGCTGCGCGGTCGTCTTCGGCGAGCCGCTGCGGCGGGCGGAAGGGGAGAGCGACGCGGCGTTCCTGTCGCGGGTCGACACGGCGATCGACGCGATGACCGACGAGGCGGACCGGCTCTGCGGCGTCGCGGGCGCTCCGCGCGAGCGCGGGCCGCGCCCTCTCGTGGAGGCCGCGCCGTGAGCGCCTCGACGGTGACGCTCGACGACGTGAAGGCCGCGGCGGCGAGAATCGCCGGCCACGTCCACAGGACGCCGGTCCTGACGTCGACGACGGCCGACGCCCTCGCGGGCGCGAAGCTCTTCTTCAAGGCCGAGACGTTTCAGCGGGTCGGCGCCTTCAAGGCTCGCGGCGCATTCTCGCGGCTCACGCTGCTGTCGGAGGTCGAACGAACCCGGGGCGTCGTCGCCTTCTCTTCGGGAAACCACGCGCAGGCGGTGGCGCTCGCGGCGCGCGACCTCGGCGTCCCCGCAACGATCGTGATGCCCGACGACGCGCCGGCCCTGAAGCTCGCCGCCACGCGCGCTTACGGCGCCGAGGTCGTCCTCTACGACCGGAGGCGCGAAGACCGCGAGGCGATCGCGCGGCGGCTCGTCCGGGAACGGGGCGTCGTCCTGGTGCCGCCGTTCGACGACGACGCGATCATCGCCGGCCAGGGAACGGCGGCGCTCGAGCTGCTCGAGGAGGTGACGGACCTCGACGTCGTGGTGGCGCCCTGTGGCGGCGCCGGCCTGCTCGCGGGAACGGCGATCGCGGCGACCGGCCTGCGGCCGGGTATCCGCGTCCTGGGCGTCGAGCCGGAAGCGGGGGACGACGTGGCCCGGTCACTGGGTGAGGGACGGCGGATCGCGATCTCCGTCCCGGAGACGATCGCCGACTGCCTCCAGACGACGCGCGTCGGCGAACGGAACTTCGCGATCCTGCGAGCGCTCGTAGAAGGCGTCGTGACCGTCAGCGACCTCGAGCTGAGGCAGGCGATGACGTTCCTGTTCTCCCGAATGAAGCTCGTCGTGGAGCCGGGCGGCGCGGCTGCTGCGGCGGCGCTCTTCGCCCGAAGGGTGCCGGGCGTCGCGGGGCGGCGGGTGGGGGTGATCCTCTCCGGGGGAAACGTCGACCCCGCCCGGTTCGCCGAGCTCGTCGCCGGGCTTCCCGCCTGAGGCTCAGCGGAAGAACGTCACCCCGAGGGTGATCGCGAGGTAGCCGGGGAGGACGTCGTAACCCGCCTTCTCGAGGTCGGTGATGGCGGTCGGCTCGAGGAAGACCCACCGGGCGTCGAGGTGCAGGGCGGTGGACCGCGACGGCCTCACGTCGAACCCGGCCCCGGCGTGCATTCCGAAAACCGCCTCCGTCGCTTTGCTGGTGGTCGTGTTCCTGCCCGTGGGCGTCGTATCGACGACGTGCAGGCCCGCCCCCGCGAGGAGGAACGGCTGGACACGGCCACGCGGGAAGAAGAAGAGCTGGCCGGTGCCGGTCACGGGGAGGTCGAGGAGGTCGAGGAGAGGGCCCGAGCCGTCGTCCACGGTCTGGCGCCGGTAGCCGATCCTCCCCTCGACACCGAGGGAGGCGGTGAGCCTGTAGCGAAGCTGGATGCCTGCGCACAGGGAAGGCCCGTCGGCCGACTTTCCCTCCGAGACCCCGGCGTGGGCACCGAGGCCGAGGCCCGGATCGGAATACGACTGGGCGGACAGGCGCTGCGGGAACGCCAGCACGGCCAGAACGGCGAGGACGGGGAGGAGCGGGATCCCTCTCAATCGAGGGGAATGTTAGCGGGACACGGCAGCCCGCGCCCGATCGTCGATAATCCCCGTGCGTGAGCCGAAGGAAGAGCTGGCAGGAAGACCTGATTCCGGTTGCGGTCGCCGTGTTCGCACAGCTGGCCCTCCTGCGGTTCGTCGACTGGGCGAGGGCGAACGCGGCCACGCAGCCGATCGCGCACGATTGGGTGGAGCACCGCTTCTATTTCGCCCCGCAGGTCGCGACGGTTCTCATCGTCCTGCTCGTCCTGAGGGTCTTCCGGAGCTTCCTTCGCGAGCAGGGCGTTCGCCTGGGCGACTTCCTGCGGTCGTCCGTCGTCGGCCTCCTCCTGGCGGCCCTCCTCGTTCTCGGCGTCCACCTGGACCAGGTTTTCGCCCTCGCGGCCCGTCTCCTGCCGGCGGCCGCCGAGGTGGCCCGCTACCTCGCGGAGGCGCCGGTCTACCAGCTCCTCGCGCGCAACAGCATGGCCCGCCTCGCGATCGACCTCCTCGCTCTCGGTCTGTTCGTGCTGACACTCCGAAGCTCACGACCGAAGAACCCGGACCTGCTCTCCGCCCGCGAGGCGTACCGATCGAGAGACTACCTCCGCGCCGGAGAGCTCTTCCTGAAGGCGGGCGATGCCGAAGAAGCCAAGCGGGCCTTCCGGAAGGGCAAGCTCCCGGCCCGCGTCGCCGCGCTCGAGATGCGGCAAGGGAACGCGCGGGCGGCGGCCGAGCTATGGACCCAGGCGGGGGACGTCTTCGCGTGGGAAGCGGCGAAGGCCTGGGAGGCGGCGGGAGAGGCCGCCAAGGCCGATGCCGCGAGAACCGTCGCGCTGGCGGAGGCGCGGCAGACGACCCGGTGGGACCGGCTCGCCGAGGTCGCGGAGGCCGTGGGCGACGCCGCGGCTCTCGCCGACGCCTCCCGGAAGATCGCCGAAGGAGCGACGTTCGGAGGTGGGAAGAACGCGCTCTGGAAGCGGGCAGGGGAGACGGCCAGGGCGGCGGGCCGGCCTCTCGAAGCGGCCGAGTCGTTTCGGCTCGGGGGCGAGCCTCTCCTGGCCGGGCCCCTTTACCTCGAGGCCGGCCGGCCCCTGGAGGCGGCCAAGGAGCTGGAGCGGGGTGGCGACCTGCCGGGCGCGGCCGCGGCTTTCGCGAAGGCGGGGCAGGGGAAAACCGCCGCCGAGCTGATTGCCCGGGACCTCGAGGGGAAAGCCGACTGGGCCGGTGCCGCGGATGCGTGGGCGGGCGCGGAGAAATGGGAGAAGGCCGCCCCTCTCTACGAGAAGACCGGTCAGATCGCCGAAGCGGCCCGGGCGTTCCGGGAAGCGGGCAAGGTCGAACGGGCCGCCGCGCTCTTCGTGAAGGCGGGCGAGCTTCCGGAGGCCGCGGCCGCGTACGAGGCGATCGGGAAGTCAGAGCTCGCGGCCGGCATCTACAGGGAGCTGCAGGACTGGGAACGCGCGATCACGCTGTACCGGGCCGCCGGGAAGTTCGCCGATGCGGCGCTCGTCCTCCAGGAGAGGGGCCGGTTCGACGAGGCGGTTTCGCTCTTCCTCCGCGCGGGCCGGGGGCTCGAGGCGGCACGGAACTCCCTGCGAGGAGGGCATCGCGACCGGGCCTGGGACCTCCTGACCACCGTCCGCCGCGCCGATCCCGGTGTCTCCGACGTGTTTCTCGAGCTGGCGGAAGCCCACCTCACACACGGCGAGGCCAGGGACGCCGTCCACGTCCTGCGCGAGCTCCTCGGGCACAGGCCGGTCGATTCCACGACGATCGCGGCTCACGAGGCGTTCGCGCGGGCCCTCGAGGCGGCCGGTGATCTCCCGGAGGCGCAGCAGAGGATGGCGGCCATCGCGGCGTTCGACCCGAGCTTCCGGAACGCCCGGACGCGCTCGCTGGCTCTCGGGGAGAGGCTGACCGACGCGGACTTCCCCGTCGCCGTCGAGGAGCCCGCTTCCGCGGAGCAGCCGAGCCGGGGCCCATCCGGCCAGGCGCCGACTCAGACCCGGGCTCCCGGTCGGGGCCATTCCGGGACCTTCCAGGCGATGTCGGCCTCGGGCGGCATGGCCACGTCGGAGACGCCCGAGTCGCGGTACGAGATCCTCGCGGAGGTGGGTCGTGGTGGGATGGGGATCGTCCACAAGGCCCTCGACCACAAGCTCGAGCGGCTCGTCGCCCTCAAGATCCTTCCGGCGCAGCTCTGGGGCGACGAGACGGCCATGCGGTACTTCATCCGCGAGGCGCGCGCGATCGCCGCGCTCAAGCACCCGAACATCGTCGGCCTCTACGATTTCGGCGAGGGCTTCGGCAGCGCTTATCTCGCGATGGAGTTCCTCGAGGGACCGAACCTCCAGTCCCTCCTGAAGAACGATCCGGAGCGGCTGAAGAGGAACTGGCGCGACTGGTTCGTCCAGGCCGCCCGGGGCATCGCCGCCGCGCACGCCAAGGGGATCCTCCATCGCGACCTGAAGCCTGCCAATCTCGTTCTCGACGAGCACGGCATCCTCCGGATCCTCGACTTCGGCCTGGCCCGCCCCGAAGCCGATTCGGGCTCCACCTCGAAGCTGATCGGCACCCCGGCGTTCTTCCCGCCGGAGGTCCTTCGCGGAGAGGCCGCCTCTCCCGCATCCGACGTCTACTCCCTGGGAGCGACGTTCTACACGCTGGCGGCGGGTCGCTGGCCCTACGTCGGGGACGACGTCCTCGTGGCGCGGCTCGAACGCGACCCGGACGATCCGCGGCCGTTCGCCCCGTGGCTTCACGAGGACGAAGTCGCGGTCCTGCTTCGTTCGATCGACCGGCACCGCCCGGACCGCTACCAGGACGGGGGCGAGCTCCTCGGCGCGCTCCTCAGTCTCGAGGCGTAGGGCCGGCGGAACGCCCGCTGGAGCGCCCTCGGCGCGTGGGGCCGGACGACGGCCCGCGCACCGCCTCGGGGAGGATCCCGGCCTCGAGGCACCTCTCGAACAGGGCCGGACGCATCTTTCTCAGCCAGGTCCCGAGAGAGGGGCCATCGTCGAACCGGAGCTTTTCGGGGGCGTCGTCGCTCGTTCCCTCGCAGCCGTCGACGTCGTACTCGCGGCAGAGGAACGGGCGGTTCTCGTAGACTCCGCAAAGGCCGTCCGGCAGGAGGTTGTCGCAGGTGGCGGGGAAGAGGACGAACCAGTCTCCGTCGTGCGATTGGTAGACCGCCACGTTCCTGTGGTAGACGAGCCAGAGCGCCGTGGAGACGCCGCCGACGCTTACGGGGCCGTCGATCCCGACCGCGACGTACCGGCAGCATTTTCCGCAGGGAGGGCAGACCGTCGAGGGGTCGAGCAGGGAGGAGGGCAGGGTCGGCAGCTTCGGGTGTTTGGCCATCGGAGGCGGGAGTTTCCACAAGTAGGAGGAGAAATGAAAGCGGCAGTTCTGACGCGCCACGGCGGCAGCGACGTTCTCTCGGTCGGGAGCCTTCCCGACCCCGTCGCCGGACCGGGCGAGGTCCTCGTCCGGATCTCGGCGGCGGCCCTCAACCGCCTCGACCTCTTCGTGAGAAACGGGATCCCGGGCGTCCCGGTCGACTTCCCGCACGTTCCCGGGGCCGACGGCTGCGGGCGCGTCGAGGCGCTCGGCGCCGGGGTGACGGGACTGGCCGTGGGAGAGAGGGTGGTCCTCCAGCCCGGTCTTTCCTGCGGCAGCTGCGAGTTCTGCCGGGATGGCGAGCGGAGCCTCTGCGTGGACTACGAGATCCTGGGGGAGCACCGTGCCGGGACGCTCGCCGAACGGATCGCCGTTCCCGCCGCGAACGTCTGGAAGGCACCGCCCCAGCTGACGAACGAGGAAGCTGCGGCCTTTCCGCTCGCCGCGATGTCGGCGTGGCGGATGCTCGTGACGCGGGCGGCCCTGCGGCCGGGGGAGAGCGTCCTCATTCACGGGATCGGAGGAGGCGTGTCGGCCTACGCCCTCCAGATCGCGCGGCTCGCGGGAGCCTCCCTGGTGATCGTCACGTCGGGGAGCGAGGAGAAGCTCGAGCGGGCGCTGAAGATGGGGGCGGACGTGGCGCTCGACTACAGGAAGGTCGACGTCGGCCGGAAGGTGCGCGAGCTGACGGGCAAGCGGGGCGTCGACGTCGTGGTCGACTCGGTCGGCGCGGCGACCTGGCGCGCGTCGCTCGCGGCAGCCGCGAAGAAGGGGCGCATCGTCACCTGCGGGGCGACGAGCGGCCCGAATCCCGAGGAGGAGATCCGGACCATCTTCTGGAAGCAGCTCTCGATCCTCGGTTCGACGATGGGAACGGACGCGGAGTTCTCGGCTCTTCTGAAGGCCGTCGAGCGGCGGCTCGTTCTGCCGGTCGTCGACACGGTCTTTGCCCTCGACGACGTGCGCGCTGCGTACGAGCGCATCGAATCGGGCGCGGGCTTCGGAAAGGTCGTCGTGAGGGTTTCGGAGTAGGTCTCCTTCAGGGGCGGAGGGCGAACCAGAGGCCGGCCCAGACCTTCGGGTCGACGAGGGCGCCCCCGGCCTCGCGTTCGCGGAGGAACTCCTCGGCGGTGGCCAGGGGGATCTCGTGGACCGTGATCGCCTCGCCCGCGACGCCGCCACCCGCCCCGACCCTCGACAGGCCCCGCGCGCGGAAGAAGGTGACGACCTCGGACGTGACTCCCGCCGAAGGAGGACCCGAGGTGAGCCGCTCCATCGTCTTCGCGTCCCACCCGGTCTCCTCGACGAGCTCGCGCCGGGCGGCCTCCTCGAGGGGCTCGTCCGCCGGGCTTTCCGCATCGCCTGCGAGGCCCGCGGGGAGCTCGAGAACGTTCGCGTCGACCGGCTCGCGCCTCTGCTCGACGAGGAGGAGGCGATCCCCGGGTGTGACGGCGACGACGAGGACGATGCCGCGGATACCCGGACGTTCCACGAACTCCCAGCCGTTGCGGACGACGAGCCGCAGGTGCCGCCCGGCGTAGAGCTCCCTCACGCGGGGATCCAGAGGGAGAAGACCGAGCCGCCGCCCGCCGACGGGCGCGGCTCGACATGTATGCAGCCGCCGTGCGCCAGCGCGACGGCGCCGACGACGGTGAGGCCGAGCCCGGTTCCGGGGATCCGCTCGGAGCCCGTGAAGCGTTGATACGGCCCCCCGAGCCGGTCCTTCACCGACTCGGGGACGCCGGGGCCGGAATCGGCGACGCGCAGGACGAGCCAGTCCCTGCCGTCGGCCTCCTCGACGCCGAGGCGGGCGCTGACGTCCCCCCCGCGCCGGCTGAACTTCAGCGCGTTCGAGAGGATGTTCGAAGCCGCGCGCCGGTAGCGGCCCGCGTCGAGGGAGACGGCCGGCAGGGGCTCGGAGATCTCGATGTCGAGACGGATCTGCCGGGCCTCGGCCATCCAGCGGGCTTCCTCGAAGGGCTGTGACAGGACCGCCCGAGGGTCCTCGGGACGAAGGTCGGCAGGTGTCTCGCCGGTGCGGTAGACGAGGAGCGCGTCGTCGATCATCCCGGCAAGCCCCCGCGCAGAGGCCATCGAGGTGCGCAGGAGGCGCTCGAGCCGCTGGTCCGTGGCCGTCCGGTCCAGGCTCAGCTCGAGGGAGGCGAGGACGGCCGCGAGAGGGTTCTTCAGGTCGTGGACGAGCATGCTCAGGAGCCGCTGGCGGTCGTGATCGGCCAGCTCGCGGAGGCGCTGCTCCTCGGCGAGGGCCTTCAGCTTCTCGGCGAGGTCCTCGTAGAGGCGGGCGGCGCGGATCGCGAGAGCGAGCTGGTCGGCCACGAGCGCCAGGAAGGCGGTGAGGTCGGCGGGAAACGGCTGCGCCTGGGTGTACGTGAGGCCGAGCCCCGCGACGACCTCGTCGTCCACGAGGACGGGGAGGATGATCCCACTCCGTGCACCGAGGCGCAGGAGCGCCGACGCCGCGCCGGGAATGACGCTCTCGTGCCGGGCGTCGGGGACGAAGTAGGGCTCGCGCAGATCGACGAGGCGGTGGAACGCGTCGGTTCCCTCGATGAGCCACCTGTCTCCCGAGAGGTCCGGGATCGCTTCCGAGGAGCGCCACGAGTGGCGGAGGTGGAGGCAGTCCCGCTTCCCGTCCGGGAGAAAGACGTCGACGGTGCGGGCTCCCGAGCGGACCCCCACGATCGACGTGACGGTTTGCAGGATCCGGTCCAGATCGGTGACGTCGCGCGTCACCGTGGCGACCGTGGCGAGGATCTCGCTCCGTCCCGCCTGCACGCGAAGCCGCTCCTGGGTTTCCTCCTCCTCGGTCAGGTCCGCAATGACGACCTGGGCTCCCCAGGGCGTTCCGTGGCCGTCCCGGAGGAGGAGCGCCCGCACGTCGAGAGCGAACCGACGGCCGTCCGCCACCGTGCCCGCGAGCCTCATCCGGTGCCTTCCCCGCTCCAGCAGACCCTCGTTCATCTCCTCGATGTGCGCTTCCGTCATCACGCCGTCCGGCAGGACCTCGACGAGTGACCTCCCGACGAGGGAGGCGCGGTCCTTTCCGAGGAAGGACTCCGTCTCCGCGTTCACGCTCGTCAGGACTCCGTCCAGGGTCCGCGAATAGACGACGACGGGAAGGTCGTGCAGGACGGCCTCGGTCTGCATCCGGCGCCGGTGCAGGAGGAGAAGTCGCTCCAGCCGCATCCGGAGGATGAGGGCGTCGTCGGGCTCTCGGACGACCTCGAACGACTCGACCGAAGGGTGCCCGGCGAGGATGTCGGGGGCGGAGCCCCCCGGCGGGACCACCACGAGGCAGGGGAAGCTCCAGACGGCCGCGTCGTCGACGAGAGTCCTCCCGGGCTCGGGCTCGCCGGGCCTCGCGACCCAGACGATGGGGCCCGGCGGCTCTCCGGCCCTCGCGCCCTCCTCGAGGGAGCCTGCTTCGATGCCGAGTCCGGGGCCACGGAGATTCGCGGCGACCCACGCCACGGCGTCGGCGTCGCCGACGAGCCGGACCGTGAAGCGTCCCGCGTTCGTCGGCACTGGGAATGGGATCGGCTCGGGGCCGGCGAGCATCGGCACATTGTCGTCCCCGGCGGACCCCGCGGTCTACATGCGAAGATGACCCGTGCGGTTTTTTGCGGCTCTCGCACTCCTGGCTTCCGCGAGTTCTCCCGAGGTCGCCCCGTCCCCTCCGCGTCCGGCGGTCGGGTACGTTCTCGTGGAATCGAGGAAGAGCGTCTCCCCGGCCGGCGAGCGGGCCAGCGCCGTGCGTGGGAGCGTGACGGTTCTGGGCGGCACGGCGCGCTGGGACCTCGATACGGGGACCTTCCCGAGGACGAGCGCGAATACATTCCTCGTCGGGGAACGGGACGGCTGGCTCCTCGACCGGAAAGCGTCCCTGGCGGCGCGGGCCCGTGTCGAGGACCTCCAGGATCTCTTCGTGCCTCCCGCCGAGGGCGATCCCGGACCGTTCCAGAGCGGCCTGCGCGACCTCGAGGTCCCGCCGGGCGAGCTGGCGAACGGGCCGACGTTCGAGGGGCGGCCGACGACCCGTCTCAGGATCACGGCCACCTGGAGCCTCGTGACGTCGATGCCGGGAAGGGTGGGTCGCGTCCGCAACACGCTGACGGCCGTGCTCGATGCGCTCGGTGAGCCGCCAGAGGGGACCCGTTCACCGCTCGACGACCTCGGTCGTCTTTTCGACGTCCCCGAGCAGGTCCTCGAGGCGCTCGCCCCGGAGCTCGCCCGCCTGAGGGGATTTCCGGTGCGGGTCGTCGTGGAGACCGAAGCCGAGCTCGGCGTCGACTTCCCGGGGATGGCGTCGCCTCCCTCTGACGGCCGGACGCCCCCCAGGTCCCGTGCGGAGTCGTCACGGGTCGTGTCGCAGCTGATGGCGCGACCGGCCGTCGGGAAGGACGCCGCGCTGTTCAGTCTCTCCGAAGAAACGCGCGTCGTCGGGATCGAACGGCTCGTCGAGCGGCACGAGTCGCTTCGTTGACCGCAGGCGGGCCGAAAGCGGGCCGGCTCGGAGAGCTGCCGCCCGAGGACAGGCCGAGGGAGAAACTCGTGGCGCGAGGCGCCGACGCCCTCACGGACGAGGAGCTCGTGGCGATCCTCCTCGGAACCGGCCGCGCGGGAACCGGAGTCCTCGAGACGGCCCGCGAGATCCTGCGCGGGAACGGCCTGAGGGGGCTCCTGGCGCGGAGCGAGCGCGGGCGCGTGCGCGAGCTGGCCCTCGGCATCGGAATGGCGAAAGCGTGTCGCATCGCCGCCGCCGCAGAGCTGGCCCGCCGGCTCGCCCGCGCCGAGACCGAGGAGAGGCCGCTCATCGACGCCCCGGAGGTCGCGGGGGCCTACCTCGCCGCGGCGCTTGCGACGGAGCTGCGCGAGGTGATGGGGGCGCTCCTGCTCGACTCGAAGAACCGGCTTCTCCACGACGAGATCGTCTTCCGGGGAGGGGTCAGCTCGGCCGCGGTCCAGCCGGGGCCGCTTCTGAGGATCGCCGTCCTCGAAGGGGCCGCCGCGCTCATCCTCTACCACAACCACCCGTCCGGGGACCCGGCGCCTTCACCCGAGGACCGCGCCACCACGTCCCGCTTCGTGGCGGCCGGGGACGTCGTCGGAGTTCCCGTGCGCGACCACGTCGTCGTGGGACGGGGGCGCTTTTTCTCCTTTCGCCGCGAAGGGCTGATGTAGGGCCGCAGGGGACGGCCAGGGGCCTGTCGGCTCGCCTGATATCCTCGCCCGCCCATGTCCCGGTACTTCACGACCCCCATCTACTACGTCAACGACCGTCCCCACATCGGCCACCTCTACACGACCCTCGTCACCGACACGCTGACCCGCTTCCACCGGCTCCAGGGCGAGGACGTCCGCTTCCTCACCGGCACCGACGAGCACGGCCAGAAAATCGAGAAGGTGGCGCGGAAAGAGGGCGTGGCTCCGATCGACGTCGCCGACAGGCACGCGCCGACCTTCCGGGATCTCTGGAAGAGATTCGGCGTCGCCAACGACGACTTCATCCGGACGACCGAGCCGCGCCACCGGATCGGCGTGACCGAGCTGATCCGGCGCCTCGAGGCGGCCGGCGACCTCTACGTCGCCGGGCACGAGGGGTGGTACTGCGTCGGATGCGAGGCCTTCTACCCCGAGAAGGACCTCGAGGACGGCAAGTGCCCAACGCACGGCACGGTCCCCGAGTGGCAGAAGGAAGAGAACGTCTTCTTCCGCCTGTCGAAGTACCAGGACCGCCTCCTCGACCTGTACGAGAAGGGGAGCGTCCCGGGGATCCCGTTCGTCTTCCCGGAGACGCGCCTCAACGAGGTTCGTTCCTTCGTCGCCGCGGGTCTGAAGGACCTCTCCGTCTCGCGGACGGCCATCGAGTGGGGAATCCCCTTCCCGGGCCACCCTGGGCACGTCGTCTACGTCTGGCTCGACGCGCTGACGAACTACCTCACGGCCCTCGGCCTCGGGAGCGGGGACGAGAGTGGAGACGAGAGTCTCGTCGCGCGCTACTGGCCCGCCGGGGACGAGCGCCGCGTCACCCACGTCGTCGGCAAGGACATCCTCCGCTTCCACGCCGTCTTCTGGCCGGCCTTCCTGATGTCGGCCGGCCTTCCCCTTCCGACGCAGGTCGTCAGCCACGGGTTCTGGCTGAAGGACCAGCGGAAGATGTCCAAGTCCGTGGGCAACGTCGTCCGTCCCGACGCCCTCGTCGACGCGTTCGGGGTCGACGCCCTCCGCTGGCACCTCATCTCCGAGATGAGCTTCGGGCAGGACGCCTCCTTCTCCGACGAGGCGTTCCTCGTCCGCTACAACAGCGACCTCGCCAACGGCCTCGGCAACACCCTTTCCCGCGCCGTGAGGATGGCCTCCGACGCCTTCGACGGGAAGACGCCCGGCGAGCGGTGCGACGACAACGAAGTGAAGCGGGTGGCGGACGAGTCCGTCGCCGCCTGGGACGCCGCCTTCCGGGGCTGCCGCCTGCACGAGGCCGCCGAGGCGATCCGCACGCTCCTCGGCGCCATCGACGGCTACATCACCGCGAAGGAGCCGTGGAAGCTCGTGAAGGCCGAAGGCGTGACGCCCGCCCTCCACCGGATCCACTTCAACGCCCTCGAAGGCCTTCGCGTCGCCGCGGTGATGCTCGCGCCGATCGCGCCGGGAGCCTCGGCCGAGGTCCTCCGCCGCCTCGGGACGCCGAGGAGCGCGGAGGAGCTCCGCCCGTCCGACCTGGCCTGGGGCGGCCTCCCTCTCGGCGCCCCGCTCGCCCCCGCCGCGCCCCTCTTCCCCCGCGCCGACGCGAAGGCGTATTTCGCCGACCAGGCCGCCGACGCGAAGGCCAGCCTCGCGGAAAAAGGCAAGGAGACCCCCGTGACCGAAGAGACGAAGCCCGTCGCCGCCACCGAAGCTCCCGTTGCTGCCGCTCCCGCATCCGCGGTCTCGGCCACCGCCGACGCGTCCGTCGCGCCTCCTGCCGGCCCGGCCGCGCCCGTCGGCCCGGCCGCTGCGCCCGTACCCGAGCCCGCCCGCATCTCGATCGACGATTTCTTCAAGGCCGACCTGCGGGTCGCCGAGATCATCGCCGCCGAGAAGGTCGAGAAGTCGAAGAAGCTGATGAAGATGAGGGTGCGGATCGGCGAGGAGGAGCGGACGATCGTCGCCGGCATCGCCACGGCCTACACGGGCGAGCAGCTCGTCGGACGGAAGGTCGTCGTCGTGGCGAACCTGATGCCCGCCAAGCTCATGGGGATCGAGTCGAACGGCATGGTCCTGGCCGCCTCGCTCCCGGGCACGGGCGAGCCGTCGCTCCTGGCGGTCGATCCGTCGGTCCCGTCCGGGACGAGAGTGAAGTAGTGCCGCTACGCCCGGCGGACGCGGACATTCCGGAGGATCCCGCCGCGCGGGAGAACCTCCGGCAGATCCTCGCCTCGCCGAGTACGCTGCGCGCGCACGAGGACCTCGCCTGGCTCACGCGCGACGACCTGCGCGGCGCGCGCCTCCAGCTGGAGCTGCAGAGGGCCGAGACGATCCTCACCGAGGCCGGGATCACGGGCACCATCGTCGTCTTCGGCGGGACGCGCGTCGTCGAGCGACCCGAAGCCGAGCGGCGTCTCGCGGAGGCCGAGGCGAGAGCCGCCGCGTCCTCTCCCGACGACGCCGGGGCGCAGCGAGCGATCGGCATCGCCCGGCGCGTCCTCGCCAAGGCGCGCTACTACGACGAGGCGCGCGCGTTCGGTCGCATCGTCTCCTCCACCTGCCAGCGAGGCGGGCGCTGCGACTTCGTCGTCGTGACGGGTGGCGGGCCGGGGGTCATGGAAGCGGCGAACCGCGGCGCCTTCGACGTCGGCGCCAAGAGCCTCGGCTTCAACATCGTCCTCCCGCACGAGCAGGTCCCGAATCCGTACATCACGCCGGGTCTCTGCATCCATTTTCACTACTTCGCCCTCCGCAAGATGCACTTCCTCATGCGGGCGAAGGCGCTCGTCGCCTTCCCCGGAGGATTCGGCACGCTCGACGAGCTCTTCGAGACGCTGACGCTCGTCCAGACGGGGAAGATGCCGCCGGTCCCGATCGTCCTCTTCGGGCGCGAATTCTGGGAGCGCGCGATCGACCTGCCGTACCTCGTCGCGGAAGGGACGATCGCTCCGCACGATCTCGACCTCGTGTCGTACGCCGAGACCGCGGTCGAGGCGTGGGAGACGATCGCGAAGTTCCACGGCATCGTCTGACGGGCCGTCGGCTATCCTCTGCGCCGTGATCGAGCTGGCCGATTCGCACGGGCACCTGACGATGGTCTTCGCCGGGCCCCAGGCCCGCTGGCCGACGCGCGCGGCGACGGACGCTGAAGTGGCCGATCTGGTCTCGCGGGCCTGCGACGCGGGGGTGACCCGCATCCTCGTGCCGGCGACGACGCTCGAGGATGCCCCGCGCGCCGTCGAGGTCGCCGAGCGATTCGACGGCGTCTTCGCGGCCGTCGGCGTCCACCCGCACGAGACGAAGGATTTCGACGAGGATCGCGTCATCCCGGTGCTCGAGCGGCTCGCGGCGTCGAGAAAGGTCGTCGCGATCGGGGAGATCGGCCTC
Organism: Holophagales bacterium; assembly: GCA_016719485.1. Classification (NCBI taxonomy): domain Bacteria; kingdom Pseudomonadati; phylum Acidobacteriota; class Holophagae; order Holophagales; species Holophagales bacterium. Next base: position 103,401 of record JADJZB010000021.1, read on the forward strand.
GACTACTTCTACGACTTCGCCCCGAAGGACGACCAGAAGCGAGCTCTCGTCGCGCAGTTGAGGCTCGCCGAGAGGCTCGGCCGCCCCGTCCTTCTTCACAACCGCGAGTCGGAGGACGATCTCCTCGCTCTCCTCGAGACCGAGGCGAAAGGGAGCCCGGAGCGGTTGCGCGGGGTCTTCCATTCCTTCTGTGCGTCCGTCGCGACGGGCGAGAGGGCGATCGCCCTCGGGTTCCTGGTGAGCTACTCCGGGATGATCACGTTCCAGGCGGCCGGGAACGTCCGCGAGTCGGCGGCGGCGCTCCCGCTCGGGGCGATGCTCGTCGAGACCGACGCGCCGTACCTCGCCCCCGCGCCGTTCCGCGGCAAGCCGAACGAGCCGGCGTTCGTGGGGCGCACGGCGGCCCGGCTCGCGGAGGTCAAGGGGATCCCGCTCGAGGACGTCGGCCGAGTGACGACCGCGAACTTCCGGAGGCTCTTCGGCACGCCGTGAGACGCCGTCCGCCGCGCCCGCCCCGGCTCTCGATGGTCGATTTCGAGAAGCTCGTCGCCGAGGCGGTGGAGGGGCTTCCGCCCGAGTTCAAGGAGATGCTCGAGAACGTGATCATCGCCGTGGAGGAGGAGCCGGAAGAGGACGACTACGTCGAGACGGACACCCCCGACGACGAGGAGCTCTTCGGCATCTACCGCGGGCCGATGAGGACCGAGCTCGAGTTCGGCGCCCTCCCCGGACTCCCGCCGCAGGTGGTCGTCTTCCGGGGCCCGATCCTGCGCTGCTGCGCCTCGAACCGTGAGGCGGTCCACGAGATCCAGGACACCGTTCGCCACGAGCTCGGTCACTATTTCGGGCTCGAGGACGACGAGATGCCGTACTGAAGGGGCCGCTTCGGATGCGCCTTCGGTCCCTCGCCCTGGCCGCCTGCCTCGCCGCCGCCGTCGTCCTCGGCGTCCGCTCCGCGGCGTGGGCGGAGCGCGAATCGTCCCCCCTCTCCGACTGGCACTTCTGGATGGAGACGGACGAGCACGCGGCCGTCGAGACCGCCGCCCGGATCGCCGCCGGCAACTGGCTCGACGTGCCGGCGCACCGACCGTGGTTCTCGTGGCAGGCGCGATACGGCACCCCGGCCGAGTGGGACGCCGTCGTGCCGCGGAACGTGGCGTACCAGGGACCGGCCTACCCGTACCTCCTCGTCGCGGCCGGCGCGACCGGTCCGGGGCAGGTCCTGACCGCCCGTCTCGCCCAGCTTCTCCTCGCCGCACTGGCGTCCGGCGTCCTCGCCGCGGCGGGCGCCGCGATCCTGCTCCGGGCCGGGCTGAGGCCCGCCGTGGCGGTCGGAGCGGGCGTGGCCGCGGGAGTTCTTCACGGAATCTACGGTCCACTCGTCTTTCTCGACGGCTTCCTCTACCGGGACGGTCCGGTGGCCCACGTGTCGGCGCTCCTCCTCGCGCTTCCAATGCTCCTGGACCGTTCTCCCCGTGGGCGGGAAGGTGCAGGCCTCGGATTCCTCGTCGGGGTGGGGGCGCTCCTGAAGCAGACGCTCCTCCCGCTCGGGGTCCTCTCGGCGGTCGCCCTCGCCCTGCGGGCCGAGGACCGTCGCTCGAGGAGCAGGGCGATGGCGGGCTTCGGGGCGGGACTCCTCCTGGCCCTCTCTCCCTTTCTGGTCCGAAACGTCCTCGCCGGCGCGCCTCTCCTCGCCTTCGACACCCGCCCCCTCGTCGGGATCCCGTGGGCGAACGCCAGGGGCGCGGACGGCTCCGTCAACACGTCGCCCCTCCTCATGGAGGTGCTCCGCGGGGCCCGGGGCTCGACGCTGGGCGCAGCGGTACTGACCCTCGGGACGTGGCGCGACGACCCTCTCGGTCTGCCCGTCCTCGCGCTCCGGAAGCTTGCCAGCGCGGTGAATGGAGCGGAAATCCCCGACAACGCAAGCTTCGACTTCTTCCGCGATCGGCTTCCATGGCTCGCGCGGCTCCCGGTCTTCGCCTGCCTCCTCGGTCCGGGGGTCGGCGGGCTCCTCCTGGCGCGCCAGCGCGGCCTCCTGCGGAAGGGCGAGGGGATCCTCGTCGCGGGAGCTGGGCTCGTCCCCCTGGGCGCGTGCCTTCTCGTGTCCACGACGACGCGATACCGGAGCGGGGCGGCCGCGCCGCTGGCGCTCGGGACGGCGCTCCTCGGCGCTTTTCTCGTCGATGCGGTCCGCCAGCGGCGCCTGCGGAGGCTCGTCCCGCACGTCGCCCTCTCCGCGATCCTGTCGGCGCAGACCCTTCTTCCATCGCCCGTGCGCGCGTATACGCGCCGCTGGTCGGACACGATCGTCGCCGCCACGCTCACCGAGGCGCGAATCTCTCCCGAAGCGGGCGCTGCGGAGGTCAGACGCTACCTGGTGGAGCGGGGAGACGACCCGGACCGGCAGCACGGCCTCGCGGCGATGCAGCACTGGCTGGCCGGAGAGAGGGCCTTCACGAGGGTCGAGCCGGCGGGCGTCGCACCGCCGGAGCGCCGGTACTCGGCCGTGAAACGCTGAGGGAACGGAGGGCGCCGGAAAAAGGGAAGGCCGGGCGATCGCCCGGCCTTCGAAGTCTGAATCGTGTCGTCCGTGTCAGCGGCGCGGACCGCCGAAGCCTCCCGGGCCGTCCCGGCGCGGGGGGCGCGGGCCGCCGAATCCGGGGCCATCGCGACGCGGGCCGCGGTCGCGGTTGCCGAAGCCGCCTTCGCGCCGGAAGGGGGGACGGTCGTCTCCGCCTCCCTCGCCCTCGGGCGGGGTGGCGTTCAGCCCGAGGCGCTCGACCTCGGCGGCCGCCTCCTCGGGGGTGAGCGCCTGGCGGCGCGAGAGCTTGATCTTCCCGTTGACCGGGTCGATTGCGATGATCTTCACCTTGGCCTTGTCGCCCAGCTTCACGACGTCCGTCGTCTCGCGGACGCGGCCGGGTGCGAGCTCGGAGATGTGGACGAGCCCGTCGAGGCCGGGGAGGATCTCGACGAAGGCGCCGTACGGCTCGACGCGCTTGACGGTCCCCTCGTACTCCGTGCCGATCTCGGGGACGGTCGTGAGGGCGCGGATCGCGTCGATGCACTTCTCGGCCGACGCCATGTCGATCGAGGCGACGGTGACGGAGCCGTCGTCCTGGACGTCGATCTTGACCGAGTACTCCTTCTGGAGCGCGCGGATCGTCTTGCCGCCGGAGCCGATGACGTCGCGGATCTTGTCCTCGGGAACGTGGATCGTCAGGAGGCGCGGCGCGTAGGCCGAGATCTCCTGCCGGGCGGTCGGGATCGCCTTCTCCATGATGTCGAGGATGTGCATCCGGCCGGCCTTCGCCTGGGAGAGGGCCTTCTCGAAGACCTCGCGGCTGATGCCGGAGATCTTGATGTCCATCTGGAGGGCCGTGATCCCCTTGCGCGACCCGGCGACCTTGAAGTCCATGTCGCCGTAGTGGTCTTCCTGGCCGGCGATGTCGGTCAGGACCGCCCAGGCGTCGCCTTCCTTGACGAGGCCCATCGCGACCCCGGCGACGGCCGCGTTCATCGGAACGCCGGCGTCCATGAGGGCGAGGGAACCGCCGCAGATCGTCGCCATCGACGAGGAGCCGTTCGACTCGAGGATGTCGGACACGATGCGGATGGTGTAGGGGAACTCCTTCGGGAGGACGGCGTCGATGGAGCGCCACGCGAGGCGGCCGTGGCCGATCTCGCGCCGGCCCGGGGAGCCGAAGCGCTTCACCTCGCCGACCGAGAAGGACGGGAAGTTGTAGTGGAGCATGAACTTCCGCTCGAACTCGCCCTCGAGGTCCTCGATGAGCTGGGTGTCGTCCGAGGTGCCGAGCGTGACGGTGACGAGGGCCTGCGTCTCGCCGCGCGTGAAGAGCGCGGAGCCGTGGGTGCGGGGAAGGACGCCGATCTCGACCTCGATGGGCCGGACTTCTTCGAACGCGCGCCCGTCGAGGCGCTTGCGGTCGCGCAGGATCGTCTCCCGCGTCATCACCTCGACGAGGTCGGACATCGCGCGCTTGACCTGCGCCTTCAGCTCCGGCTGATCGTCGGGGACCTCGGCGACGGCCGCCTTCTTGACGGCCTTGATCTTCGCGTAGGACTCGATCTTGCCCTTCCAGGTGAGGGCTTCCATCATCGGCCCGTCCCAGCGCTTGCGAACCTCCGCCATGATCTCGGCGGGGACGGGGGCGGGCGAGGTGAACGCCTGCTTGACGATTCCCTGGCGCCGCTGGAGCTCCTCGATGGCGTCGATGACCTTGTGGAGCTCGCGGTGCCCTTCGAGGATCGCCTCGAGCATGAGGTCCTCGGAGACCTCCTTCGACCCGGCCTCGACCATGCTGACGGCCTGGCGGGTACCGACGACGACGAGGTCGATCGTCGACTCCTCGCGCTCCTTCTTCGTCGGATTGAAGACGAAGCGGTCGCCGATGCGGGCGACGCGGACGGCGCCGAGCACCTCCGTGAACGGGATCGGGTTGAGCGCGAGGGCCGCCGCCGTGCCGTTGATCGCGAGGATGTCGGGATCGTTCTCGCCGTCGGCCGAGAGGACGAGGGCGACGATCTGCGTCTCGAAGGCGTAGCCGGCCGGGAAGAGCGGCCGGATCGGCCGGTCGATCATCCGGCAGGTCAGGATCTCCTTCTCGGTGGGGCGCCCTTCGCGCTTGAAGAAGCCTCCCGGGATGCGGCCGGCGGCGTACTGGTATTCCTTGTACTCGACCGTCAGCGGAATGAAGTCGACGTCTTTCGGGTCGCGGGCGTAGCAGGCGGTGACGAGAACCACGGTGTCGCCGAGACGGACGACGGCCGAGCCGTCGGCCTGCTTGGCCACCTTGCCGTTCTCGATGGTGAGGGCACGGCCTCCCACCAGGGCGGTGACGGATTCCTTCATCGTTTCCTTCTTTCCAGCCGGAGAGGCCGGTGCGCGGCCCCCTGCCGGCACGGCTCCTACTTGCGGAGCCCGAGGCGCTCGATCACGGCCCTGTAGCGCGTCACGTCGCGCTTCTTCAGGTAGTCGAGCAGACGGCGCCGCTGGCCGACCATCATGAGCAGTCCGCGGCGGGAGTGGTGGTCCTTGGCGTGAGCCTTGAAGTGGTCGGTCAAGGACGTGATGCGCTTGGAGAGGAGCGCCACCTGGACCTCGGGGGAGCCGGTGTCGCCCTCGTGCCGCTCGAAGGCTTTGATCGTTTCCGTCTTGGGGGTGATGGACTGGGCCACTGTTCTCTATCCTTCTCTTCTCAATCTCGAACGGCAGAGGATAATTTCCGCCGTCGATCGGGTCAATTTCGGGGCCAGGTGTCTGTCCGGTGAGAAGATGCCGTCTGGCCCGTGGTCTGCCGTGATCCAGGGGTGAGAACCGGTGGCAGCCCATGTGCCGGTTCTTCCCGGTGTTCGATTCCCGTGCCGGCCCGCCAGGTGAAGGAACGGAGAAACCGGTGGCGGGCCGACAGGCCCCGGTTCCCCCGGGAACATATCAGTCTTGTAGCACGATCTTCGGTTTCACGAGGGCGAGGACCCCTCGGCCCAGCGGTTCGAGGTGTCCGAGGGCGACGAGCTCTCCCGAGCAGAGGAGGCGGATCCAGGGGGCGCCGACGGCCTCTGGTGGGACGCGGACGGGCACGGCGTGCCCCCGTTTGACCTTCGCCGCCTCTCCCGGAAGGAGGGAGACCGCGGGGAACGGGAGAGGGACCTCCGAGAGCGGAATCCAGCTCGGGGGGGAGGTCCGCTCCTCGGCCGGCAGGTCACCGAGAGCGGCCAGGGTGCGGGCGTTCTCCAGGAGGAAGGGACCGACGCGGGTCCGCCGGAGCGAGGAGAGGTGCGCACCGAGGCCGAGCTCCTTCCCCAGGTCGTGGGCGAGGGAGCGGATGTAGGTACCCGAGGAGCATTCGACGTGGAAGCGGGCGACGTCTTCCTCGACCGACAGGGTGTCGAACCGCGTGATGCAGACCTTCTTCGGGAGGTGCGGCACGGCTTCGCCCCTGCGGGCGAGCTCGTAGAACTTCTTGCCACCGATCTTCTTCGCCGAGAACGGCGGGGGCGCCTGCTCGAAATCGCCGACGTAGCGGCTGCAGGCGGCCCGGACCACTTCGGTGTCGGGGCGCGGGTCGGGGTGCGGGTCCCCGACGGGGGTCCCCTCCCGATCGTAGGTGTTCGTCTCGACGCCGAACCGGATCGTTCCCTCGTAGCTCTTGTCGGAGCTCGTCAGGAACGACTGGAGGCGTCCTGCCCGGCCGACGCAGAGGACGAGGAGGCCGGTGGCGGCCGGGTCGAGCGTCCCGGTGTGGCCCACGCGGCGCGTTCCGAGGAGGCGGCGCACGGCGTCGACGACGTCGTGGGAGGTGATGGCTTCGGGCTTGTCGACGAGGAGGAGCCCCGACGGACCGTCGTTCGGGGCCTGGGCAGTGGTCATCCGGGCTCCTGGCTCACCGCGGCGGCGAGTGCGTGGACGATGTCGGCTTTCGCGGACTCCCAGGTCCCCGCGACGCGGCAACCGGCGGCGTTGCGGTGACCGCCGCCGCTACGCGCGGCCGCGACGGAGCGGACGTCGACGGACCCCTTCGATCGGAGAGAGCACCGGAAGACCCCCGGCTCGTCGCTCTCGCGGACGAGGGCGGCGGCCTTCACTCCATCGATTCCCCGGGCGCGGTTCACGAGCCCTTCGCCGTCGGCCTCGTCGGCGCCCGACTCGGCGAGGAACCTCTTCGGAAGCGAGACGAGGGCGACGCGCCCTTCGTCGTGGAGCTCGAGCGTCCCGAGGACGAGGCTCTCGAGCTTTATCGTGGAAAGGGGCCGGGCCTCGTAGAGGAACTCGTTCACGACGTCGGGCCGAACGCCTTCCGTCACGAGCCGGGCGCCGAGCGCGAGGGCGCGCGCGGTGGTGTTCCCGTACCGGAACGACCCGGTGTCGGAGACGAGGGAGACCCAGAGGTTCGTGGCGATCCGGGGCGTCATCGGCCACTCGAGGCGGTCGAGGAGGTCCGCGACGATCTCGCCGACGGCGGCGGCCGGGAGGACGACGAGGTTGTGCGTCGCCCAGCGGGTGTTACCGGGGTGGTGGTCGACGTTGACGGTCGTTCCCGAGAGGAGGGCGGGAAAGCCGGGACGTTCCGGCTCCGGGCACTCCATGACGAGTGCGGCGTCCCATCCGGAGGGCCAGTCGGGCGGGAGCTCCGCGGAGATCCGGACGTCGCTGACGCCGGGCATCCCCTCGTACGAGCTCGACCAGCGGTCTCGCATGACGACGAGGGCTTCCTTGCCCCGGTCCTGGAGCGCCTGAGCCAGGGCGAGGGCCGAGCCGAGAGAGTCGCCGTCGGGGTTCCGGTGGCCGGTGAGGAGGAAACGGCGTCCCGAGGAGAGCAGCGACGCGACGGCCTCGAAATCGGCCTCGGTCACTCCTTCTCCTCGTCCTTCCCGGCTTCTTCGCCCTCTCCGCCTTCTTCTTCGGGGGGAGGCGGCAGGTGCTTCAGGATCTCCTCGATCCGCGCTCCCCGCTCGATGCTGTGGTCTTCCTCGAACCTCAGCTCCGGCGCGAAGCGCAGGCCGCAGTTTCGGCCCACCATGCCGCGGAGCATCGGAGCGGCGCGATTCAGGGCGGCGACGCTCTTCTCGAAGGCGCCCTCGCCGCCGAAGACGGAGACGAAGACGCGGGCCGAGCGGAGGTCGCTCGAGAGGACGACGTCGGTCAGGGTGGCGAAGCCGACGGCGGGATCGGAGACCTCGGTCCGGATGAGCCGCGAAAGCTCCTCGCGGACGACGTCGGCGACCTTCCGGGGGCGGCGGCGCTCTTTCATGAAGGCTCCTCTGCGGCGCCGAAGGAGGAGCCGGCGGCGCCGACGTCGCCGTATTCGAGGAACTCGCTCCGGAGGGAGGTCAGCTCGACTCCCGATTCCTCCGCCCAGCCCTCGACGTAGTCGACGACCTTGGAAAGCAGGGGCTCGAGGGCGGAGCGGTCCGGACCGACGGCCACGACGCCGACGGCGGCCCGCTGGAGGAGGTCCTGGTGGGCGACCTCGGCCGCGGAAATCTCGAAGCCGGTACGCAGGCGTGCTTTGAGCGGCCGCATGAAGGCCCGCTTCTCCTTCAGGCCTCGGCAGGAAGGGAGGTGGAAGTCGAAAACGGCGAGGGCGACGACCATCGGTTCTCCGGAGGGGACGCGGCGTGGGGGCCAGCGCCCCGGGGCGGATGCCCCGGGGCTGATCCTCCGGCCTTACGTCAGGGAGGCGGCGACCTCTTCGGTCACGAAGGCCTCGATGACGTCGCCGACCTTGACGTCCTGGTAGCCGGCGATGCCGATACCGCACTCGAAGCCGCTCTTGACCTCGGAGGCGTCTTCCTTGAAGCGGCGCAGCGAACCGATCTTCCCCTCGTAGATCACGCGATTGTCGCGGAGGAGACGGGCGTTGGCGCCGCGCGGGATGACCCCGTCGACGACCATGCAGCCGCAGATGAAGCCGATCTTCGGGATCCGGAACGTCTCGCGCACCTCGGCGCGGCCCTTCGCGATCTCCTTGCTCACGGTGTCGAGCAGGCCCGCCATGGCCTTCTTGATCTCGTCGGTCAGGTTGTAGATGACCGAGTAGAGGCGAATGTCGACGCCTTCCTTGTCGGCGAGCTCCTGGGCCTTGCGCTCCGGCCTCACGTTGAAGCCGATGACGATGGCCTCCGAGGCCGAGGCGAGGAGGACGTCGTTGACGGAGATCGCCCCGACGCCGGTGTGCAGGACGTTGACCTTGACCTTGGCGGTCGAGAGCTTGTTGAGGGACTGGGTGATGACCTCCTCGGAGCCGTGCACGTCGGCCTTGAGGATGATCGGGAGCTCCTTGACCTCGCCCTTGGCCATCCGGGTGAAGAGCGAGTCGAGCGAGAGGCGCGAGGTCTTGGCCAGGGCCTCTTCCCGCTCCTTCTGCTGGCGGAACCCGGTGACCTGGCGGGCCTTCGACTCGTCCTCGACGACCTGGAGGGAGTCGCCCGAGTTCGGGATGTCGTCGAAGCCCATGACCTCGACGGGAGTCGCCGGGCCGGCCTCGAGGACGCGCTGGCCGCGGTCGTCGAGCATCGCGCGGACGCGGCCGACGGCCGAGCCGGCGAAGAAGACGTCGCCGACCTTCAGGGTCCCGTGCTGGACGAGGACCGTGGCGAGGGTGCCGCGGCCCACCTCGCGACGGGCCTCGAGGACGACGCCGCGGGCGGGCCCGTCGACGGCGGCCTTCAGCTCGAGGAGGTCGGCCTGCAGGAGGATCATCTCGAGCAGAGCGTCGATGCCGATCAGCTTCTTGGCGGAGATCTCGCAGGAGACGACCTCGCCGCCGTACTCCTCGACGAGGACGCCCTTGTCGGCGAGGGCCTGCTTGACCCTCATCACGTTCGCCTCGGGCTTGTCGATCTTGTTGATGGCGACGACGACCGGGACCTTGGCGGCGCGGGCGTGGTCGATCGCCTCCGCGGTCTGCGGCATGACGCCGTCGTCGGCGGCGACGACGAGGACGACGATGTCGGTCGCCCGGGCGCCGCGGGCACGCATCATGGTGAAGGCCTCGTGGCCGGGGGTGTCGAGGAAGACGATCGCGCGGCCCTTGACCTGGACGCGGTAGGCGCCGATGTGCTGCGTGATGCCGCCCGCTTCGCCCTCGGCGACCTTCGCCTTGCGGATGGCGTCGAGGAGGGACGTCTTGCCGTGGTCGACGTGGCCCATGACCGTGACGACGGGAGCGCGGGGCTTCTTGTCGGCGGTGGAGGCCGCGTTGGCCGCTTCGTCATCCGCCTGCGACTGCTGGCGGGAGAGCTCGAGGTCTTCCTCGAAGGAGACGACGGCGGCCTCGATGCCGAAATCGCGGGCGATCTCGACGGCGAGGACCGGGTTCACCGGGTGGTTGATCGCCGCCAGGATGCCGCGGCCGAGGAAGGCCTTGACGAGGTCCTTGGCGAGGATGCCGGTCTTCTCGGACAGCTCCTTGACGGTGACGCCCTCGGAGAGGAAGACGGGGCCGCTCTGGTCCTTCTTGACCTCGATCACGGCTCCGGTCTCGGTCATCATCGTCCGCTTGCCGGCGCGGCGCTGGGCCGACTTGGAGATCGGCCTGTTCGGATCGACCTCCTCCCCCTCGCCCGGTACGGCGCCCGGGACGTCCTCGTAGGTGTCTTCCCGGAAGGTGCCGAGGTAGTCGCGGACGTTCGTCGCCAGAGCGGAGGCTTCCTTGGTCCTGAGCTTCTTCGAAGCGGTCTTCTTGTCGTCCTTCTTGGCCGGGACGGCGCTGCCGCCCTTGACAGCGTCCTTGCGCCTGCTGCGGTCAGTGGTCCCGGGAATGGCCGGCGGAGGCATGGCGGGAGCCATCGGGCCCCCTCGTCCGAGCATGCCGGGGCGGGCGGGGAAGCCGGGGCGGGGAGCGAAGCCCGGCCGCGGCGGCATCCCGGGCCGCTGGAACGTGCCGGGTGTGGCGGGTGCGGGAATGGCCGGGCGAGCGACGACGGCTCCTGGAGTGGGCCGCGCCACGGCGCGGATCGTCGCCGCGCTCGGGGGCGCGATCACGGCCCGGCCGGAAACGCCCGACCGGGGTGCCGCCGCCGAGGAGACGGGGGGTGCCGACCGCATGGCCTGCGGAGCGTGATGCGAGGACGACGGCGCAGACGCCGGATTCGACGGCTGGAGAGGCATGGATGCCGCGGTAGCAGCCGAGAGCGGCACGGAGGGCTCCCCGGTGCGCTTCATGATGCGGCCGAGTGCGCCTGCCGGCCCGCCGGGGCGCGCTCCGGGCACCGCAGGCTTCTGTGCCGCGGCGCGAAGGCTGGCGGGCGAGGCGGTCTGGATGCCGCTCGCAGAGCGGCGGACCGCGCCGGTGGCGGGAGCCGTGGCCGTGGGGCGAGGCACCGGCGGCTTGGCGGGCGCGGGGTGTCTGGGCGGATGGACCGCAGCCGGCGGATGGGTCGCCGCTGCTGCCACCTTCGGGGCCTCCGTGACCGGGGCCTTTTCCGTCTCGGCGGCCGGAGGTGGAGCTTGCCGAGGGGGTTCCTCCAGAGACGGGACGGGGGCGGCGGCCGAGGGGACGGCCGGTTCGACCGGTTCGACCGGTTCGGGGGTCGCGAGCGGGGCAGGCGGCGCCGACGCGGCAATCGCGGCTTCTGGAACCGGCTCGGGCGCGGGTGCCGCCACTTTGGCCGCTGCCCTGCTGGCCCGGGAGGGCGCCTTCACCGGCGGCGGTTCCGGGGCGACGGCCGGGGCGGGCTCAGTGACCAGAGCAACCTTTGCGGGCGGGGCCGGTTCGGGAGCCGGGGCCACCGGAACGGGCTTGTCCGCGGTCGGCGCGACGGATACGGTCTCCGGCTCCGTCGGCGCGACCTGTGGCGTCGAGCCGGCAGCGGCCTCGACGGCGGGCACGTCGGCATCGGACGTCGCGCCTTCGGCTTCAGGCCCCTTGTCGACGATCTTGATCCGCTTGAGGGCGGCTCTCTCCGCCTTCGGCTTCGGCGTTCCGACGACGCCCGCGGCGGGAGGCTGCGGAAGGGGAGTCTGGCGCACGATGAGCGTCTTCGGCGCCTGGGTCTTCCCGGTCAGGATCGCCTGCGCGGTCCCGGGGTCGAGAACGGATTCGGCCGACTTGACGTCGACCCCGATTCCCTGAAGGAGGAAGAGAACCTCCTTGGGGGGTTTGCCCATCATGCGGGCGAGCTCGGCAACGGTGAACTTCGCGGACATCGTCTTCACTTCTCGGGGTTCTCCGTCTCCGGCCCGGAATCCCCGGGCTCGCTCGCCGTCTCGCCGCTGGCGTCCTCGGCACCGGCGTCGCCGGCTTCCTCGGACCCTTCGGCCTCGCTGGTCTCTTCGGTCTCTTCCGTCTCTTCGGTCTCTGCCTCTTCGCCGTCCTCGTCCGTGGTGAGGAAGTCGCCCTCTTCTTCTTCGGGCTCCTCCTCGGCCGGAGCCGACTCGAAAGCCCTGAGAGCGTCGAGGGCGTCCAGGCGGTCGTCCTCGTCGGGAAGGGCGGCGTCGAGGCGGCCGCTCGCTTCCTCGTCCTCGCCGCCGTCGGCCTCGAGGACCTCGCCCACGGTCTCGAAGCCCGCCGCGGCGAGCGCCTCGAGGGCGGCCGGCTCGAGCTCGAGGATTTCGGCGAGCGCCGTCCCGCGACGCTGCGATGCGAGGAGCATCCGCTGGAGGGCCTGGGCGACCTGCTCCTTGACGGCCTGCTCGCTCTTGATGTCGATCTTCGCTCCGATGAGCGCCGAGGCGAGGCGGACGTTCTGTCCGCGCTTGCCGATGGCGAGAGAGAGCTGGTCTTCCTCGACGATGCACTCCAGGGTCGGCATCGTCTCCTCGCCCTCTTCCTCGACGCCTTCCTCGGCGTTCATGAGGGAGACGCGCGTGATCTTCGCGGGGGAGAGCGCGTTCTGGGCGTACGCGATGACGTCCTCGGAGAACTGGATGATGTCGATGCGCTCGCCGCGCAGCTCCCGGGTGATCGCCTGGACGCGTGCGCCGCGCATGCCGACGCAGGCGCCGACCGGGTCGACGTCCCGCTCGCGCGAGGAGACCGCCACCTTGGCGCGGTCGCCGGGCTGGCGGACGCAGCCGCGGATGACGACGGTCCCGTCGTAGATCTCGGGGACCTCCATCTCCATGAGACGCATCAGGAGCTCGGGGGCCGTCCGGGAAAGGACGACCTGAGCGCCCTTGGGGTTGCGGTGGACGTCGACGAGGACGCCCCGGACCCTCTCCCCCTGGGTGTACCGCTCGGCGCGGGACTGGTGCTCGCGCGGAATGACCGCCTCGGTCCGGCCGAGGTCGACGATCATGTCGCCGCGCTCGAAGCGCTTCACCGTTCCGGTGATCAGCTCTCCGAGCTTCGGGGCGTACTCGTTGTAGATGTTGTCGCGCTCGGCCTCGCGGACCTTCTGGTAGAGCACCTGCTTGGCGCTCTGGGCGGCGATGCGCCCCAGCCCTTCGGTCGAGCGGAAGAGGCGGATCTCGTCGCCGATCCCGGCCTCGTCGTGCGAGACCGCGATGGCCTCGCCATCGGGGTCCCGGACGACCTGCCAGCTCTGCCCGGCGAGCTCGCCCGAAAGAAGGCCCGGGATCTCCTCGGGGAGGAGCTCGATCCAGGGAAGGCGAATCTCTTTTTCGGCATCCGCGACGGCCGCGGGGGGCGGCGGCGGCACGTAGCCGATCGGTATGTCATCGGGGTCCATTTCCGGGACCGCGGTGACTTCCGGCTTCGTCTTCTGTTCGACGATCCGGTAGGGGGTCCAGGCCGTCAGCCCGCCGGTCTCCGGGTCGAAGCGCGCAGTGATCTCGCGCACCTTGTAGACCTTGCGCGCTGCCGTCGCGACCGCCTCCTCGAGCGCGGAGACGAGCCGGTCGAGCTCGATCTCCTTGTCGCGCGAGGCGGCCTTGAGCGCGTCGAGCATCTCGATCGCCTTGGTCGGAGGCGGGGCCTTGGCCGCCTTGGCGGCCTTCGCGGAACGGGCCGTCCTGGGCCGGGAGGCAGTGGGCGGGGCCTCGGTCGAGCTCATCGTGTCGGGTTACTCCATGCGTCCGTGCGGCGAGGTGAAAGGTCGGGCTCGGGTTCAGAACTCGGGAATGAGGCGGACGACCTTGACGTCGCCGAACCGAACAGTGTAGCGGCGCTTCCGGTCCTCGTCCATGACGATCAGGGCGTCGCCTTCGACGGCCTCGAGGGGGCCCTTCAACCGTTTCGCGCCGTCGACCGGTACGGTTGTCGCGACCTGGACCCGCCGGCCGGCGAACCGGCGGCAATCCTCCAGGGTCCAGAGGGGCCGGTCGAGGCCCGGGGATTCGACCTCGAGGAGGTACGCGTCGGGAATCTCGTCGCCCGCTTCGAGAATCTCATCGGCGAGATGCGATGCAGTCTCGCAATCGGCGAGGGTCACCCCGCCGTCGCGGTCGATCGTCAGGGTCAGCTTGCCCTTTCTTGCTCCCGGAACCCAGCCGGCATGGCACAGCTCGAGGCCTCGCCCCGCGAGGGCCTCGCGTATGCGACCGAGGGTCTCGGCGCCGATCGGAATGTCGGATCTCACTACGTCACCATTGGATAGCTTGTGGTTAGCCTGTCGTCTCCAACAAAAAAGGGTGGGCGTCGAAGCCCACCCTCAAGACCTTGAAAGTCAGCTCCCAGAAGGTGATTCATACCACCAATGGAGCGTTCGGATCAAGCTGACGGCGGGTAAGATGCGCGGTCTCGGCGTCCGCCGGGACGTGTGGCACGGAGTTCCCATACGTCGACTCGGGGGACCGTCCGTGTCGCCTGTCAGAAATTGAAGAGAGACCAGCAGAGCCTGCTCGACCTCGACCCGTCCCGTCCGGAGGACTCGCTTCCCATCCCGTGGCCGCCACCGGGAGGGCTGGACCCTGCTCAGGATCCCTTCGCGCGTCCTGCGCCTGTCGCGATCGAGGAGGTCCCGATCCCGCTCCTGGCGCTCGACCTCGAAGAGGAGGTCGAGCGGGAGACGCTCGCCTCCCGATGGGGATTCTCCAGGGAGAGCGCCGTCGCCCTGTCCGTCCTGCTCCACGCGCTCTTCGCGTTCCTGGTCATCGTGGCACCGCTCGGACGAAACGCTGCTCCCAACCCCGACGAGCTTCCTCCCGACCTTCTCGGACTCAACAAGCTCTGGGCCATCCCGCCTCCCCAGCCGCCGATCCCGATCCAGTTCTACCCCGCACCGGGTCCGAAGGCGCCCCAGCCCGGGCCGAACCCCCGGCCGTCCGACCTCGACCGGAAGGCGGGAGGGGGTGATCCGAGGCTGCCGAGGGCCGAGACGCCGAAAGTCGAACGCGAGCGCCGGAATCCGGGATCTCGACCAGGGAAAGCGGGGAGAGGGACGCGGCGAGGCCGAGGCGGCTCGCGCGGCGGCGGAAGCCGCCCGCCAGGCGCAGGCCGCGGCAGCCGGGGAAGACGGCACGCCCGGGGACGTGTCGGACACCGGGAAGGGCGCGCCGGTCGCGAAAGGTCTCTCAGGGCTGGCGTCGAGCCCTCTCAAGCAGATCTCCGCCGCGGAAGCCGCGCGCGTCGCGGCGCAGGAGGGGCGCTCGGGCGGCGGCGGAGACGAGGGTGGCGGATGGGAGTCTGAAGGGGGTTTCGTCGATTCCGGCCCTCTCTCGTTCGACACGAAGGGCTACGAGTGGGGCCCTTACGCGGCCGAGATGATCCGGAAGATCAAACGGAACTGGGAGATCCCGAAGCTCGCCCACTACGGGATGAAGGGCCGCCTCGTCGTTCGCTTCTTCCTCATGAAGGACGGTCGTGTCGAAGGCCTTCGCCTCCTCGTCTCGTCCGGAGTTCCGCCGTTCGACAACGCCTCCATGCAGGCGATCCGCAACTCGAGCCCCTTCCGCGCCCTTCCGCCGGATTTTCCGAATCCCCGGGAGGGCGTCACGATCACGTTTCTCTACAACATCCGGCCGGAAGAAATGGACTCGCTCGACCCGGGCAAGAACCCGCCCCGGCCCCTCCTTCCCAGATGAACGGCCATAGGGCGACAATCGCGACACTCCAGAGCGGCCTGAACGACACGGGCACGGCGGGCATGGGCCTTGCTGGGTGCCGAGGGTGATGAAGAAGGAAGACATGCAGACCAGGACCAAGGTGATCTCGCTCTCAGCGCTCGTTCTCGCGGCCGTCGTCTTCGGCATGATCCTCGCCGGAAGCCTCGACTTCACACGGACCGCCGCGGCGGATCCGTCCGCGGCGCCGGCCGCGACGGCGGCAACGCCGGCGCCGCCCGCCCGGACGACGGGAGCCGGCCTCCCGTCCTTCGCCGATATCGCCGAGAGGGTCATGCCGGCGGTCGTCTCGATCCGCTCCACCGACATCATCCCGGCCAGCGAGCGTCGGGGCGGGATGAACCGCTTCTTCGGAGATGGATCGCCGTTCCAGCCGTTCTTCGGTCCCGACCGGCGTCCGAGCGGCGAAGAGGAAGAGGAGCAGCAGCAGCAGTCTGGCGGCACCGGCTTCCTCATCGAGGCCGACGGCTTCGTCCTGACCAACAACCACGTCATCGACGGAGCGGAGAAAGTCGAAGTGACCGTCGGTGAGACGGAGGTCTACAAGGCGAAGGTCGTGGGGCGGGACCCCGCGACGGACCTCGCGCTCCTGAAGATCGAAGGGACGAAGCCGTTTCCGACGCTCGCCATGGGCGATTCGGACCGGATCCGTGTCGGCGAGTGGGTCATGGCCATCGGTGACCCCCTCCAGTTCGAGAAGACGGTCACCGTCGGCGTCGTCTCCGGCAAGGGGCGCGCGCCGCGCCTGTCGGCCGTCACGAGCAACTTCGAAAACCTGATCCAGACCGACGCCGCGATCAACTTCGGCAACTCCGGAGGGCCGCTCGTGAACGTCGCGGGCGAGGTCATCGGCATCAACACGGCCATCTCCCGCATGGCGCAGAACATCGGATTCGCCGTCCCGATCAACATCGCCCGGCGCCTCGTTCCGCAGCTGAAGGAAGGCAAGGTCGTTCGGGGCTTCCTGGGCATCCAGATCGGCCCGATCGAGCCCGAGGTGCAGGAATCGCTCGGTCTCAAGAGCCGTGAAGGCGCGCTCGTCCAGTCGGTGGAGAAGGGGATGCCCGCCGAGAAGGCGGGGCTGCGTCACGAGGACGTCATCGTCCGGGTCGACCAGACGCCGGTCAGGAACAACCGCGACCTGATCGACTACGTCTCCGGCAAGCGTCCCGGGACCAAGGTGACGATCACCTTCATCCGGGGCGGCCAGGAGAAGACGACCGTCGCGACGCTCGAGACGCGCCGCGAGGAAGGCGAGGCCCCCGCGGAGGAGCCGGCAGCGGACGAGAACCGCGAGAAGATCGGGATCTCCGTCGACGACCTCACCCCGGCCCTCCGGAAGCGCTATTCCGTCGGGTCGGAGATCGAAGGCGTGCTCTTGACCCACGTCAAGAACGTCTCGGCCGCCGCCGACGCCGGCCTGCGCGAAGGGGACGTCCTCCAGGAGGTGAACGGCACGCCCGTCACCAGCGTCGCCCAGTTCCGCGCGGAGCTGAAGAAGGCGGGCGACGCCCGCTTCGCCCGCTTCTACGTCCATCGGGCCCTGCCGCGCCCGGCGAACTTCATCGCGGCCGTCCGCCTGAAGGACTGACGCCCTCTTCCAGCCTCGGACAGAAAGGCGCCCCGTGCCGTGAGGCACGGGGCGCTTCCGTGTCAGGCCGCCGCGGGGTCTGAAGGGCTCTGCGGCTCAGGGAAGGGGCGCCACGGGGACGAAGTCGTGCCGGTTCGCGCGGACGACGCGGCCCTGGGCGTCACGGACGACGCGCTCGTAGTACGCGTCGCGCTCGACGGGCTCGCGGCCGGCCGAACGGATCAGCCGCTCCAGGTCGAGCCGCGAGAGCCCCGCCTCGGTCGTGGCGCCTGCGGCGTGGGTGATCGTCTCCTCGGTGACGGTTCCGACGAGGTCGTCGGCGCCGAAGTGGAGTGCCACCGGCGCGAACTTCTCCCCGATCTGGACCCAGTAGGCCTTGACGTGGTCGAGGTTGTCGAGGAGGAGCCGGGCCGCCGCGATGACCCGCAGGTCGAGGAGGCCGCTCGTGGCGGGGAGGTGCGCGAACGGCGTCCCGTCGGGGTGGAACGCGAGCGGGATGAACCCGAGGAACCCGTGCGTCTCGTCCTGCAGCTCGCGGATCCTCACGAGGTGGTCGACGCGCTCCTCGTCCGTTTCGATCGAGCCGTAGAGCATCGTCACGTTCGTCTTCACGCCGTTGACGTGGCAGAGGCGGGCGATGTCGAGCCACGTCTCGCCGTCGATCTTGTTCGTGCAGATGACGTCGCGGACCCTCTTCGCGAAGATCTCCGCCCCGCCACCGGGGCAGGAGTCCATCCCTGCGGCCTTCAGCTCGAGGATCGTCTCGAGGAGGTCCTTCTTCCCCACGCGCGCGATCCAGTCGAGCTCGACCATCGTCCACGCCTTGATGTGGACGCCGGGGAACCGGGCCCTGAGGGCGCGAAGGAGGCCCGTGTAGTAGTCGTAGGGAAGCGAAGGGTGGAGGCCGCCCACGACGTGCAGCTCGGTGATGCCGTCGTGCCAACCGGCCGCCGCCTCGCGGACCGCCTCCTCGATGGCCATCGTGTAGCCGCCCGCGACGCCGGGCTTGCGGGCCCAGGCGCAGAGGCCGCAGTCGACCCAGCAGAGGTTCGTCGGGTTGAGGTAGCGGTTGACGTTGTAGTAGCCGACGTTTCCGTGGCGCCGCTCGCGCTCGCGGTTCGCGAGCGCGGCAACTCCGAGGAGGTCTGGCGTCCGGAAGAGGACGACCCCGTCCTCGAACGACAGCCTTTCTCCCGAGAGCGCCTTCTCGGCCAGCGGGCGGAGGGCGGGGTCGTTCAGCCGGGCGAAGAGCCTCTCGGGGGCCTCGGGCGGGAGCGTGCCGTTCATTCCCTTCGACTCCGCCGGCGCGCCGGCGCCGGATGGGCTCACTCCGGGACGTCCTCCAGCGAGTCGGGCCGCGAGACGAGCGGCGGCAGCTGCTGCTCGGCGACGGCCTTCTGGTGGAGGTCGTCGTGTCGGCCGCCGTAGCGGTCGTAGCAGGAGCGGCAGAAGCGGTACTCGGGGCGGAACGCGTAGTCGACGACCGTTCCGACGGAGAGGAGCTCGGCGGCGTTCTCGCCGCACGAGTCGCACGTTCCGGGCATCTTGAGGAGCTTCCACACGGGTCCGGACATGGCGGGGAGTTTAGCGGACGCCGCGCTCCGGATGGGCGGGGACCGCAACGGCCAGGAAAACGGCCGCGACGAGGGCGATGCCGGCCCCGGCGAGGAAGGCCGTCCCCGAGCCGTAGAGCGTCCAGAGGAGACCGAAGCCGAAGCTCGCGGGGAGCGCCGCGAGGCCGAGGAAACCGTGGAACCAGCCGAAGGCGCGCCCGCGAACGGCGGCCGGGACGAGGTCGGCCACCAGCGCCCGTTCGGCCCCTTCCGAGAGGGCCGCGTGGACCGAATAGACGCCGAGGACCGCGAGGAGGGCAGGCGGCGTCCGGACGAACGCGAAGAGGGCGTAGCAGGCGGCGTAGAGGCTCCAGGCGGCGACAAGGACGCGCTTGCGTCCGAAGCGGTCCGAGAGGCCGCCACCCCAGGTCCCGAGCGCGGCGCGGATCGCGTTCGAGAAGGCCCAGACGAGCGGCACCCCGGCCGCGGGGATGCCGACCTCGCGCGCCTTCAGGAGGAGGAACGAGTCGGACGAGGCGGAGAGCGTGAAGAGGGTGACGGCCGCGACGGCCCGGCGGAACTCCGGCGGGAGAGGTCCCGGGGGAGCGTCGACCCGCGCTGCCCGCGAGGCCTCCGGCCGCGGCTCCTCTTTCACCGCGAGGACGAGGACGAGGAGGGCGAGCGCGGCCGGCACGGCCGAGAGGGCGAGGACGGTCCGAAGCGGAAGGGCGAGGAGCCCGAGGAGCGCGGCGGCGAGGAGCGGCCCGGCCACGGCGCCCGCGTTGTCCATCGCGCGGTGGAGGCCGTAGGCCGCCCCGCGCTTCTGGGGAGGTGTGACCTGGGCGATGAGCGCGTCGCGCGGGGCGGAGCGGACACCCTTGCCGATCCGGTCGACGAAGCGGACGAGGAGGACGTGGGGCCAGGCCGTGGCGAGGGCGATGAGGGGACGGACGATCGAGGAGAGGCCGTAGCCGGCGACGACGAGCGGTTTTCTCCTCGGGGAGCGGTCGGACAGGCGCCCCGAGACGACCTTTACCGCGGCAGCCGTCGCCTCGGCAATCCCCTCGATGAGCCCCAGCGTCGCGGCCGGCGCCCCCGGAATCGTGGCGAGAAGGACCGGCAGGAGAGGGAAGATCATCTCGGACGAGGCGTCCGTCAGAAAGGAGACGGCTCCGAGCGCCACGACCGTCCGCGGCAGGCGGGAGGGAGAATGCGGGACGGTGGCTCTTCTCTCCACGACGGCCTTCATTCTCAGGGTCGATGCCCTCTCCGAAAAGGACGTCGCGCTGACGCTCCTGACGCGCGACGGGGGCGTCGTCCGTGCCGCCCTGCGCGGGGCGCGGCGACGGTTCCGGCGCGGGGCGCTCATCGAGCTCCTGACGGAGGTCTCGGTGACGCTCTTCCAGAAAGAGGGGAGCGACCTGGCGCGCGCCGACGGCCTGGAACTCGTGCGGAGCGCCTTCGGCCTGGCGTCACGCGCGGAAACGGCGATGCTCCTTCCCTACCTCGCCGAGAGCCTCTCGACGTTCCTCCCCGAGGCGGAGGAGGCGCCCGAGGCGTACCGGCTCGTCCGCCACGTCCTCGACGCCCTCGAGGAGGGAGCGCCGGCCGACCTCGCAGCGCGCTACTTCGAAGCCTGGCTCCTCCGCCTCTCCGGCGTCCTCCCGGGCGGAACCGAGTGTGCCGGCTGCGGGCGGGACCTCTCGACGGGTGGAGCCCGATTCGACCCCGAGCTGCCAGGGCTCGTGGGGAACGAGTGCGCCCCCCCGGGCGCGGTGCCGGTCGCCGGGGCTGCCCTCCGGCTCCTGGCCGACGTGAGGCGATCCCGGCTCGACGAGCTCGCCCGGCGGAATGCGGGCGACACCGCATCCCTCCGGGCTCTGGAAGAGCTCCTCCGCGAGGTGCGCCGCCGCTTCCTGGGGCACGAGCTGAAGAGCCACCGTTTCCTCGAGACCCTCGCCGGCGGTTCGTGACGCCGGGCGCGCCGCCCTGCTAACCTTCGCCGCTGCCTCGATTTCCGCGCGTTCCCGACGGGAGAGACGATGGACTTCCAGACGCTGATCCTGAAACTTTCCGAGTACTGGGCCTCCCGGGGCTGCCTCATCGAGCAGCCGTACGACACGGAGGTGGGCGCGGGGACGATGCACCCGGCCACGTTCCTCCGCGTTCTCGGGCCCGAGCCCTGGCGCTGCGCCTACGTCCAGCCCTCCAGGCGGCCCGCGGACGGACGCTACGGGGAGAACCCGTTTCGCCTCGTGAAGCACTACCAGTTCCAGGTCGTCATCAAGCCGTCGCCCGACGACATCCAGGACCTCTACGTCGACAGCCTGCGGGCGATCGGCATCGAGCCGGCCGACCACGACCTGCGCTTCGAGGAGGACAACTGGGAGTCGCCGACGCTCGGCGCGTGGGGCGTGGGCTGGCAGGTTCTCCTCGACGGGATGGAGATCACCCAGTTCACCTACTTCCAGCAGGCGGGCGGCATCGACCTCGCTCCCTGCACGGCCGAGATCACCTACGGTCTCGAGCGGCTGACGATGTTCCTCACGCGGACGCGGAACGTCTTCGACATCGAGTGGGCTCCCGGCGTGAAGTACGGCGAGGTCCGCAAGCAGGACGAGTACGAGGTCTCGAAGTACGGGTTCGAGGTGGCCGACACGGCGCTCCTGACGCAGCTCTTCGAGCAGTACGAGGGGGAGTCGCGGAAGTGCCTCGCGGCCGGGCTCGTCGTACCCGCCTACGAGAACGCCCTGAAGTGCTCGCACACGTTCAACCTCCTCGATGCCCGGGGCGCCGTCTCGGCAACCGAGCGCGTCGGCGTCATCAAGAGGGTTCGTGATCTCGCCGTGGGCTGCGCGAAGGGTTGGGTCGCGTCCCGGGAGGGCCTGGGCCACCCGCTCCTCCCGAAGGAACCGCCCGCACCGGACGCGCCCGTCCTCGAGGCCGAGGAGGCCTGACATGTCTGAACTCCTTCTGGAAATCCTGGCCGAGGAGATTCCCGCGGGTGTCCTCTCCCAGGCGCGCAACGACCTCCTCCGCGGTCTCGCGGAGGCTCTCGCCGCCGAGCGGATCGAGGGAACCTTCTTCACTCATTCCACCAGCCGCCGGCTCGTCCTCTTCTCCCTCGACCTGCCCGAGATGCAGGACGACCACGAGGTGGAAGCCGTCGGACCGTCCATCAAGGTCGCTTTCGACGCCGACGGGAAGCCGACGCGGGCCGCCGAGGGTTTCGCCCGCGGGCAGGGCGTCTCCGTCGAGGCGCTTCGGGTCGTCTCCACTCCGAAGGGCGAGTACGTCTCCGTCCGCAAGGTCGTCGAGGGACGCCTCACGTCCGAGATCCTCGCCGAGGCGATCCCGGCCGTCGTCGCGAAGATGTCGTTCCCCCGCATGATGCGCTGGGGGGACGGCCGGCAGACCTGGATCCGCCCGGTGCACTCCGTCATCTGCCTCCTCGACGGCCTCGTCGTGCCGTTCTCGCTCTTCGGGGTGGAGACGGGCCGGACGACCTTCGGGCACCGGACCCTCGCACCGGGGCGGCTCGTCGTCGTCGGCGTCGACGACTACCTCGCGAAGCTGAGGGCGGCGTTCGTCGAGACCGACTACGGCATCCGGCGCCGGACCCTCGTGGAGAAGGCCCAGTCGCTCGCCGCCGAGGTGGGCTGCTCCGCCGTGGACGACGCGTCCCTCCTCGACACCATGGCGCACCTCGTCGAGTGGCCGGGCCTGATCCGCGGCTCGTTCGACGCGGCGTACCTCGAGCTCCCGGAGGAGATCCTCGTCACGGCCATGCGCGAGCACCAGAAGGTCCTGCCGACCCGCGACGGGTCGGGAGCGCTCGCGCCGCACTTCTTCGCCGTCGCCGACCACACGGGCGACCCGAAGGGGCACATCGTCCGTGGCAACGAGTGGGTCCTCAACGCCCGCTTCGCCGACGCCCGCTTCTTCTGGGACGACGACGGGAAGGTCCCGCTCGAGGAACGGGTCCCGCGCCTCGCACGCCTCTCCTTCCAGGAAAAGCTCGGCGACACGCTCCGGAAGACGGAGCGGGTCGAGGCGCTCGCCGAGCACCTCGCGGTCGGTCTCGGCCTCCCGGACCTGGTCCCCGAGGCGACGCGCGCGGCGCGCCTCGCCCGCGCCGACCTCGTCACCGACATGGTCCGGGAGTTCCCGGACCTGCAGGGGGTCGTGGGCGGCCTCTACGCGCGGCGCGATGGCGAAAGCGAGAGCGTCTGGCAGGCCGTCTACGACCACTACCTGCCGGCGGGTGCCGACGATGCCCTGCCGCGCGACGAGGTGGGGCGCGTCGTCGCCCTGGCCGACCGGCTCGACACCCTCGCGGGCTTCTTCGCGCTCGGCCTCGTCCCGACCGGGTCGCGGGACCCGTACGCCCTCCGCCGCGCCGCGCTCGGGGTCGTGAGGGTCCTTCTCGAGGGAGGGCTCCGGCTCGACCTCCCGTCCGCGATCGCCGCGGCCCGCAGGCTTCACGACGTGGCCGGGGCGACGGCCGAGGACGTGGCGGCGTCCCTCCACCCGTTCCTCCTCGAGAGGCTCCGCTTCCTCCTCGAGCGCCGGGGCTTCAGGCACGACGAGATCGAATCGGTCCTCACGACCGACTGTCCCGACCTCACCGACGCCGCCGAGCGGGTCGCCGCCGTGGCCGCCGTCCGGAAGCAGGCCGACTTCGGCCCGCTCGCGGCCTCCTTCAAGAGGGTCCAGAACATCCTGACGCAGGCGGGAGCGCCCGCCGGGGGCGAGCTCGACCCCGCACTCATGTCCGACGATTCCGAGCGCCAGCTCGCGAGCGACTTCTACCAGGCCCGGGGGATCCTCGACGAGCTCATCGTGGCCCGGCGCTACAAGGAGGCCCTCGCCGTCATGGCCTCCCTCGGCCCGAGCCTCGACCGCTTCTTCGTCGGCGTCATGGTCCTCGTCGACGACGAGGCGGTCCGTGCGAACCGCCTCTCGCTCCTCGCGGCGATGCGGGACCAGTTCTTCCGGGTGGCGCGCCTGAGCGAGATCCAGGCGTAGGTCCGGATCTCCACTCCCGTCCTCGTCGCGCCGCCGCCCTGGCGGCGCAACGCGGACGCACGAAGCGCGAACGCCGTCCGTTCGTCGCCGGCCTCGGAGCCTCGGAGCCTCGGGAGCCACACGCGCCACGGCCCACGCTGCTCCCGAGTCCGCGCTAACGCAGTATCCTCGCCGCTCGAGGAGGACTTCCGATGAACCTTTCGAGGCGATCCTGCGCCGCCCTCACCTTCGCCTTCGCCTTCGCCTTTGCCTCCGGCCCGGCCGCCGCGAAGGAGCTGGCCGGCGCGACGATGCCCGACTCCGTGACGGTCGCTGGAAAGACCCTCAAGCTGAACGGCATGGGCCTTCGCAAGAAGGCGATGTTCAAGGTCTACGTCGGGGGCCTCTACCTCGAGGCGCCGGCCTCGAATGCCTCGGCCATCCTCGCCTCCGACGCGCCGAAGGCGCTGAAGATGCACTTCCTCCGGAGCGTCGACAGGGAGAAGCTCGTCGAGACCTTCCAGGAGGGCTTCACGGCGAACTCGCCGCAGAAGGCTCCGGCGCAGAAGGCCGGGATCGACAAGCTCCTCGCGACCGTCACCGACGTCAAGGACGGCTCGGTGACGACCTACACCTACGCCCCCGGCACGGGCACCGTCGTCAACCGCGACGGCAAGGACGTGGCCACGATCGAGGGGAAGGAATTCGCCGAAGTGCTCTTCTCCCTCTGGCTCGGGCCGAAGCCCCCGTCGGAGGACCTGCAGAAGGGACTCCTGGGCCGCTGAGACGTCGGCGGGAAGATTCGGGGCGGGGCGGGTACACTCCCGCCCCGACTATGAATCTGCCTGAGCTCTCGTCGCTCCTGTCCGAAAAGAAGCTCGACGTCGTCGAGAATGCCGTCAAGGATGCCCTTCTCGACTCCGAGGCCAACGGCGAGCTGCTCCTGGCCGCCTTCCGCGGGCTGGCCCGCGCCTCCGGACAGAAGGGACGTCTCCAGAACCTCGCCACCCTCGCCGACGCAACGCTGAAGGGGCCCGGCACCTCCCCCGAAGCGAACCGCCTGAGGTGGGCGCTCCTGAAGGAGGCGGTCCGCGCCGGGGCGACGCCCTCGACGCAGGACGGTTTCCACAAGCACTTCGAGGAGGCGATCCGGGCGGCCTATCCCGACTCGCCCTCGCTCACGACGCTCCTCGGGCGGTTCCGGTTCCGGGAGGCGAAGGAGCCCGTCGACGGGCTGGCGCGGATGGAGCGGGCGGAGAAGTGGCTCCCGTTCGAGGTCGGCCGCTGCTTCTTCATGGCGGGCCGCGGGGCGGGGAAGGTCGTCGAGATGAACTTCGCCCTCGATGCCGTCCGCGTCGACTTCGAGAAGTCGGTCGGCGTCTCCATCCCGATCGGCGTCGCCGCCAAGAGCCTGACGCCGCTTCCGGAGGGGCACTTCCTCCACGACAAGCTGACGTCGCGCGAAGCGCTGAGCGCGGTCGTCCTGTCCGATCCGCCCGAGGGCCTCCGCCGGCTCCTCGACTCGTTCGGAAGGCCGCTCCCGCTGGCCGACGTGAAGGAGGCCGTCGCGGGCCTCGTCGCAGAGGAGCGCTGGACGTCCTGGTGGACGGCCGCGCGCAAGAACGCGCACGTCGTCCTGCACGGCTCGGGCAAGACCGCCACGGTGGAGTGGACGCACACGACCGAGGCCGCGGACGCCGCCATCCTCGCGAAGTTCGAGAAGGCCCACACTCCCGAGGCGCGCCTGGACTTCTACCGCAAGAACGCGAAGCGTGATGCCGCGCTCGCCTCCCGCATGGCGATGCGGCTCGCGGAAGACGCGCGGGCGGTCCGGGCCGGGAACGCCCCCCTCGCCTACGAGCTCGCCGTGGCCGCCGAGAAGGTCGAAGGGGTCTCCCTCGGCTTCACCCCGGAGGAGCTGGTCCCCGACTCCCCCCTCCCGATGCTCGGCCACATCGAGGATCGCCTCACCCGCGAGCGGTTCATCGAGGGCCTGCTCTCCTCGCGCCCCCAGGACGGGCCGAGGCTCGTGGCGGAGTGGTTCTTCCGCGAGGAGGACGCCCGGACGCTCGACCTGATCGACCGCCGGCTCGCCGAGGTCGACCCTCCGACCCGCGAGGCGACGCTCGACAAGCTCCTGAAGTCGCCCCGGAGCGGGCCCAAGGCATTCCTCTGGTTCGGACTGCGCGCCGCCCAGGACGAGTCCTTCCGTGCCCGCCTCACGCCGACCGTCCTCGGCCGGCTCCTCGACGCCGCCTCGTGGGAGGACCTCGGGGGCGGCCGCGCGAAGATCCGGGAGCTGTTCGACCGGACCGGAATGGCCGCGGCGTGGCTCGTGAAGCAGGCGACGCTCGAGGACGCGCAGCAGTTCCTCCAGGCGCTCGACCGGCACAACGACCTCGAGCCGCACCGCCGGGCGGCCCTCTTCTCGGCCGCCGAGATGCGCTTTCCCGACCTGCGCAAGGGGGGAGACGAGAACTTCTTCGTGACGGAGGAGGCCCTCGAAGGGAAGAAGAAGGAGCTCGAGAAGCTCGTCCACGAGGACATCCCCGAGAACACGAAGGGCCTCGCGCTGGCCCGCGCCGAAGGCGACCTCTCGGAGAACTTCGAGTACCAGGCCCGCAAGCAGCGCCAGCAGGACCTCGACGTGCGCGTCGCGCGCCTCCAGGAAGAGCTCCGCAAGGCCCGCGTCCTCGACCCGGCCACCGTCGACCTCTCCGAGGTGAGGCCCGGCACCCGCGTCACGCTCCGGCTCCTGGGCGGGACGCGGGCCGTGACCCTTCTCGGCCCGTGGGACTCCCGGCCCGAAGCCGACGTCTATTCCTACCTCGCCGACGTCTCGAAGGGGCTCCTCGGGAGGAAGGTCGGTGACCGCGTGTCGTTCCTCGGCGACCAGGGGCTCATCGAGTCGATCGAGGTCTGGAAGAAGGGCTGATCGGGAGGCCGGCTCAGGCCCGGCCGGGATCGGGCGGGGCGCGCCGCGCGGCGGGGTCGAGGGCTGGCGGGGCCCTTCCGGTCGGGGATGGCGGGGGCACGCCTTCTTCTCCGGCGTGTCGCAGAGCATCTCCACGACTTCAGGGGTCGCGTTCATCGTCGAGGCGAGGACGTAGCACTGTCCCTCGAGAGCGTAGGTCTGGCTGACGGCCCAGGTCGCCTCGCGGCCGAGCGCGTACGACTGCTCCCGGTAGAGCGCGAGGGCAGGCCAGCTGGCGGTGTGGATCTGCTCGTTCTGAGCGTACATCGCGTACTTCAGTAGGGGCTGGAGATGCTCCCAGCAGTTGAGGGCGCCGAGGCGGCCGATCCGGGTGTCGACGACCTTCAGGTGCGTCCCGTCCCCCTCGCCGAAGACGGAGCGTTCGGCGAGCGTCGGCTTCAGCTTGCGGCGGACGATGAGCGGCTCCCCCTCAGGCGAGATCAGCATCTGGCCCATGAAGAGGCTTCCGCCGAAGCGCTCGGCGTAGCCCATGCAGACGTGGATGCCGTTCTCGCGCCGCCCGGCGGAGCGCCAGGTCCTGCTCGCCTCCGACGACGAGCGCGTTGTCGCGATAGGAGGGCATGTGTAGCAGCGCCTCGATCGGCGCGTTCAGCCACGTGAAGAGCGGGTAGCCGGGAATCCAGACCTCGGGAAACGCGACGAGCCTCGCGCCGTTTCTGCGGCCTCCTCGACGAGGCGGATCCCCTTCTCGACGGTCCTGTCGAGGTCGAAGTAGACGGGGGCCGCCTGCACGCAGGCCACCCTGACGTTCGATCTCTTCTTCATGACGAGCTCCTTCTGCGGTTCGTGATCGGGGAAGGGGAGCCGGTCCTCAGGCGCCGCACGCGCGGCGCAGGAGGGAATCGGCGATGCGGGAGGCCACCGGCCTGGCGTGGTCGACGAGGAAGGCGCCCCGGGCCTCGGTGAGCCCCTGCGAGCGCAGTTCGCCGACGAGGAGAACGGAGACCTCTTCGATGAGGTCGGTGGCCCGGGAAGAGGGTGCGGCGACGAGCTCCGCAAGGAGGCTGCGAACCGCCGGACCGGGTGGGGGCAGCCCTTCCAGGGCGCGGTGGGCCCACTTTTGAAACGGGCGGAAGCGTCGCGCGAGAAGGAAGGTGATCGCGAGCGCTGCGTCGAGAAAGCCGGCGAGGGCGAGAGACGCTGCGACCGCCTCGCCGCGGCAGAGGGAGCGCTCCCAGTTGTACTGGCCCGACTGACCCGCGGCGTGGAGGCGGCGGGAGAGCTTCGCGAGGCGAAGGTCCTCGGGGTAGAAGGCGAGGAGGTCGCGCCGGATCGCCGAGAAGTGGCCGGGAGAGTCGGCGAAGAGCTCTCCGTTCGTCGCGGCGCAGAGGCCGGCCTCGGGTACTCCGCGCCACTCGTCGAGCGTCCGCGGCGCACGGGACAGTCCGAGGAAGCGGCGGTAGAAGGTCCCGGTCTCGTGGACTCCGCGCCTCCCCGGCCCTCGGCCGTGTGGAGAAGGGAGCGCGGGGGAGGCGGCAGCGACTCGAGGAGCGCGACGAGCGACTCGCCGTGCGCGGCGAAGTCGGAGGCGGAGAGCCAGAGGCAGGGGGACGGGTCGAAGTCGTGGTCGCGGGAGAGGTCGTCGTCGAAGCCGAAGCACTCGGAGCCCTCGCCGACGAGGCCGGCCGCGGTCCGCGGGAGGAGGTCCGGAACGCGCGTGGCGACGGCCGGCGCGACGACGCCATCCCAGTGGGAGCGCGAGATCTCGAGGCCCTTCACGCGGAGAGTCGCCGCGCCCGGGCGTACGATCCCCGGCCGTGAGAAGAGAGATCCAGGACGCCCTCGAGCTCGGCCGGGCAGACCGCTGGGACGAGGCGATCGCGAAGCTGAAGCGCGTCGTCGACGAGGAGCCGACGGCCGACCACTGGGCGTACCTCGGGACGACGTACCGTTCGTGCAGCCGTTGGGACGAAGCCGACGAGGCCTACGGGAGGGCGCTCGCGCTGGACCGGTGTCACGTGGGGGCCCTCTGGGGCCTCGGCCTCTCGCGGGGGATGCAGGGAGACACGGCGGGGGCCGCGGAAGATGCTCGGGCGGGCCGTCGCGGTGGCGCCGCGCTTCGCCCCGCCGCGTTTCCAGCTCGCCCTCACGCTCCTCGAGCTCGGCGACACGGAGGCGGCCCTCGCGCACGCCGCGGCCGTGCGCGACCTCGACGGGCGGTACGCGGCGAAGCTCGACGCGATCCTGGGCGAGCGGGGACTCCTTCCCGGCTGACATCAGATCGCGTCCGGGACCTTCGCCCGCTCCTTCGCCTCGACCTCCTCGAGCGTCCCCTTCGCGAGCCGCCGGAAGAGAGTCTCGTACCGCTCCCGGGCGAGGTTCCGGCCCGCCTCGCGGGCGGCGAGGGTGTCGCGGTAGAGGAGCATGATCGTCGGGTCCGAGAGCGTGCCGAGCTCGCACGCGAGGGCCCGCGCGAAGTCGGAGAGCGCGCCGCGGAACGTGAACGGGAAGCCCTCCGTCAGCTCCGCCATCCACGCCGTCTCGATCGCGACGATCCGCGGCACGAAGGCATTCGAGGGCGGGGCCGGCGCGGCCTCTTCCATCCGGGAGTGCTTCTCGCCGACGAGGTTCCGGCCGGCGAGACGGGCCACCCGCAGCTCGCCGAGGTAGGTGCGGAGAGTGTCGGGCGAGAGGGCGGAGAGCGTGATCTCCCGCATCGTCCGGTAGCCGCCGGGGCGTTCCTGGCAGAGCTCGGGCCGGCCGGCGATCGCCTCCATCATCATTTCCCACTCGTGCTGGACGATCTCCTCGACGAGCGCTTCGGGACCGGGCACAGGCGGGAGCGTCACGAGGCGCCTCCCGCCTCGAGGGCAGCCCTCTCCCGCCCCCCCGCCTCGACCTCGGCGATCGTCCCCTTCCCGAGCCTGCGGAAGAGGTTTTCGTACCGCTCGCGGACGAGGTTCCGGCCGCTCTCGCGGGCCGCGAGGACGTCGCGGTAGAGGAGCGTCAGTGTCGAGTCGGAGTACGTCTCCAGCTCGCACGCCTCGTAACGCGCGAAGTACGCCATCGAGGCCTGGAACGTGGCGGGGAAGTCCGCACAGAGCTCCCTCATCCACTCCAGCTCGATCGCGACGATCCGGGGGATGAGCGGGCACTCCGAGACGGGGGAGATCTTCTCCTCCATGCGGGCGTACTTCTCGGTGACGAGGTTCCGGCCCTCGGCGAAGGCGTTCCTCAGGTCGCCGAGGTACGAGGCAAGCGTGTCCCGCGAGAGGACGGAGTGGCTCATCTCGCGCATCGCGCGAAACGTGCCGGGCCGCTCCTGGCAGAGCGAGCGGCCGTCCGAGACGACCGCCTTCATCATGTCCCACTCGCGCTCGACGATTTCTTCGACGAGGGTGTCGCGTTCCGGAAGGGAGATCGCGGGCATCTGGTTCCTCCGTCGCGGCGCGCGCCGCGGTCAGGCGTCGGGGTTGGGCGTCTCGCCGAGGGCCTCGAGGAGCCGCGAGGCGGCGAGGTCGACGGGCTCGAGCGCGCGGAGCGCACCCACGAGCTGGTAGTAGGCGGAGCGGACGTCGTCGGCGATCGCGTTCGCGTCGATGCCGCCGGAGCAGAGCCCCTTCTGGCAATCGAGGGCCTCGCGGTCGAGGACGAGCGCCGCGACCAGACGTTTCACCGTCGGTGCAGTTCTCATCTTCGCTTTCCCGAGGGCCCAGTCCGCCCGAGGCCAAGGTAGGGCGCGAATCGGCGATCCGCAAGTCCTTTCGGCGGTGTCGCCTGGCGTGACAGGGGGTGTCACGTCCGGAGACACGCGCCGAGGGCCAGAGCTCGCAAAGGCGGCGGCCCGCTCGCGGAGCGGGAGGTGCGTCAGGTTTAGTGATCACGAAATGGCGAGGGGGACGGGGACGGTGGGGCGTGCACGTGTCACGGACGGAGACATGGGGACCGGGCGAGAGCTGTATTCGCCGGGAGACGTCAACCCGCCTGCGTACAGACACTTGGCCGGTCCTGGCGGACGGGCGAAGGAGGTGGCAACACCCTTGCGATGGGGGAAGCGAAACGAAACTGGACCCAGTCGGCCCAGACAGCCCAACCGGAAGCAGCGAAGAATCAGGAGGGTTTCGATGCCGAAGAAACTGAAGGAAGTACTGGCGGACGCCGGCGTCTCGATGGAGAACGAGGCCGGGGGTCACGCCCCCAAGAGCCTCACCGACCGGGAGGTCAAGAAGGCGCCGCACCCGCGCGTCGAGAAGCTGCGGGACGTCTTCATGCAGACGCTCTCGTCGGCCAACAACGAGTTCCCGTACTGGTACACGCGCGAGTACTTCCTGCACGACAACGAGATCCCGGTCGTGCGCCGCGCGATGGCCCTGAAGGCCGCCTTCTCGCACACGACGCCCGTGATCTTCCCGGGCGAGCTCCTCGTCATGCACAAGGCGCCGTTCTTCCGCGGCTCCTTCCCGATGCCGTGGCTCTCC
Organism: Holophagales bacterium; assembly: GCA_016719485.1. Taxonomy (NCBI): domain Bacteria; kingdom Pseudomonadati; phylum Acidobacteriota; class Holophagae; order Holophagales; species Holophagales bacterium. Next base: position 134,455 of record JADJZB010000021.1, read on the forward strand.
GAGGGCTTCTACATGGCCAAGGAGGACGAGCTCTACCAGGATGCGCTGAAGCGCGGCTCCACGTCGGTCGACGAGCACTCCAAGTTCGGCCAGGGCGGCGGCAACGTCGTCAAGAGCTTCGGCAAGGTCGTCAGCGTCGCCGGCAAATTCGGCGTGAGGCAGGAAGAGATCCCCGCCCTCCTCAAGATCGCACGCTCGTGGGTCGGGAAGTCCGTCGACGACCTCGGCCACAAGTACGAGACGATGGTCCCCGGCTACGAGACCAAGGAAGCGATCATGCGGAACATCGTCTGCATGTTCGACTCCGGCTACACGCTCCCGCAGGGGCGCGAGGTCATCAACTACTACTACCCGCTCCACCTCGGGTTCGACGGCATCATCGCCCTCGCGAAGGAGATGAAGGCCAAGGTCGCCGGCCGCGCCGACGGCGACGGCCTCACCGGTATGAACCGCCTCTACAACTACGAGGCGGTCATCATCGCGACCGAAGGCCTCCAGGCCTGGGTCCGCAACTACGCCAAGGAAGCGCGCCGCCTCGAGTCGATCGAGAAGGACGCCGTCCAGAAGGCCGAGTACAAGGGAATCGCCGAGCGCCTCGAGTGGCTCGAGCACAACGCCCCCCGGACCTTCATCGAAGCCTTCCAGATGATCGAGACGATGCACCTGGCCGTCCTGAACGAGGACGCCATCTCGGGGATGTCCCCGGGCCGCATCGCCCAGGTCCTCTTCCCCTGGTTCGACCAGGACATCAAGGCGGGCCGGATCACCGAGGACGAGGTCGTCGAGCTCCTCGAGCTCGACCGCGTCGTGAAGACCTCCATCGACTGCTTCGCCTCGGCGGGCGTCGTCGGCGGCGTCCTCTCCGGCAACACGTTCAACACCGTGTCGTGCGGCGGCCTCCAGAAGAACGGGAACCACGCCTGCAACCGGCTCGAGTACCTCCTCCTCGAGGCGGGTATGCGGAACGTGATGCCGCAATCGACCCTCGCGGTCCTCTACGACGAGAAGCTCCCCGAGGACTACCTGCTGCTCGCCACCGAGTGCATCAAGACCGGCGGCGGCTACCCGGCGTTCATGAACAACCAGGTCGGCATGGAGTTCCTCAAGCACCACTACGGCCCCGAGGGGATGGACATCGAGGACGCGCGCGCCTGGGCGATCGGCGGCTGCCTCGAGAGCTCGGCCTGCACCTGGAAGCCGATCACGCTGAACGGGACGACCTACTGGATCCCGGGCGGCGCCGGCCAGCCGACCTCCGTCGGCGTCCACTTCATCTCGATGCCGAAGATCCTCGAGCTGACGCTGTGGGACGGCGTCGACCAGCGGACCGGCGAGCGCGTCTTCAAGGCGCACGGCAGGAAGCTCGAGACGTTCGACGAGCTCTTCGCCCAGTTCAAGCTCTACTGGCAGGAAGCCGTCCACATCCTGGACCTGACGAACAACATCCAGCACGACATCTGGCGCAAGAACAACATGGCGGTCATCAACTCGTACATGAAGCCCGACTGCCTCGACAAGGGCCACCTCATCAACGAGCTCGGCTACCGCTACAACGCGACCTACAACGTCGAATCCGCCGGGACGATCACGATGATCAACTCGATGGCGGCCCTCAAGAAGATCGTCTACGACGACAGGAAGGTCTCCCTCGACGAGTACCGGACGGCGATGAAGGACAACTTCGGCTTCAAGACGGCGAAGGAAGTCAACTCCTTCTCGCTCGCCGACCAGGAGAAGCGCGAGGACGGCCCCGGCAAGTGGGACAAGCTCCACTTCATGGCGCTGCAGGCGCCGAAGTACGGCAACGACGACGCGTACGTCGACAACATCCTCCTCGAGTGGGAAAACTTCTTCTGCAAGGACTGCTACAACTACGAGTCGCTCAACGCCAAGCCGCTCTACGCGTGCCAGATCTCGGTCTCCACGCACGGCGCCATGGGCTCGGCGACGATCGCGACCGCCGACGGCCGCCTCGCGGGGACGACGTTCGCCGACGCTTCGCTGTCGGCCTTCCCGGGCACGGACCGCAACGGCCCGTACGCGCTCCTGAACTCCGCCGCGATCTGGGACCACAGCATGTCGCAGAACTCCCAGCTCAACATCAAGATCCACCCGAGCGCGATCCAGGGCGACGAGGGCGCGAAGAAGCTCCTCGACCTCACCCGGGCCTACATGCGCAAGGGCGGCTTCCACGTCCAGTACAACATCGTCGACTCCAAGGTCCTCAAGGACGCCCAGAAGAACCCGCAGAACTACCGTGACCTGATGGTCCGCGTCGCCGGGTTCACGCAGTACTGGGTCGAGATCGGCAAGCCGGTCCAGGACGAGCTCATCGCCCGGACCGAGTACGAGGGGGTTTGAAATGGAAATGCTGCACCACCGCGACTGCCGCAACTTCGCCGCGGTCGACGTCGCCAAGGGAATCTGCCACCGCACGAAGAACATGGTCCCGGCCGACGGGGACCGCTGCGAAGAGTGCGTCGCCACGCCGAAGTGCAAGGGCTGCCGCAACTTCACCGCCGACGCGAAGATCGTGGAGATGGGGGTCTGCGAGGCCTCGACCGCCACGCCGAAGTTCTTCGCCTACCCCGACATGGTCGCCCTGACCTGCGAGATGTTCCGCGAGCAGTAATCTCAAACTGACGGACCGGGCCGGGGGCGCCGCGTGGCGTCCCCGGCCCCTCGTCCGTGTCAGCCTCCGGCGGGACGGGTTTCGGGGCCGGAGAGAGACGAAAAGAGAGAGCGCATGGAAGACAGGAAAGCCATCCTCTACGGCCGCCTGGTGGTCTTCGCCTCCTGGCTGGCCGTCTTCTGTCTCTTCGGATATCGCGCGACGTTCGCGATCCTGAAGGGACCCATCGGCGTGACGATGGGCTGGTCCACGGCCCAGGTCACCCTCGGCTACTCGCTGATGATGGTCGTCTACGCCGTGACGGCGTACTTCTCCGGGATGATCCTCGACAAGTGGGGGACGAAGCCCGTCTACGCGATCGCCGCCGTCTTCGGCGGCCTCGGCTTCATCCTGACGTCGATGATCAACGTCCACGCGGCGTACCTCTTCACGTTCGGCGTCCTCGGCGGCATCGCCACCGGCATGCTCTGGGTCACGTCGACGGTCTCGGTCCGCAAGTGGTACGTCGGCAAGTCGTACGCGACGATGTGGGGCTTCGCCTTCGCGGGCGCCCCGATGGCGCAGTTCGTCCTCGCCCAGGTCGTCAAGCCCAAGCTCGGCGCCGCCCAGAAGGGGCTCGACGAGGCGGTCAAGGCGATCCTGCCGAACGCGGACGCCCTCCAGGGCAAGGAGCTCGCCACGGCGATCGCCGGCAAGCTCAAGGAGCCCGGGACCCTCGAGATCCCGGCGGTCAGGGACGCGCTCGCGACCCTCACCGCCGCCTGGCGCGGCGAGATGATGGTCCTCGGGGTCATCGTCTTCGCAGCCCTCGTCCTCGCCGTCATCGTCGCCAAGCAGTCCCCCGACTCCTACGGCATGAAGCCGTTCGGCGGGATGCCGGCTCCCGCGGGCGGAGCGGCTCCGGCCGCCGAGTACGACTGGGGCGTCGGCGAGGCGTTCTCGAAGTACGCGATCTGGGCCGCGATCCTCACGTTCCTCACGTCGATGATGGCCGAGTTCCTCATCTGGACGCAGGTCGTCAGCTACTGGACGCAGGACGTCGGCTTCAGCCTCGCCAAGGCCACGCAGACCTACGCCGTCATCGGCCTCATCGGCATCTTCTCGATGCCGATCATGGGCAAGATCGCGGACAAGGTCGTCGCGGTCATGGGGAACGAGGTCAAGGGGCGCAAGGCGATGCTCATGGTCGGCCCGGGCACGGGCGTCCTCGCCTGCCTCTTCCTCCTCGGCACGAAGCAGAGCGACGTCTTCGCCTACGTCGCCTGCTTCATCTTCGCGGTCTACTGGGCGATCGTCCCCGGCGGCGTCGTCGGGTACACGGGCGCCATCTACGGCCGCAAGACCCTCGGCAAGATCTGGGGCCTCGCCACGATGATCGTCATGGGCATCGGGCCGTTCCTCGGCTCGTTCATCGGCGGCTGGCTGAAGGACGTCTCCGGCAGCTACACCTACTCGATCTACTACGCGCTCGGCTCCTTCGTCCTCTCGATCGTCCTCGCGACGACGCTCCCGCTCAAGGCGGAGCCGAAGGTCCGCGTGCCGGTCGGCGCGGCGGTCGCGCCCGGACGCGCGAGCTGACCCGGTATTCCCCGGGGCCTCCCGCCGCGGCCCGGCGGCGGGAGGCCCTCTTCTCCGGCCGGGCACGGGGCAGGCGGGGATCTCCCCGCGGGAGCGGAGGACGCCATGGCAAACGGTGATACCAGGGGACTGGTCTTCGACGTCCAGGGCCATTCGGTCCACGACGGGCCGGGGACGCGGACGACGGTGTTCCTCGCCGGCTGCCCGCTGTCCTGCGTCTGGTGCTGCAACCCCGAGGGGCTCTTCCGCAAGCCCGTCGTCGTCCGCCGCGAGGTCAAGTGCAAGCACTGCGGCCGCTGCGTCGAGGCCTGCCCGCACCACGCCATCACCGTGAACGAGGCGGGCTCGGCGACGTTCGACCGGGCCTTCTGCGACGTCTGCACCACGCACGAGTGCGTCGAGAACTGCTACCACGAGGCGCTCGAGGTGAGCGGAAAGTGGATGACCGTGGACGACCTCATGGCGGTCTTCAAGAGGGACCGGCAGTTCTGGGGGAGCCGCGGCGGCGTGACCTTCAGCGGAGGCGAGCCGCTCCTGCAGCGGGAGTTCATCCTGGAGATGCTCCGGCGCTGCCGGGAGGCCCGCCTCCACACCTGCATCGAGACGACGGCAAGCGTCTCGCAGAACTACTTCTTCGAGGCGCTCGAGCACGTGGACTGGGTGTTCGTCGACATCAAGCAGATGGACCCGGCGAGGCACAAGGAGCTGACCGGAGTCTCGAACGACCTCGTCCTCGGCAACATCCGGGCCCTGGCCGCCTCGGACTGGCCGGGGTTCGTCGTCGTGAGGATCCCCGTCATCCCCGGCTGCAACGACTCCGAGGAGAACATCCGGGCGACGGCGAAGTTCGTGAAGGACGCCGGCCTCGAGGTCATCAACCTCCTGCCGTTCCACCGCCTGGGCGAGTCGAAGTACCGCCAGCTCGGCCAGAACTATGCCTTCGAGAACCACCCCGGCACGCCCGTCGAGGCCCTCGCCCCGCTCAAGGAGATCGTCGAGGCCGAGGGGCTGACCTGCTACACGGGCTGGAAGACCCCCTTCTGAGCGTCCCCGGCCGGAGCCTTTCGGACCAGGGAAGCCGAACCGGGATTGAGGAAACGAGGAATCCGATGACGATGCGAATCACCGCCCTGGCCTGCGCGGCGCTGATCCTCGCGCCCGGCGCCCGGGCCGAAGAAGCGAAGCCCGCGCCGAAGCCCGAGCCCCTGGAAGATCACCTGGGAGGTCGGCGCCGAGGAGCGCGTCCGGTCCGAGGCGCTGAACAACACCTTCGACGGCAGCGACGCCACCGAAGACCACCGCCTCTGGTACCGCTTCCGGACCCGCGCCTGGGCGAAGGCGACGATCGGGACGAAGGGAGAGGTCTTCGTCGGGCTCAACAACGAGAGCCGCAAGACGGTCCACCCCGACACGGAGTTCAAGTGGGACGAGGTCATCTTCGAGACGGCCTATGTCGACTGGAAGATCGACCCGTCGGTCTCCGTCCGCGTGGGGCGGCAGAACCTGATGAAGGGCGAGGGCTTCGTCCTTTTCGACGGGACTTCCGGAGACGGCTCGCGGACGGCGTACTTCAACGCCGCCGACGTGACGTTCGGCTGGAAGAAGTCGAAGGTCGAGCTCATCGGCATCTCCGACCCCGCGAAGGACTGGTATCTCCCGGTCATCAACAACAAGGACAAGCTCCTCCAGGAGTGGGACGAGGCGGCCGTCGGCCTCTACTACACGGGTCGCGACCTCCCGAAGACGGCGATCGACGGGTATCTGTTCTGGAAGAGCGAGAAGGACGACCGCCGCGCGCCGACGCACGCGCAGTTCCAGCCCGACCGGCAGCTCGGCATCCTCGGCGGGCGCGCCGTCCAGCAGCTTCCCGAGGGGTTCTCCCTGACTGCGGAAGCGGCCTTCGAGGCCGGGAGCGAGAAGCCGAAGCCGGGAACCGCGGGCGGGAACAAGGACATCTCGGCCTGGGGCGGCTACGCCTACGCGAAGAAGACCTTCCCGGTGTCGTGGAAACCGTCGATCCAGGTCGGGTGGGTCGGGATGTCGGGCGACGACCCGGGGACCTCCAAGGTGGAAGGGTGGGACCCGCTCTTCTCGCGCTGGCCGAAGTGGAGCGAGCTCTACATCTACAGCCAGGTCCCGGAAAAGGGCGTCGCCTACTGGACGAACCTCTCCATGTGGCAGGCCGAGGTCCTCGCGAGCCCGGCGAAGTTCCTGGGCCTCCGGGGGACGTACTACTACATGAACGCCCTCGAGAACTTCAACGGGAGCCCGAAGGTCTTCGGCAAGGGAAAGAAGCGGGGCGAGATGCTCCAGGCCCGGGCCGACGTCACCTTCTCGAAGGCGCTCAAGGGCCACGTCCTCTACGAGTACCTGAAGCCCGGCGACTTCTACATCGGGCGCGACTCGGCCTACTTCCTCAGGTTCGAGCTCATCTACAGCTTCAAGAAGATCTTCTGCGAATCACCTGGTGATGGCCGTGCCCGGCCCCGCGGCGCCCCCCGGCTTTCCGCCGTCCCCCGCGCCCGGGCACGGTCGTCCCTTTCCCGATGCTCCCTATAATGCCGGCAGGAGGGCCGCCGCCGCGGCGCCCGACCCCCTGAGAACGGTTCGATACGCCCCCGCTGAATTCCCGCCCCTCTCCCCGGGAAGCACCGTGGCTGGAGCTCTCGCCCAGGCGCTCCGCCAGGGGCGTTCGCTGATTCCGGCCGTCGACGGGGAAGGGCGGGTCACCGGCGTCTTCGACCTTCCCGGGTTCCTCGCCCGACTCTCCCCGAGGGGCCGTGCCGACCTCGACGGCTCCGTCTCGCCGGTCCTCGAGAAGGCGCCCGCCGTCGTGGCGCCCGGCCACGAGGACACCTGGGCCCGCGACGGGATTTCGGAAAGTGCGGTCGTCGTCGACGAGGGCGGCCGATACGTCGGGATCCTCTTCCGGGACGAAGAGGCCGCGCCGCCTTCCCGCCGCGACCGCGTGGACGCGTGGCTTCCGCCAGCTCGCCGAGGGGGTCCTGGCGGAAACGTCTCCTACATGGTCGCGGTGGCGGACGTGGACGGCCGTGTCCTTCTCGCCAGCAACGAGATGAGGAGCTTCTTCGGAAACGCGCTGAAGGGGGACGCCCCCGTCCTTCGCCGCCTCTTTCCGCCCCGGACGCTCGGCCCCTCCGCGACCTCCGGGCGGCAGGCGCCCCGCATCCACCAGCACCGGGACCGGCTCCTCCTCGTCTTCGGCTTTCCCGCTCGTCGTCGAAGGCGCCCTGCGGTACGTCACGCTCGCCATCCACGACGTCTCGGCGCTCGTGGGCGAGCAGCTCGCGCAGGCGCACGAAGACCTCGAGGGGCTCCGGAGGGTCCTCGACGTCACGGTGGACGGCCTGATGGTCGTGAACCGGGACGGCGTGATCACGATGGTCAACCGGAGCTTCGAGGAGATCCACGGTGTGCCGGCCGAGCGCGTCGTGGGCCGCCACGTGACCGAGGTGATCGAGAACACCCGGATGCACATCGTGGCGCAGACCGGCATCGCCGAGCTGGGCGAGCTCCAGAAGATCGGCAACACGCGCGTCGTCGTCTCGCGCATTCCCCTCTACCGCGACGGGAAGTGCGTCGGGGCGGCGGGGAAGATCGACTTCCAGGACCTTTCCCAGGTGAACCGGCTCGCGCACAAGGTCGAGCACCTCCAGAAGGAGCTCGAGGCGCTCCGGAAGCGGAAGGGAGCCGTCGCCCCCGACGTGAGGTTCTCCTTCACCGACGTCGTCGCCCTCGCGCCGGCGAGCCGCGAGGCCAAGGAGACGGCGGTCCGGGCGGCGCCGCAGGACTCGACGGTCCTGCTCCTCGGCGAGAGCGGCGTCGGAAAGGAGGTCTTCGCCCACGCGATCCACGCCTTCTCGACGCGGGCCTCCCGGCCCTTCGTGAGGGTGAACTGCTCGGCGATCCAGGAGACGCTCTTCGAGTCGGAGCTCTTCGGCTACGAGGACGGGGCTTTCACGGGGGCGCGCAAGGGGGGCAAGCAGGGGAAGTTCGAGATGGCCGACGGCGGCACGATCTTCCTCGACGAGATCGGCGACATGCCGCTCGCGGTCCAGGCCAAGCTCCTGCGCGTCCTGCAGGAGAAGGAGATCGAGAAGGTCGGCTCCGAGGAGGTCCTGAAGGTCGACGTCCGCGTCATCGCCGCCACGAACCAGGACCTCACGAAGCAGGCCGACGAGGGGCGCTTCCGCAGGGACCTCTACTACCGCCTCTCGGTCATTCCGATCCGGATTCCGGCACTTCGCGATCGCCGGGAGGACATCCCCGAGCTGCTCCGGATCTTCTGGGAGGACCTGAAGAAGAGGCACGGCATCTACCACCGCTCGCTCTCACCGGAGGCGCAGAAGCTCCTCAGGCGCTACGAGTGGCCGGGCAACATCCGCGAGCTGCACAACGTCCTCGAGCGGGCGCTGACGATCGTCGTCGAGCCGGTCGTCAGCGACGAGCAGGTCCGGATGATCATGGCGGGCGCCCGCGAGACTCACGACGACTTCTGCCTCTCGGAGGACTGCGGGCTCGCCGAGCTCGTCGAGCAGACGGAGCGCCGCGCCCTCGGCTTCGCCCTGGCGCGGACGAACAACAACCGGCTCCAGGCGGCGAAGCTCCTCGGCATCTCCCGCGCGCTCCTCTACAAGAAGCTGCACGCGTACGGGATCGTGCGTGGAGCGCCCCTCCTCCCGCCAGGGACGGCGGCGCGTGACGAGGTGACCGATGCCGAAGTGGCTCTGCGACACCTGCAGCTACATGGTCGAGACCGAGGGGAAGACTCCTCCTCCCGAAGACGGGATGAAGCCGACCCCCTGGGATCTCCCGGAGAGCTGGACCTGCCCCATCTGCGGGAGCGCGCGCGACGCGCTCAGCCCTCTCGACCCGGCCGAGCTCCTGACCCGGGCGGCCTGCAACCGGTACAAGTGAAGAGGTGAGCGCTCCCGGGACCGTCCGCGAGCCCGCGGTCCCTCCGGGGGGGCGGCGGCCGCAGCGCGTCCTGAAGGTCGTCCTCGGCCTCGACTGCACGGGGAGCTGCTCGTACTGCGCGCTGAAGAAGTCGCACGGCTTCCCGAGGACGCGGCTGGCGCGCCTCGACCCGCGCGTCGCCGAGGAGAAGATCCGCGAGGCGGCCGGGAGGTACGACATCTCGGGGCTCGAGGTGGGGGCCGGGGAGACGTTCGACCAGCCCGAGCTCTGGGAGTGGCTCCTCGCCCTGAACGCCAGGGAGCTGAACGTCCCGGTGATGGCCTTCACGGGGGGCCTCTCGAAGCAGACGCCCCGGGTCCTCGACGCGATCGCGGCCTCGTCCGCCCCGGTCCTCCTCCTCTTCTCCTACGACGGCCGCCGGTCCGAGCGGAACGCGGCGAACTGGCGGGAGGTCGAGGCGGCCTTCCGCGCGATGAAGGCGCGTCTCGCCGGCGCGCCGCACGTGACGCTCAAGGTGACGGCGTGCGTCACGCCCCGCGACGCGCACCGCCTGAAGGAGAACTTCCTCTCGCTCCTCGACCTCGAGCCGTCGCCCTTCGCCTTCCGGCCCCTGAAGCGTTCCTTCAACGAGGCCCAGCGGGAGGAGTTCGTGAGGCAGCTCGCCGCGTTCCTCGACGAGGCCTCGAACCGGGGCGTGAGGCTCCTGAGCGCGCCGGAAGCGGGGGAGTGGCACCTCGGCCTGAAGCGCGACTGGACGTGCCACCGGCTCGGAGTCAGCATCCTCCCCGACGGCCGCTTCACCGACTGCTACGTCGCCTGGTACTGCTCCGACTTCCCCACGTGGCGGACGCTCCCCTCGCTCGAGGGGCTCGACCGCTTCTTCACGGAGGCCGAGGCCCCTCCTCCTGCCGCCTGCGCCCGCTGCCTCGACGTGTTCGACCTCTGCAACCTCTGTCCCGCCGGGCTCGCGGACTTCCGGAGGTCGACGGGCGAGGCGTTCTACGACGGCGGTTTCTGCCGGATGGTGAACCGCGCCTCGCTCCTCCTTCTCGGGAAGGCTCTCGAGGAGCGGCCGGGGCTCGAGGCGGTCGTTCGCAGGGGGGGCGTCGAGACCCGGCTCCGACGCGAAGGGCGAGCGCTCGTCCTCACGGGGCCGAACGGGAACCCGCCGCTTTCCGTCGACCCCCGCGACGGGAATGCGATGCTCCCGGTCGCCTGACGGAAATGGAAAACGAGATGGACCACGCCGCCGTCCGCGCCGCGCTCGTCACGTGCGGCCGGAGGCTCGACGCCCTCGGCTTCGCGCCCGCGACCGACGGGAACATCTCGGCTCGCCTCGGCCCTCACGCGCTTCTGGTCACCCCGGCGGGGCGCGAGAAGGGCGGACTCTCGGCGGAAGACCTGCTGCTCGTCGACCCCGACGGACGGGTCGTCGAGAGAGCGGGCCGTCCGTCGACGGAGACGCCGATGCACCTCCTCTGCTACCGGCGGCGCGGGGACGTCGGCGGCGTCGTCCACGCGCACCCGCCGGTCGCCACCGCTTTCGCCGCGGCAGGGGTGCCGCTCGACGCTCCGGTCATGCCCGAGATCGTCCTCACGGTCGGCGCGATCCCGCTCGTCCCTTACGCCACGCCGGGAACCGAGGAGCTCGCCCGGGCGCTCGAGCCGTGGGTCGACGGGCACGACGCCTTCCTCCTCGCGAGCCACGGCGTCCTCACGCTCGGCCGGGACGTGAGGGAGGCCCTGCACCGGATGGAGCGCGTCGAGCACCTCGCGAAGGTCACGCTCGCCGCGCGCCTCCTCGGCGGACCGCGCCCGCTGACGGACGCACAGGTCGTCTCGCTCCTCGCCGGTGCCGCTGCGTCCGGGCCGAGTTCGAGGTGAGCCCGGCGTTCGCTACACTCCCGTGGTGAGGTCCGGCCTCCGCGCCCGCGTGCGCCGCATCTGGACGGCGATCCCGAGGTGGGCGCTCTGGGGGGCGGGTGGCCTTGCCGTCCTGTTCGCCGTCTCCCTCGTACTCGTCGTCGCGTACTACGACCGGGTCGTCTCGAGGACGATGGACGGCCGGCGGTGGAGTCTCCCCACGCGTCTCTACTCCGACGTCTGGGTCCTTCGTCCCGGAGACGCCCTCGGCCCGGACGACGTCGAGCGGCGCCTCGCCCGCCTGCGATACGCGCCGGTCCCCGCGGCACCGGTCTCCGGGGGCCGGTATCTCCTCTCCCGGAGCCGGATGGTCGTCGGCGTCAACCCGCACGAGACGGCCTACGGCCGGTTCCCCGGCTTCGTCGTCCGGATCGACTTCTCGGGCCGGCGCATCGCCGCGCTCAAGCGTGACGCCGACGGTGTTCCGCTTCCGTACGTCGTCTTCGAGCCGGAGGTCGTCGGCTCCGTCTTCGACATGAAGATGGAGGACCGGACGCTCGTTCGCCTTTCGCAGGTGCCCAAGGTCGTCGTCGACGCGATCCTGACGACCGAGGACCGGGACTTCTTCACGCACGCGGGACTCGCCCCGAAGAGGCTCGTCGGCGCCGTCCTGCAGGGGCTGGTCCGCGGCAGGTCGGTGCGGGGGACGAGCACGCTGACGCAGCAGCTCGTCAAGAACCTCTTCCTCACCCCCGAGCGGACCCTCCGGAGGAAGGCCGTCGAGGCGCTCCTCGCCGTCATCCTCGACGCGAAGTACGGCAAGGAGGAGATCCTCGAGTCGTACCTCAACGAGATCTATCTCGGGCAGCGCGGCTCCGTCTCGGTCACGGGGGTCGAGGAGGCGGCGCGGTTCTACTTCGGCAAGCCCGTCTCGCAGCTCGACCTCCCCGAAGCCGCGATGCTCGCCGGCCTGATTTCCTCACCCGGCCGCTTCTCGCCGTTCCGCAGCCCCGAGAGGGCCAAGGCGCGCCGCGCCCTCGTCCTGAAGGGGATGCTCGACGAGAAGAAGATCGACCGCGCCGCGTACGACGCCGCCCTGGCGGCGCCGCTCACCCGGGTGAGCAAACCCGTGACGGGCATCGAGGCGCCGCACTTCGTCGACTTCGTCCTGACGCAGGTGAAGGAGTCGCGCAGCGACCTCTCCGGGGCGGGCCTCTCCCTCTACACGACGCTCGACCCCGACATGCAGGCCGCGGCGCAGGCCGCCGTCCAGACGGGCCTGGCGGAGCTCGAGAAGCGGTTCAAGAAACTCCGGACGAAGGAGGGCGAGGAGCCGCTCCAGGCGGCTCTCATCGCCCTCGACCCGCACACGGGATCGATCCGGGCGCTCGTCGGCGGGCGGGACTACCAGGTGAGCCAGTTCAACCGCGTCGTCCAGGCCCGGCGCCAGCCCGGCTCGCTCTTCAAGCCGTTCGTCTATCTCGCCGCGTTCGAGAGGCGGGACCTCGTCCCGCCGGTCACGCCGATCACGATCCTCCAGGATTCGCCGATCTCCCTCCTCTTCGGCAGGACGGAAGAGGAGACCTGGTCGCCGCGCAACTACGACGGGCAGTTCCGCGGACCCGTCACCGTCCGGTACGCGCTCGAGCACTCGCTGAACATCCCCACCGTCCGCCTCGCGGTCTGGGAGACGGGGGCCGGCAAGACGCTCCTGGCGGACGTCATCCAGGCGGCGCGCAAGGCGGGGATCACGTCTCCGATGAAGGCGTACCCCTCGCTCGCGCTCGGCGCCTTCGAGTGCACGCCGATGGAGATCGCCGCGGCCTACTCCGTCTTCGCCAACGGCGGCATCCTCGTGAAGCCGAACGCCCTCCTCGGCCTCGTCGGACCGGAGGGGCGGCGGATCGACCGCAAGGACGTCCCCCTCCAGCGCGCTGCCGACCCCGCCGCCGTCGCCGTCCTCGACTCGATCCTCCAGGGGGTCGTCAACCGCGGAACGGGGGCCTCGGCCCGGGGGCGCGGCGCGCAGGGCATCTTCGCGGGGAAGACGGGCACGACGAACGACGGGCGCGACGCCTGGTTCATCGGCTTCTCGCCCCGTCTCCTCGTGGCCGTCTGGGTCGGCTTCGACGACAACCGGGGGCTGAACCTCTCGGGGTCGACGGCCGCCGTGCCGATCTACGCCGAGTTCGCGCGGCGCCTCCCGTCTCACTTCTTCGAGGAGCCGTTCCCCGAGGTCCAGGGGGTGGTCACGGCATCGGTCGACCCGGCGACGGGAATGCTCGTCACCGAGGATTGCCCCACGTCCGTCAACGAGCTCTTCCTCGAGGGGACGGAACCGGCGGAGCGCTGCACGGTGCACGGTGAGGGGAACCCGGCCCCGCCGGGTGGTCCGGGCCTTCCTCCCGTCGAGGGGACCGAAGGGCCGGGGTGACCGGTTCCCGCTTCACGATTTCCGGTGTCGACCTCGGTCTCGTGGCCCGGAGCCACGGCTGGTACGACCTGCCGCCGTTCGCCTGGGACGAGGGGAGGCGCCGCCTCTCGTTCGTCTTCCTGCTCGGCGGCGCGGCCGTGCCCGTCCTGCTGACCTCCCGGCCCGGCGGCGTCGGCGTCTCCTCGTCCGCGCCGTCGACGGCCGTGAAGCCCGTGGTCGCCCGCGTCCTCGATCTCGGGACAGACCTCGCGCCGTTCCACGCTCTCTGCGCCGCGCGCCGGGAGGATGGTTTCGGCTGGATGGCCGACCGGCTCGCCGGGCGGATCCTGCGTGCCCCGACGCTCTTCGAAGACGCGGTGAAGGTCCTCTGTACGACGAACTGCTCGTGGTCCCTGACGAAGGCGATGGTGGCGCGCATGGTCGCGGCCTTCGAACGCGGCGGCGCCTTCCCCGACGCCGCGTTCCTCGCCTCCCTTCCCGAGCGCCGGCTGCGCGAGGAGCTGAAGGTCGGCTACCGCGCCCCGTTCCTGCACGATTTCGCGGCGCGCGTCGCCTCGGGGGACCTCGACCTCGCGGGTTGGGAAGACCCGTCCCGCTCCGATACGGAGGTGATGGAGCTCATCCGGGCGGAGAAGGGGTTCGGTCCGTACGCCGCCGAGACGCTCCTGCGCCTTCTCGGTCGCCACGGGCACCTCGGCCTCGACTCGTGGTCGCGGAAGAAGGTCGCCGAGCTCCGCTTCAAGGGGCGTCCGGGCAAGGACGCCCGGGTCGCGCGCTTCTACGCGCCGTTCGGCGGGTACGCGGGACTGGCGTTCTGGCTCGACGTGACGCGGGACTGGCACGATGGGCGCGACCGGCTCTGGCCGTAGGACCGGGCTCCCCCCTCCGGGCCTGGCTCGCGCCTTCGCACCGCGGGGCTCCTACAATGGCCCTTCGGAGGATGCGATGAAGAAAGTGCCTGGTCCGTTCCGGAAGTTCGTGGAGACCTATCCGGAGTGCGGAATGACGTACGAGGCGCTCGCCGCGGCAAGTCGCGAGGCCGCCGGCTTCGGGGAGAAGGATGCCGAGCTCGTGAAGCTGGCGCTCGCAGTCGGTTCGCGTCTCGAGGGGGCCGTCCACTCGCACGCCCGGCGCGCGCTCGAGGCGGGGGCGACGGCGACCGAGGTGCAGGGCGTGGCGATCCTCGGCCTGACGACCCTGGGCTTCCCTCACACCATGATGGGAATCTCCTGGATCGAGGACGTCCTGCGCGAGGCGGGCAAGGGCGTGGCGAAGGACGAAAAGAAGGCCGCGAAGAAGGCGAAGAAGGCGAAGAAGGCGAAGTAGCTTCGCGGACGAGGGTCAGGCCCCGGCCCGCTCCGGGGCCCGCCGAGCCCATTCGCCGGTCGCGTCGCGGAGCTCGTAGTCCGTCTCGTAGCCGCGGCCCTTGCGCGCCACGTGGTCCACCGCCTCGAGAAGCGCCTGGAACTCCTCTTCGCTCACCGTCGGAGACAGGCTGATCCTCACCCAGCCCGGCTTCTCGCCGATGTGCCCCTCGTCGAGCCGGCTGCGGATCGCGGCGGAGTGCGCCTCGTCGATGTGGAGGAGGAGGTGTCCGTAGGGTCCCGCGCACATGCAGCCGGCGCGGACCTGGATGCCGAAGAGGTCGTTCAGGAGGGTCGCGGCGAGGTTGTGGTGCAGGTCGCGGAAGATGACCGACAGGACGCCGAGGCGTTTCGTCTCGAGGTTCCCGAGAATGAAGAGGTCGTCGCGGCCGCGCCACTCCCGGAGGGCGCGCGAGAGATAGTCGCGCTCGATCCGTTCGGTGCGTGCCATGCCGACTGCGGCCTTCAGGTCGAAGGCGAGGCCGGCCTGGATCGACTGGACGATCGGCGGCGTGCCCCCCGTTTCGCGGAACTCGATGGCCGAGAGGTAGCGATGGTCCCAGGGCGACGTGTAGAGGACCGTCCCGCCGCCCGGCTCGGCCGGAACACGGTTCGTGAAGAGCTTCCGGTCGGCGACGAGGAGCCCGGGTGTCCTCGGCCCGCCGAGGAACTTGTGGACCGAGAAGAAGACCGCGTCGAGCCGCGCGTCGGGGTCTCCCGCGGGGTTCATGTCGACGTCCACGTAGGGGCCGGCGGCGGCGTAGTCGAAGAAGGCGAGCGCGCCGTGACGGTGGAGGACGCGGGCGAGTGCGGGGACGTCGTTCAGGATGCCGGTAACGTTCGAGGCCGCGCTGAACGTCCCGATCTTCCACGGGCGGTCTTTCCACTGCTCGAGCTTGGCGTCGAGGTCCTCGACCGAGATGCGCCCCGCCGCGTCGAAGTCGACGTAGACCGAATCGCCGATCGTCTCGCGCCAGGCGATGTCGTTGGAGTGATGCTCCATCATCGAACGGAAGATGACGGGACGGGCGTTCTCGGGGATCTGCCGCGTCAGGTGGTGGCGCTCCTCGAGCTGGTCGGGGATGCGCAGGCCGAGGACGTAGATGAGCCGGTTGATCGCGCCCGTCGACCCCGACCCCACCGGGATGAGGACGTCTTCCTTCGACGCGCCGACGTAGCTCGCGATCTTCGAGAAGGCGTTCTCGTAGTAGTGCGTCATCAGGCGGCCGGTGTGGTTGCTCTCGGTGTGGGTGTTCGCCATGAAGGGGAGGACCTTCTCGGCGAGCTCGTCCTCGACGTCGGCGTGAAAGCGCCCGGAGGCGATGAAGTCGAAGTAGCGCAGCGGCTTCTCGCCGGAGGGGGTGGGGATCGTGGCGGTGGCGCCGAGGACGCGGCTGCGCAGGCGGTCGAGGAACGCGCGCTCCTCCCCGTCGGACGAGGTCGCGACGGCGGGACGCGGGGCGCTCGAGGCGGCATCGACGAGGCGTGCGGTGGCTGTCATGGGTCCCCCTGCGCGGCCCCGGCGGGCGCGGGCGCCAGCGGGGGAGGATAGCGGAAAGGAGCCGCCGGCGGCTCGCCGAGGGCCGTGCCCCTCCCGGAGGCGCCGTGCCTAGCGCGGCGCCCAGCTCGCGAACGGCTCGAACGGCAGGTTGCGGCCGACCAGGAAGACGAAGAGGACGGCGTAGATGAGGAGACGGAGCCAGAGGGGTGGTATCGGGAGAGGCCGCTCCGGGCGGAGCGCGACGCGGAGGGCCAGGGCGAGGAAGGCCGGGATCGCGGCGACGGCCAGGACGTTCAGCCGGAGCGCGTGGGCGAGGTCGCCGTGGACGAGGGCGTGGAGAGCGCGGCCTGTGCCACAGCCGGGGCAATGAAGGCCCGTCGTCGCGTGCACGACACAGACCGGGGCGTAAGGCGCCGTCCGCGGGTCGACGAAGACGAGGACGAGGAGGACGAGAAGAAAAGCCCCGAGGGCGATGAGCGCCTGCGCGCGCCGCCCCCGGAGCCTCCGTGCGATCTCCTGCCGGAGCACGCTACTTCTTCAGCAGATCGTTCCCCTGGGCGTCCTTCATTTTTCCCGTGGCGATCAGGATGATGTCGATGATTCCCCAGATCCCGAGCCCCGCGCAGGTGAGGAGCTTCAGGATCCCGAGGCCCGTGTACCCGAGGTAGAAGCGGTCGACCCCGAGTCCGCCGAGGAAGATCGACAGGAGCAGAGCGGTCATCCAGTCCTTTTTCGGCATGAGTCCTCCCTCGCTTTTTCCGGTTTGGCCGGAAGAATAGTCGAGGTTTCCGCTTTAATCGAGAAGTTGTCTCGGATCTGGAACCGAATCGCCGGGCGGGTGACCTGTGTCACGCAGGGCGTTGCGTTGCGGCATTCCCTGCGGCGCTCGCCCGTCGGGCCAGAAACGGAAGGCCCCGGACGCCTGAGGGCGGCCGGGGCCGGGAAACGGGAGGGCGGGGAGGTTCAGGCGATCGGGGTCTGGGTGGGGGCGTTGACGAACTCGCGGGAGAAGGTGTCCCAGGAGGCGTCGTCGAGGCTGGCGGCCGAGCCCTTGCCGGGGAGTCCGCCGTCGGCCATGACGGGGACGTGGGCCATGGTGCGGGAGGGGACCATGAAGTCGGCGAGGCGGTGGAGCTCTTCGCGCAGGAAGTGGGTGGCGGCGGCGCCGATGCGCAGGGGGGCGATGGCGGCGTGGTGGTCGCGGGTCCAGATGGAGGCGACCCAGCCGGAGCCGTAGGGGTCGCGGACGACGGCGGAGGGGTCGCGCATGGCCTTGTCGTTGGCCGACATGACGGTGCCGGAGGCGGGGGAGGGGATGACGAGCTTGCGGCCCTTGACGGTGAGGGTGAACAGGGGGCTGCCGCGCTCGATGGTGGTTCCCTGGGCGGGGACGTCGACCTTGTCGACCTGGCCGACGGCCTCGGCGAGGAAGTCGTCGATGCCGACGCGCAGGCGGCCGTCGGAGGTGATGCGCAGCCAGGTGTGGGCCGCGTCGAGGAAGACACCCTGGGGAGGCTGGGGCACCTTCATCGCCACGATCGGCTGGAGCGCTTCGACGCTGGCGGTCCGGCGCTGGCGCGCGAGGACGAAACTGTCGACGGCGAGCGCGAGGACGATGGTGAGGATGACGAGCAGTGCGACCATTTGGAACCTCCTGCGGGGTGCGTCCGATGTCTCTCGGCCCCGTTTCACCACGAGATATCGCAAGGTCGCTGCCAGCCACTTCTGGATTCTCACAAGTCATTGAGAAGATACGGTTTGAAAGAGATGTCCGTGCTCATTCGCATCGAGAAGGCTGGTGAACTCCTCAACGCCCCCGAACCGTAGGGAGAGTCTGCTAAAACCCTATATCAGAATGACTTGAACTCTCGGCTAGAGGTCGGTCGCCGAAGTGTCGGGGCTGATGAGTTTCGCAACACCCGGAATGGCGAACCGAAACCTTCGGTTGCCGCCGGGTCCGTCGGGGGAACCTTTCGCCCGACGCACCGTAGAAGAAACCGGAAGCTCCTCGTGGAAGTCTGGTGAGTCCGGTGGCGCGTACCCCTCGCTCTCCTCGCCCTCGCCGCGCGCTCCCGTGACCCGGTCGGAAGCGCGGAGCTTCCTTTTCCCTTTTCTCTGGCGCCCGGTTCGTCGTGCCCGATTCCGGTCAGCGCAGACCGATGAGCTTGTGGGTCTGGAGGCTGAGGCGCCAGCGGGGATGCGCGAGGCACCACGCCGCGGCGGAGGCGACGTTCGTGTCGCGCCCGGGACCGTCCATCGGCTGGAGGAAGAAGCTCGCGAAGGCGAGGGCCTCGTACCGCTCCGGCTCGGCGCCGGCCTGCGGAAAGACGAGCTTCAGCTCGTGACCGGCGGTGAGCCTGAGCTCGGCCCCTGCCTTCGGGCTGACGGTGATCCAGTCGATGCCCGGGGGCGCCTCACGCGTGCCGTTCGTCTCGACGGCGATCTCGAAGCCCTCGCGGTGCAGAGCCGCGAGGAGAGCGACGTCGACCTGGAGAAGGGGCTCGCCCCCCGTGCAGACGACGAGGGGCCGGCCCCGATCGGGCCTCGGGGCGGCCCAGGTGGCCGAGACCGCGGCGGCGAGCGCTGCGGCATCGGGGAAGCGTCCACCCCCGGAGCCGTCGACGCCGACGAAGTCGGTGTCGCAGAAGCGGCACGTCGCCGCATCGCGGTCCTCCTCGCGTCCCGACCAGAGGTTGCAGCCCGCGAAGCGGAGGAAAACGGCCGCCCGTCCGGTCTGCGCCCCTTCCCCCTGGAGGGTGTAGTAGACCTCCTTGACGGCGTAGCTCAACGGAGGCCCGTCCGATCGAGCGCCGGATCGGGGAGTCCCGCCTCGCGGAAGCCCTTCGCCCGGAGCTGGCAGGAGTCGCAGCGCATACACGGAGCGCCGACCGGCGACGGCTCGTAGCAGCTCAGGGTGAGCCCGTAGTCGACGCCGAGGGAGACCCCGGTCCGGATGATCTCGGCTTTCGTCATCTCGATGAGCGGCGCCCGGACGCGGAAGCGCCCGGTCCCCTCGACGCCGGCGCGCGTGGCGAGGTTCGCCAGCGCCTCGAACGCGGCGACGTACTCGGGCCGGCAGTCGGGGTAGCCGCTGTAGTCGAGGGCGTTGACGCCGACGAAGAGGTCGAACGCCCCGAGGACCTCCGCCCACGCGAGTGCGAAGGAGAGGAAGACGGTGTTGCGTGCCGGGACGTAGGTGATCGGGATGCCGTGCGCCATCTCGTCCGCGGGGCGGTCTTTCGGGACGTCGAGGTCGGCGGTGAGGGCCGAGCCGCCGAAGAGGCCGAGGTCGATCGTCGCCACGACGTGCCGCTCGGCCCCGAGCGCATTCGCGACGCGCCCGGCCGCGGCCAGCTCGAGGGCGTGCCGCTGGCCGTAGCGGAAGCTGAGTGCGTAGGGGGCGAAGCCGTCGCGCCGGGCGATGGCCAGGACGGTGGCCGAGTCGAGGCCGCCCGAGAGGAGGACGACGGCGGGGGGGCGGAGCGTCACCGGCGCGTCATACCACGCCCGTCTGGAAGCCGGCGGCCCCCTCGGCGTCGAGCGTCGCGGCGCGAAAGCACTCCTCCAGGTGGTCTGCGACGAGGTCGACGCCGCCTGCATCGAGCTTGCCCGCTTCCACGAAACGGCGGAGGTGCCCGAGGATCTCCCCGGCGCCGAGCGCGCCCCGGTAGGGGCGGTCCTGCGCGAGCGCCTGAAAGACGTCGGCGATGGCCAGGAGGCGGGCTGGAAGCGGGATCTCGTCGGCCCGGACCCTGAACGGGTAGCCTTTCCCGATCAGCCCCTCGTGGTGGTACCCGGCCCAGCCGGCGATCTCCCGGAGGGGTTCGACCCGGCGAAGGATCTGGAACGTCTCGAAGGCGTGACGCTCGATCGTCGCGAACTCACCCTCGTCGAGAGGGGTGGTCTTCTCGAGGACCTCGTCGGGGACCCGGAGCTTCCCGAGGTCGTGGAGAAGGCCGGCGATCCTCAGCTTCGCGCAGGTCCCCTCTCCGAGTCCGGCGAGGCGTCCGAGCAGGGCGGCGAGCCGGGCCACGGCGGTGGAGTGGGAGGCCGTGAACGGGCTCTTGCGATCCACGATGCCGGCGAAGAGCTGCGCGAGGTCCGCCAGGCTCGAGAGAGGGACGGTCCGGTGATGAGCGATGCGCATCTCGTCCCGCAGGGCGCGCTCGAGGTGATGCGGCTCGAGCGTGAGCCAGAACGCCTCGGCCGCCGAGGCCTGCAGGAAGGCGCCCACGGCCTCTTCCGCGAAGCTCGTCCCCGAGCGCGCGAAGACCCATCGACGAATCTCGTCCGCCTGGAGGAGAGGGTCGCGATCCCTGTGGCCCTGGAGAAGAGCGTCGACCCGGTCGGCGAGGAAGACGAGGTTCGCGAGGAGAGCGGTCCGCGGGCCAGGCTCAGGGGTGGCGGGAGAGTCCCACGGGGTGTGGTGCAGCCGGACGATGGCGGCGATGCGCGACAGCGGCTCGAACCGCGCGAGGAGGTCGCCGCCCGCGTCGGCGTGGCCGTGGGCGTCCTCGAAGGAGAGATCCGCGTCGAGGAGCTTACTGTGAAGCCGCGTCGAGGAGACGCCGCAGTCGTGGAGTACGGCGGCGAGAAGAAGATCGTTCCGTTCTCCCTCCTCGAGGGAAAGGGACCGGCCGCACGCGGCGGCCATGAAGGCGACCCGCTTGCCGTGCTGGACGATCTGGGTTCCGACGAGGTCGAGGGCGTCCGAGAGTGCGAGCACGACCTCGTTCAGGTCGATCCGCTCGAGCTCCGGATCCGTGGATTCTTGGGCCGGATCTCCCGGAGTCCGTCTCATCAGCAGCACCTCCGAAGCCCTCTCGCGGCGAGGAACCTTTCGCCTGCGCTTCGTCGACGGGATGGGAACTGTCCGATCATCGTACCCCGGTCGGGAGCGGCGGAGCGGATCGGAAAGCGGCAGACCGGACGGGCGTCCCGGGTGCAATCCCATCCGTCGATCCGTTTCGTAGGGGGAGGGAAGAACGGGGGGATCTTGAAGATCGCGATCGTCGGAACGGGCATTTCGGGTCTTTCGGCCGCGTCGCTCCTGCACGGAAGGCACGACGTACGGGTGTTCGAGCGGGAAGGGCGCCCGGGAGGGCACAGCCACACGGTGGATGTCGCGGACGGGGACCGTGAGGTGCCGGTCGACACGGGCTTCCTCGTCTACAACGAGGTCACCTACCCGAACCTCGTGAAGCTCTTCGCCAGGCTCGGCGTCCCGACGAAGGCGAGCGACATGTCGTTCTCCGTCCGCTGCGAGCGATGCGACCTCGAGTGGTGCGGTACGGGCCTCTCTGGAGTCTTCGCCCAGCCTTCGAATCTCCTCCGCCCCTCGTTCCACGGGATGCTCCTCGAGATCGCGCGCTTCAACCGGGAAGCGCCCCGGCTCCTCGACGAACCGGGAGCGGAGTCGCTTACCCTCTCGGCGTATCTCGATCGCGAGCGGTATGGAGCCGCCTTCCGGAATCACTACCTCGTTCCGATGGCTGCGTCGGTCTGGTCGTCGGGCCCCGCGGCGATGGAGACGTTCCCGGCGGCGACCCTCGTGCGGTTCTTCCTCAACCACGGCTTCCTCGGCGTGACGACCCAGTTCCAGTGGCGGACGGTCGACGGCGGGAGCCGCGAGTACGTGCAGCGCCTGACGGCCCCGTTCCGGGACCGGATCCACCTCGCAAGCCCCGTCGCGACCGTGCGGCGCGACGCTCACGGCGTCGAGCTCGTGTTCGCCGACGGCGGTGCGCAGCGGTTCGACGGGGTCGTGATCGCCGCGCACGCCGACGAGGCCCTCGCGATGCTCGAGGAGCCGACGGCGGACGAGGCGCGGCTGCTGGGCGCCTGGCGCTATTCGACGAACGAGACGCTCCTCCACTCCGACCCGTCCTTCCTCCCACGCCGGAGCGGGGCGCGGGCGGCGTGGAACTACCACCTCGACGACTGCGCCCGGCCCTGGGCGTCCGCCACGTTGAACTACTGGATCAACCGCCTCCAGGGGCTTCCCACGAAGACCGAGTGGATCGTCTCCCTGAACCCCACGCGGGAACCGGCAGCGGGGGCGGTGGCGCGGAGGCTCACGTACACCCACCCGATCTTCACCCGCGAGAGCGTGGCGACGCAGGCCGAGCTGCCGGCGCTGAACGGGAACCTCCGCACGTGGTTCTGCGGCGCCTACTTCGGCTACGGCTTCCACGAAGACGGCCTGGCCTCCGGCCTGGCTGTCGCCGCCTCGCTCGGGGCGGAGCCGCTGTGACGCCGCCTCTCGCCTCCTGCATCTACGAGGGGACGGTGCGACACCGGCGCCTCTCCCCGAAGGCGCACGCCTTCTCCTACCCGGTCTACGAGCTCTATCTCGACCTCGACGAGCTGCCGCGGATCGAGGCGGAGGTCGGCCTCTTCCGGCACAACGGCCGAGGGTTGAACGCGCTGTATGACAGGGACTACATGGGGCCCGGGGAGCGGCCGATCAAGGAGAAGCTGCGGGAATGGCTCGCAGCGCAGGGAATCGCGCTCGGGAGGAGGCGGGTCTTTCTCCTCACGCACGTCCGCGTCCTCGGATACGCCTTCAACCCGGTGAACACCTACTACGTCTTCGGTGGCGACGGGCGGCTCGACCTCGCCGTCGCCGAGATCAACAACACGTTCGGTGAGACCTTCGGCTACGTCCTGAACCGGCGCGGGGTAGAGAGGGGGATCTCGACGCCCCGCTTCCCGAAAGTCTTCCACATCTCCCCGTTCCTCCCCATGAAGCTGGAATACGAGTTCCACCTCTCGCTTCCCGGCGAGAGCCTCGCCGTCCACGTCGACGATTTCCAGGACGGGGAGAAGGTCTTCGACGCCACCTTCACCGCGCGCCGCGTGCCGCTCACGACCCGGGCCCTCGCCCGCGCTCTCCTCCTCAACCCCCTGATGCCCGCCCGGGTCATCGCCTGGATCCACTGGCAGGCGTTGAAGCTCTGGTTCAAGAACGTTCCCGTCTTCACCCGTCCCGAGCCCCCGGCCGGACTGATCCACTCGAGGAGAGCCGCGTGACGTCGTTCGACACCACCTCCGACACCCTCGTCCCCGAGAGCTCCGCCCCGGGAGCCCTCGACCGCATCGCGACGCGGCTCGTACTTCGCGCCCTTGAAGGGCTCGAAGGGGGGTCTGTCGTGCTGACGCTTCCCGACGGGACGACGAGGCGCTTCGGCCGCGAGGGGGCCCGTCCGATCCGTCTCGAGGCGCACTCCTGGGGTCCGCTGCGCGCGCTCGTCCTCGGAGGCGACCTCGGGGCCGCCGAGGCGTACCTCGACGGCGAGTGGTCGACGGACGACCT
This sequence comes from Holophagales bacterium, assembly GCA_016719485.1. Taxonomy (NCBI): domain Bacteria; kingdom Pseudomonadati; phylum Acidobacteriota; class Holophagae; order Holophagales; species Holophagales bacterium. The sequence continues at coordinate 158,080 of JADJZB010000021.1, forward strand.
GCCGGGCCTCGTCCGGCTCTTCGTCGCCAACGCCACGCTTTTCGACCGCGAGACGTGGCTGACGCGCGTGGCCAGCGCCGGCAACCGCCTTTTCCACGCCCTGAACCGGAACACCCGCGCCGGGTCGCGACGGAACATCCGGGCGCACTACGACCTCGGCAACGACCTGTACCGACTCTTCCTCGACCCGTCCATGACGTACTCCTGTGCGCTCTTCGAGACGGGACGCGAAACGCTCGAGGAGGCCCAGCGGAAGAAGCTCCGGCGGATCGCGGAGAAGGCGCGGATCCGCCCGGGGGACCACGTCCTCGAGATCGGTTGCGGCTGGGGCTCGTTCGCCTGTCTCGCCGCCCGGGAGTACGGGGCGCGTGTCACTGGTATCACCCTCTCGGCCGAGCAGGCCCTCTGGGCCCGGGAGCGGGTCGAGCGGGAGGGCCTCTCGGACCGGGTCGAGATCCGCCTCGTCGACTACCGGGACCTGCCCGCCGAGGGGAAGACGTACGATCGGGTCGTGTCGATCGAGATGCTGGAGGCGGTGGGCTACCGCTACCTCCCCGGTTACTTCGAGACGGTGGATCGCCTTCTCGCCCCGGAGGGCATCGCCGTCATCCAGTCGATCACCGTGCCGGACGACCGTCACGAACGCCTCCTGAGGCGCCCCGACTTCATCCAGAAGCACGTCTTCCCCGGGAGCCACTGCCCGTCGGTCGGCGCGATCGCCTCGGCCGTCGCGGCGCGCTCGCGCCTTCTGATCCACCACCTCGAGGACGTTGGCGCCCACTACGCCGAGACCCTCCGCCGCTGGCGCGCGGCGTTTCTCGCGAACCTCCCGCGAGTGCGAGAGCTCGGCTACGACGAGCGCTTCGTGCGGCTCTGGGACTTCTACCTCTCCTACTGCGAGGGGGGCTTCGCCACGCGGCACCTCGGCGACGTCCAGCTCGTCCTGACCCGTTCCGGGAACCGCGCCCTCGGGCCGGTCCCGGGCGCCACGGACCGGGCGTGATCGAGTTCCTGCGCCGGCGTCTCGTTCGCCCGGTCCTCGAGCAGCTGACGCAGGGCCTCTCTCCCGACGCGATCGCGTTGACGATCGCCGTCGGCCTCGCGATCGCCGTCATCCCGGTCGTCGGGACGACGACGATCCTGTGCACGACGGCCGCGATCGTCCTGCGGCTCAACCAGCCCCTCATCCAGGCGATCAACTACCTCTCGTTTCCGCTCCAGCTCGCCTTCATCGTCCCGTATCTCAGGCTGGGGAGGATCCTGTTCGGAGGCGCGGCCATCCACATGTCGGCTCAGGAGCTCGCCGTCTTCGTCACGTCGAGACCAGCGGAGGCCTTCGGGGCCCTGTGGCGGGTGACGCTCCAGGCGCTCGGGGCCTGGTTCCTCACGGCGCCTGTCATCGTGGCCGTCGTCTTCTTCGCCCTCCGGCCCGTTCTCAGGAGCGTCGCGCGGCGGCTGCGATCCGGGACCGCGGTGGGATCCGAGCCCGCTCTCGGGGCCGTTCCTGTCGCCGTCGTCGAGGAGCCGGATGAACGCCGAGGCGCTCGTCTTCCGGCTCCCGATTGAGAGCTGACTTCGATGTGGTACGAACCGTGGCTCGAACGTGGGCTCCTTCCCGACGCCCTCGTGCGCCGGAAGATTCGCGAGCTCCTCCGGCAACGTCTCGCAGACGAGAGGGCGGACGACGCCCAGGAGGCGCTCGCCCGCGAGGAGCGGTTCATCCGGGAAATGCGCGAGAGCGTGGTCGCGATGGCGACCGTCGAGGCGAACGAGCAGCACTACGAGGTGCCGCCCGCCTTCTACGAGCTCGTCCTCGGCGCCCATCGGAAATACTCCTCTGGCCTGTTCTCGGAAGGGGTTGCGACGCTCGACGCCGCCGAGGCGGCGATGCTCGCCCTCACCTGCGAGCGGGCGCGCCTGGCCGACGGGCAGAACGTCCTCGAGCTCGGGTGCGGGTGGGGCTCGCTCACGCTCTGGATGGCGGAGCGGTATCCGGAGTCGCGCATCGTCGCGGTGTCGAACTCGAAGGACCAGCGGGAGTACATCGAGGGGAAGGCGGCGGAGCGAAACCTGACGAATCTCAAGGTCGTCACGTGCGACATGAACGTCTTCGACCCGGCGACGGGTCCCGCGTTCGACCGGGTCGTCTCGGTCGAGATGTTCGAGCACATGCGCAACTGGCCCGAGCTCCTCGGCCGGATCGCCTCGTGGCTGAAGCCCGACGGTCGTCTCTTTCTCCACGTCTTCTCGCACCGGGACGTCTCGTATCCGTACGTCGCGCGGGACGAGAGCGACTGGATGGCGCGGAACTTCTTCACCGGGGGCCTGATGCCCTCCGACCACCTCCTCCTCCGCTTCCCCGAGCACCTCTTCGTGGAGGAGCGCTGGCGCGTGAACGGCACGCACTACGCGCGCACCGCCGAGGCGTGGCTCGCGAACCTCGACCGGAACAGGAGAGCGGCGCAGCAGCTCTTCGCGAAGGCCTACGGGCCGGGGGTCGCGCGGCGAAAGGTCGTCGAGTGGAGGCTCTTCTTCATGGCCTGCGCCGAGCTCTTCGCACACGGGGGCGGGAACGAGTGGATGGTCTCCCACTACCGGCTGCGGCGCCGATACGCCTGAGGGGACCGTCGCCGCGGCGGGCGGAATCCGCCGTTTCCGCGGTTAGACTCGTGTCCATTCCGACCCGGAGGTGACGCCATGCTGTTCGACAAGAGCAAGCTCCGCCTTCCCGATTCCGAGGACGCACTCGAGGGGCGCAGCACGCCGATGCCCGTGACGAACCGGCACTTCGTGAACGGACGGGAGATCCTCCCGCCGTTCCCTGCCGGCCTCGAGCAGGCCGTCTTCGGCATGGGCTGCTTCTGGGGCGCCGAGAAGACGTTCTGGACGCTGGCGGGCGTCTACACGACCGCGGTGGGCTACGCGGGGGGCCTCAACCCCGAACCCGACGTACAAGGAGCTCTGCACGGGCCGCACGGGGCACGCCGAGGTCGTCCTCGTCGTCTTCGACCCGGGGCAGGTCTCCTTCGAGCAGCTCCTGAAGCTCTTCTTCGAGAAGCACGACCCGACGCAGGGGATGCGGCAGGGCAACGACGTCGGCACGCAGTACCGCTCGGTGATCTACACCCACGGTGACGCCCAGGCGCGCGCCGCCGTCGCGGTGCGCGACGCCTACCAGGACGTCCTCTCCTCGCGGGGCTACGACCCGATAACGACCGAGATCCGGCCGGCGGGCCCTCTCTACTACGCCGAGGATGCCCACCAGCAGTACCTCGCGAAGAACCCGGGCGGCTACTGCGGCCTCGGCGGGATCGGGATCGCGTGCCCGGTGGGCACCGGGGTTCGGGGCTGAAGAGGGACCTGGAGGAGAAGACCAGGATCTACGGGACCCGGAGGACCCGCAACCGAAAGGTCTCGTCGATTCCGCGGGGGGCCGCGAGCGGTGCGGTACGTCTCACGGCCGCCTGCTGCGCGCGCCCGACCCGCTTCCGATCTCGCTGCGGCCGGTCGGGGGGCCCGCGCGAACTCCTCGCTTCGCTCGTCAGACACGCGCGCGGGCCTGATCCCCGCCCGGTCCTCGCGAACTCGAGCGGGTCCCCGGGCGTGCTCGAGGGCGGCTCGCGAGACGCACCGCCCCTCCCGCGGCCGGCGAGCTTCAGCGATCCGCAGGGAGGCGCTTTCGGGGGCCGCGCGATCAAACAGTAGAGAGGCTCAAGATCGTGCTACGAGCCTGATCTCCCGGATCGCGGCCACGGGCGGTTTCCCTGTCTCTGCGCATCGAATGGGTGTGAGCGGGCGGGAGGGGTGCCCCGCGAGCGGCGTCCGAGCACCCGCGGGGCCCCGCACGGCTCCGCGAGCAGGCCGCCGGATCAGGCGAGCTCACGTGTTTGACGAGCGGAGCGAGGAGTTTGAGCTCGCCCCGGCGGCCCGCGCAGTGGGGCCGATGCGGGTCGCGGGAGCACAGGAGCCGCCGTGGGGCATCCCTCCCACCCGCGATTTGCGCGGCAATGTGAGGTGGCCTGTCCGATGCCTCGTCTCTCTGGGGGTAGGACCCCCTGGCTACCGGTAGCTGTCGATGACCCTCTCTATGGCGCGGCGGCAGACGGGGCAGAAGCCGGCGTCGGTGCGGGTGAACATGATGCAGTCGGCGGAGGAACGGTAGAGGCCCTTGGGCTCGTAGGCGGCCCCTTCGAAGGCGCCGACCTTTCCCATGAACTTCTCCTTCGCGAAGAAGGCCGCCTCGACCTTCTTCTGCTCGCGGAAGAGGTCGTCGATGGCGGCGGGCGACGCGCCGGCGGCCAGGAGCGCCTTGCGGCGCGCCTGGAAGTCGCGGGAGGTCTTCTCGAAGGCCTCCTTCGACCACGGCGTCGGGAGCGGCGTCGCGGCCGCGACGAGGTCCTTCCACTTGAGAGTGGCGGGGTCCTTCAGGGCGGTGACGTTCATCTCCCACGGCTCTGGCAGGTCGGCCGCGCCGGTCTCGTAGGCGACGTCGGAGGTGTAGTACTCGTCGGCGAGGGCGGCGAAGTGGTGGCCGAACTCGTGGACGAAGACGTACTCGGCGAAACCGGTGTCGGCCGAGGCGGTCGCCTGGTGGTTGTAGATGCCGCCGCCGCCGTACTGCGCGTCGTTGACGAGGATCTCGAGGACGTCGTACGGCGCCTGCGCCGCCGCGTCGCGCAGCGCGCGGTCGTCGTAGGTCAGGACGTACCGCTCGGAGCCGAAGATGTTGTACTGGACCTGAAGGGGTGTGCGGCGGAAGAGCTTCGACTGCGGACGGTGTGCGCCCCCTTCTCCGGAGGAGAGGTCGAGGGCGCGGACGTTGAAGTCGGCCCTGCGGCTCTTGAACGGCTCGTAGCGGAAGAGCGTGTCGACCATCCGCTTCACGTCGGAGCGGAACTTCGGCAGGTCTTTCTCGGCGTACCCCTCGCCGAGGACGAGGAGGTCGACCTTCTCCGTCGGCGGGCCGCTCTCGAAGACGGTCCAGACCGTACCGACCTTCGGGGGCGGGGCGGGGTTGACGTCGGCAGAGGCGGGATCGACGAGTGTCGAGAAGACCTCCCGGAACAGGTTCCGGCGATCGCGCTTCTTCAGAAGGACCTGGACGGGCCTCAGCGGCCAGGGGAGGCGGAGCGACTCGCGGAAGGTGCGGTGGGACGTCTTCGCCTCGGCCGTCGTCTCCCACTCGGCGAAGATCGAAGAGTAGCCGCGAGCGTAGAGGAGGCGGCCGGTCGCGGGCTCGAGGACCTCGAACCGGTAATGCCCGAGGCCGAGCCCGTCGTCGGCGGTCGAGAGGCTCCCGGCCCAGGGCCCGTCGTTCACGACCCGGTCGACAGCGACGATCTCGACGCCGTGGCCGCCGGTGTGGAGGAGGTCGATGCGCATCGTCTGCGGCGTGAAGGAGTCGAGGAGCGCCGTGTCGGCGGGCGCGCTCGGCGCCCCTGGAGAGACCGTGAGGAGCAGGGCCGCGGCGCCGAAAGCGAGAAGCGTGCGAGTACTCATTCGGGACCTCGGGGAGATCGTAACGGACGGGACTATTCTTGCCTGGTGATTCGTGCGTTCGTCGCGGTCCCGGTCGAGGACCCCGTCGTGAAGCGCCGGCTCGCCGGGGCGCGGAGCCTCGTCCCGCCCCTGCCCGGTCTCCGGTGGATCCCGGAGTCCCAGCTGCACTTCACGCTGAAGTTCCTCGGGGAGATCGAGGAGGAGCGCGTGGCGGCGGCGAAGGCGGCGACCTCCGCGGCCATCGTGGCCATCGCGGCCGCGAGGGCCGTGACGGAGAGCCCCGTGCCTGCGGCCCCGTTCCGTCTCGGTCTCGAGGGGCTCGGCGCGTTTCCGTCGCGGGGGTCCGCGCGGGTGCTGTGGGCCGGGTGTGGCGACGGGGCCGATGCGCTGTCGGCCCTCGCATCGGCCGTCGAGGAGGCGTTCACCGCGGCGGGGTTCCGACGCGAGGAACGTCCTTTCTCCCCCCACCTGACCCTCGCGCGCGTGAAGGACCCTGACACCGGGCGGCGCCTGGCGCGGGCGCTCGAGACCGTTCCTCCGGAGCCGTTTGGCGTGGTTTCCGTCTCGTCTCTCGTCCTCTTCCGGAGCGAGCTGACGTCTCGCGGGGCCGATCATTCGGAACTCCTCCGCGTGGCGATAGAATCCTCTGCCGCACCGCAATAGAGGCCCCTTCCGGGCCGGAACGAGGAGAACACGATGATCGACTTCTCCCTTACCGAGGAACAGCAGGCCCTTCAGGAGCTGGCCCGGAAGTTCGCGCGCGAGGAGATGGCGCCGAAGGCGGCGCACCACGACGAGACGGGCGAGTTCCCGCGCGAGATCGCGAAGAAGGCGTGGGAGCTCGGCCTGATGAACACCCACGTCCCGCCCGAGTACGGCGGCATGGGCCTCGGGACGCTGGACGGCTGCATCATCACGGAAGAGCTCGCCTGGGGGTGCACCGGCATCGCGACCGCGATGGAGGCGAACGCCCTCGCGGCGGCCCCGGTCATCGTCGCCGGCAACGACGAGCAGAAGAAGGAGTTCCTCGGGCGCCTGACGGCCGAGCCGCTCTTCGCCGCGTACGCCGTCACCGAGCCGGGCGCCGGCTCCGACGTCGCAGGTATCCGGACGAAGGCCCGCAAGGTGGGCGACGACTACGTCATCGACGGCGCGAAGGCGTGGATCACGAACGGCGGCGTCGCGAACTGGTACTTCGTCCTCGCCTACACCGACCAGGAGAAGAAGCACAAGGGGATGTCGGGCTTCCTCGTCCCGGCGGACACCCCGGGGATCACGGTCGGCAAGAAGGAGTGGAACCTCGGGCAGAGGGCGAGCGACACGCGCGGCCTGACGTTCGAGGAGGTGAAGGTCCCGGCGAAGTACCTCCTCGGCAAGGAAGGGGACGGCTTCCGGATCGCCATGTCGGCGTTCGACCACACCCGGCCGCCGGTCGCCTCGGGTGCCGTGGGCCTGGCGCAGCGGGCGATGGACGAGGCGATCAAGTACGCCAAGGAACGGAAGACGTTCGGCCTGCCGATCGCGGCCTACCAGGCGATCAGCTTCATGATCGCGGACATGGCGATGCAGATCGAGGCGGGGCGCCACCTCGTCCGGCTCGCCGCGTGGGCGATCGACAACGGGAAGCGGAACACGAAGTACGCCGCGATGGCGAAGGCCTTCTGCGCCGACATGGCGATGAAGGTCGCGACGGACGCCGTCCAGGTTCACGGCGGCTACGGCTACTCGCACGAGTACCCGGTCGAGAAGCTGATGCGCGACGCCAAGATCTACCAGATCTACGAGGGGACGAGCCAGATCCAGCGGCTCATCATCTGCAAGGAGATCTTCGAGCGCTGAGGGCTCCGGGAGCAGGATCGCGCGCCGGCGCGGGGGACGCCGGTCGTCGACTCGCGGGACCGCGGCAACGACGACCTACGGTTCCGGGGCATCCCCTCGACTCGTTCTTCCAGCCGCCGCCAGCGGCGGGCCTCCGGGACGGCCTGCTCGCGCGACCGCGGGCTGCCGGTGAGGGGGGCGGCGGGGGGGGGGGGGGGGGGGGGGGGGGGGGGGGGCGGGGGGGGGGGGGGGGGGGGGGGGGGGGGGGGGGGGGGGGGGGGGGGGGGGGGGGCCGGGGGGCCCCCGCTCGGAGAGGAGCGCGTGGCGATCCTCACCGCGCCCGGCCTTCCGTTCGTCGTGGCCCTCCTTGGCGCGTGGCGAGCCGGCGGGGCGGCGGTCCCGCTCGCTCTCTCTCACCCGCCCGCCGAGCACGCCCACGTTCTCGACGACGCGGGGGTGACGCAGGTCCTCGCCGACGCGGAGAATGCGGCGCGGGTTGGGCCGATCGCGGCCGAGCGGGGCATCCGGCTCCTCTCCGTCGAGGACGCGGCCGCCGCACGGGTCCCGGCATTACGCGGGCGGGGTCCGGCGCCCCCTCCCGACGGCCGCGCGCTGATCCTCTACACGAGCGGAACGACGGGGAAGCCGAAGGGAGCCGTCCACACGCACGGAAGCCTCGCGGCGCAGGTCGCCTCGCTCTCGGAGGCGTGGGACTGGAGCGCCGACGACGCGATTCCGAACGTCCTGCCGCTCCACCACACGCACGGGCTCGTGAACGTCACGCTCTGCGCCCTCGCGAACGGGGCGCGCGTCGAGATGCTCCCGGGGTTCGACGCGGAGGTGTGCTGGCGGCGGCTCGAGGAGGGCGGGCTGACGGTCTTCATGGCGGTTCCGACGGTCTACGCGAAGCTCGCCGCCGCGTGGTCGGCCGCGAACGGGGCGACCCGCGCCCGCCGGAGCGCGGCGTGCCGGCGGCTGCGTCTCATGGTCTCGGGCTCTGCGGCGCTCCCCTCGCCACTCTTCGCGAGGTGGGAGGAGCTCTCGGGACACCGGCTCCTCGAGCGGTACGGGATGACGGAGATCGGCATGGCGCTCTCGAACCCGCTGCGCGGCGCGCGGCTCGCGGGCACGGTCGGGTCGCCGCTCCCTCTCGTCGACGTCCGGCTCGTCGACGAGGCGGGGCAGGAGTGCGCGGACGGTGCGCCGGGGGAGCTGCGGGTGAAGGGACCGACGCTCTTCCGGGAGTACCACGACAGGGCGGAAGAGACGACCCGGGCCTTTGATGGCGGCTGGTTCCTCACCGGCGACGTCGCAGCCCGCGAGAACGGCGTGTTCCGGATCCTCGGCCGCGCCTCCACCGACATCCTCAAGTCCGGTGGCTACAAGCTCTCGGCGCTGGAGATCGAGGACGCCCTGAGGCTTCACCCGGCGATTCGCGACGTGGCGGTCGTCGGCCTGCCCGACGAGGAGTGGGGGGAGCGGGTCGCGGCGGCGATCGTCGTCGAGGGGGACCCGCCGGCCCTCGAGGCCCTGCGCGCCTGGGCCCGCGACCGGCTCGCTCCCTACAAGGTGCCGTCGCGGCTCGTCGTCGTTTCCGAGCTCCCCCGCAACGCGATGGGCAAGGTGACGAAGTCCGCCGTGAAGTCGCTTTTCTCCGCAGAAGCGAACCGCCGCTAGAATCCGGTCAGCCCATGCCTTTTCTCGTTCGTAAACCGGCCGGCGGCGCCCCCGAGGAGCGCCTGCCCCTGAAGCCCGGCGGCAACTCCATCGGCCGTTCCCGCGAGAACGACGTCGTCCTCCACGACGCGAGCCTGTCCCGCTTCCACGCGCGGATCGACGTGGAGGAAGGAGGCTCGAGCGTCCTCGACCTCGGGAGCCGGAACGGGACGTTCGTCGGCGGGCTCAGGGTCCTGCAGTGCCGCCTGAAGCACGGGGACGCGGTGCAGCTCGGGGAGCTCCCGCTCCGCTTCGAGGAAGAGCGCCGGACGGTCCAGCCCGGCTTCTCCTCGCCCGAGCTGACGCTCCACGCGCTCATCGGCGCGGGAGCCGAGATCGACAAGACGTCGGCCATCCAGCTGCGCGGGGCGCTGCCGATGCAGCGCTCCGAGGCGAAGCTGAAGATCCTGCTGACGGTCAGCCAGATCCTCTCCTCGCCCGAGCCGGTCGATGCGGTCCTTCCGCGGATCGTCGAGCTTCTCCTCCAGATCCTCGACGTCCACCGTGTGGCGCTCCTCCTCGTGGAGGAGGGCTCTCCCGAGCCGGTCGCCAAGGTCGTCCGGTCGCGGAAGACGATGTCCGAGACCGACTCGTTCTTCAGCCGGAGCATCGTGAGGCACGTCTTCGAGAGGGGAGAGGGGCTCGTCAGCGACGACGCCCTCGTCGACCCTCGCTTCGCCGGGTCGGCGACGGTCGCGGGAGAGTCGATACGCTCCTCGATGGCGGCGCCGCTGAAGGTCGCCGACCGGATCCTCGGCGTCCTCTACGTCGACCACCGCTCCATCCCGAACCGCTACGGGCCGGAAGACCTCGAGTTCCTCGGCGCGTTCGGAAGCCAGGCGGCGCAGGCGATCGAGAACGCGAGGCTCACGGGAAAGCTCCAGGAGGAGGCGGTGCGCCGGTCGAGCCTCCTGCGCTTCTTCCCGCCGTCCGTCGTCGGTCCGCTCATGGGCTCGGCCGACTTCGGGGCCCAGGTGCGCGACGCCGACGTGACGGTCCTCTTCTCGGACATCAGCGGTTTCACCGCGATGTCCTCGAAGCTGGCCCCCCGCGAGGTCGTCGACCTCCTGAACCGCTATTTCCCGGTGATGGCCGAGATCGTCTTCCGGCACGAGGGGACGCTCGAGAAGTACATCGGCGACGCGCTCATGGCGATCTGGGGCGTCCCGACGCCCCACGACGACGACGCCGACCGGGCGCTCGCGGCCGCGCTCGAGATGCGCAGCGCCCTCGCGAAGCTGAATGCGGCCTGGGGAGAGGACCACCGGCTGGAGATCCACGTCGGCCTGAACTCGGGGCCCGTCGCGTTCGGAAACATCGGGTCGCCGGACTACGTCCAGTTCGCGGCCATCGGCGACACGACGAACGTCTCGGCCCGGGTCTGCACGGCGGCGCAGGAGGGCGAGGTCCTGATCTCGGAGGCGACACGCCGGCGGCTCAGGACGGCGCGGTTCGCCCTCGAGGAGCTTCCGCCCGTCGCCGTCAAGGGAAAGACGGAGCCGCTTCTTCTCCATCGCGTGCGGTGGGCGGCGCCGGAAGAGACGGTCGGCGTGGAGAGGGTGCCTTCGCCGGACGCTCCGGTCCGGCCCTGAGGCCGGGCAAGAGGGACGGGAACGGGTTCTCTCCCCGTTCCCGCGGGTGCGTCAGTCTCCGAAGCTGATGGCGAGGTCCCGCGCGGTGAGCATGGTGTCGGAGTCGAGAGGGACCGTCTTCATCCGGTTCGTGGCCTCCTCGAGCGGGACGTAGTTCACCGTCGGCGGCGCGAGGGCGACCATCACACCGCTGTGCCCCGAGTCGAGGGCGCGCACGGCCGCCGCACCGAACCGGAGCGCGAGGAGCCGGTCGAAGCTCGACGGCGAGCCGCCGCGGAGGAGGTGGCCGAGGACGACGGTCCGCACCTCGCGCCCCGTCAGCTCCTCGAGCCCCTTCATCACGCGCTCGCCCGCCCCGGCGAGCCGTTCCATGGCCCCCGCCTCGCGGGGACCGAGCGTGGAGATCGTCCCCCCCTTCGGCTTCGCCCCCTCCGCCACGACGACGATGGCGTGCTTCTGTCCCGCCTCCTCGCCGCGGCGGAGGTGCTCGGCGACCTTCTGGAGGTCGTACGGAATCTCGGGTATGAGGATGGCATCGGCGTTGCCGGCGATGCCGGCGTTGAGCGCGATCCACCCCGCGTACCGCCCCATCACCTCGACGACCATGATCCGGCGGTGCGCCTCGGCGGTGGAGTGGAGGCGGTCGATCGACTCCGTCGCGAAGGAGGCTGCCGTGTCGAACCCGAACGTGATGATCGTCTTGTCGAGGTCGTTGTCGATCGTCTTCGGGACGCCGACGACGCGCAGCCCTTTCTTCGCGAGGGCGTTCGCGATGGCGAGCGATCCGTCGCCGCCGATGGAGATCAGGGCGTCGATGTCGTGGAGGGCGAAGCACCTCACGAGCTCGTCGGTCCGGTCGACCTCGATCGTCGTTCCGTCGGCCTGCTTCACGGGGAAGCGGAGGGGATTGCCGCGGTTCGTCGTGCCGAGGATCGTCCCGCCGAGAGAGGTGATTCCCTCGACCCGCTCGCGCGTCAGGGAGATCAGGCCCCCGCCGGGAACTGCTCGGGGAACATGAGGCCGTTGAAGCCGTCCCGGATGCCGAAGCAGCGCCAGCCCCTGTTGATGGCGGCGTTCACGGCGCCGCAGATGACGGCGTTCAGGCCGGGAGCGTCGCCTCCGCCGGTGTTGATCGCGATGTTGCGGATTCGAGCCATCGTTTCGCCCCTTCTCTCTCCGACGACTGCTCTGCGTCGATCTCAGGTCAGGTCGAGCGCGCGGTTCAGGTGCTCGATCAGGACGTCCCCGCCCTCGACGCCGACCGCGAGGCGGATGAGCCCGGGGGTGATGCCCCGCGCGAGCCGGTCCGCCTCGGGGACGACGGCGTGGGTCATCGATGCCGGGTGCTGGATGTAGGTGATGCACGAGCCGAGGGAGACCGCGAGCTCCATCGGCGTGTCCTTCCTGCCGAAGTAGTTCATCACCGTCTCGCCGGCGGCGACGCCCCCCTTCACCTCGAACGTCAGGATCGCCCCGCCGGAGCGCATCTGCCGCTTCACGAGGTCCGCCTGGGGGAAGTCGGGGAGGCCGGGGTAGGCGACCGAGGCGACCTTCGAGTGGGTCGAGAGGAACCGGGCGATCTGGAGCGCCGTTTCGCTCTGCTGTGCCTCTCGCGGGGCGAGGCTCTGGATCGTCATCCCGTTCAGCCACGAGTCGAAGGGCGACGGCGTGGCGCCGATGTCCTTGTACCAGGGGAAGAAGTCGTTCCGCATGAAGCGGAACGGGCCGAGGAGCGCGCCGCCGACCGACGTGGAGTGGCCGTTCACGAACTTCGTCAGCGAGTGCATGACGAGGTCGGCCCCGAGGCGGAACGGCTGCTGCAGGTAGGGCGAGCAGAACGTGTTGTCGACGACGAGGAGGATTCCCCGCGGCTCGGTGAGCCGCGAGATCGCCTCGATGTCGGCGATGCGCAGCGTCGGGTTCTCGGGCGACTCGAGGAAGATCATCGCGACGTTCGGGTGCGCCTCGAGCGCCGCCTCCACGGCCGCCACGTTTCCCATGTCGCAGAAGACGGCCTCGACGCCGAACTTCCCGAGGCCGCGGAAGAGGCTGTCGGTGCAGCCGTAGACGTTCCCGGCGAGGATGGCGTCTCCCGAGCGGCAGACGGCGAGGGCGAGCGTGGAGATCGCCCCCATTCCCGATCCGAAGATGAGCGCGCCGATCGTCGGCTCCTTCTCGTCCACGGCGAGCGCCTTCTCGATGACGTGGTGCGCCTCGAGCTGGAAGAGGACCCTCTCGAGGTACTCGGTCGTCGGGTTGCCCAGACGCGTGTAGATGCGGGCGTAGGGGCGCTCGCCTCCCTTGGCCATCCCGAGGAAGCGATCGGCACCGTCTCGGACGTCCTTGAACGCGAACGTGGAGCGCTGGTGAATGACGGGGAGACCGGTTCCTGCCGCGAGCGTCCGGAAGACGCCCTCGTCGAGCTGCTTCACCTCGTCGCGGACCCAGCGGGTCTTGCGGTCGAGCCACCAGTCCCACCATTCCCAGCGGGCCGTTCCGAGACGGGTCTTCGGGATCGTGCACTCTGCAGTCAGCATGGCGAGATCTTATGACGCGCGGCCGCCGGCGGCCCCGGCGCGGAGAGCCGTTCGCAGCTTGGCGGCACGGGAGCGCGGGTTCGCCCGCAGCTCCTCCGGGCCGGGGCGGACCGGCTCGCGGGACCAACCGGCCCAGATACCGTCGCGGGCCCCTGCCTGGAACGCCTTCTTCACGAGCCGGTCCTCTCCGGAGTGGAACGTCAGGATCGCGACGCGCCCGCCCGGCGCGACGCAGGACGGGAGCGCGGCGAGGAACGCGCGGAGCGCGCCGAGCTCGTCGTTCACCTCGATCCGGAGCGCCTGGAACGTTCGCCGCACCGGGTCGTCACCCGCCTCGTCCCTCACCCGCGCGGGCAGGGACGACAGGGCCTCGCGGACGGCGGCGGCGAGGGCGAGGGTCGTGGTGATCGGCGTGCGGGCGCGGGCGGCCACGAGGGCGGCGGCGATTCCGGTGGCGTGGGGCTCGTCGGAGTTCTCGCGGAGGAGGGCCGCGAGGCGCTCCCGGGAAACCCGGGCGACGAGCTCGGCGGCGGAGAGGCCGCGAGAGGGGTTCATCCTCATGTCGAGCGGGCCGTCCGCCTTGAACGTGAAGCCGCGCGCCGGGTCGTCGAGCTGCATCGAAGAGACGCCGAGGTCGGCGAGGACGAGGTCGACCGAGGGGAGCCCGAGCTCTCCGAGGACCTTCGGCAGGCCCGCGAAGCTCGAACGCCGGACGGTCAGGGTCTCCTTGCCGAAACCGAGCCTGCGAAGGCGCGCCTCCGTCTTCGGCAGCTCCAGCGGATCGGCGTCCAGACCGATCAGGCGACCGCCCGGCAGGAGGCGGGGCAGGAGCTCGGCCGCGTGGCCTCCGTGGCCCAGAGTCGCGTCGACGGCGACGAGGCCCGGCTCGGGGCGAAGCGCCGCCAGGATTTCTTCGACGAGGACCGGACGGTGGGAGCCGGCCGGGGTCCTCCCGGACGAGACGACCTTCGCGACGGTCTCGGGGAAGCGGGCCGGGTCGCGCTCCTTGTACTTCTCGTCGAAGCGGCGCGGATTGCGGCCAGCGTATCGAGGGCGGCGACGGTGGGGAGTGTCGTCCACGAGGCCGATTGTGCGACGTCCGGGCCGGCGGGCGAGCCGCGCTCCACCGGAGCCGCGCGCGAACAGCGGCTCCGGTGGGGGCGAACGCTTCGCTCAGCGCGGCAGGTCGACCGCCGTGCCGACCGCGTCGGGGAGCGCGACTCCGAGGAGCCTGCCGACGGTCGGGGCGAAGTCGTAGGGTGTCCGCTCGGCGTCGGAAACGCCGGCCTTGACCCCGCCACCCCAGAAGACGAGCGGGACGTTCGTGTCGTACTCGTATTGCGACCCGTGCGTGCTTCCGCGTGCGTCCGGGTAGACGATGACGCCCCGGCGTGGGATCAGGATCGCCTCGCCCGAGCGGACCGGGTCGTAGTCGTTCATCGCGAATCGGACGTCGCGGTCGGCCGGATCCCAGGTCGCCCGCTGCGAAGCGAGGAGGACGGTCCGAAACTCCTCGTGGTGGAGTCGCGCGATCGCGCCCGGGAGGACGCGGTCGATGTCGGCCGCGGTGACGGCGCGTCCGGCCGGTCCGCACGGTCCGGCGACGGTGAGCATCGCCGGGAGGGCGGGGAGGTTGTACTTCAGGTCGAACCCCTCGTTCCCGAAGATCGGCCTCGCGTCGAGCGGAATGCAGAGCTCTTCACAGAGGTATCGGTTCAGCCTTTCCTCGAAGTTGGTCACTGCGCCGTTCCCGGAAAGGACCCGGCCGCCCGTGAAGGACTTGTCGCGTCGCGCCTCGAGCTCGGGGATCGTCTGGAAGCCGTGGTCGGCCGAGAGGGCGAGAATCACTCTTCCCTTCCGGGAAGCCGCGGTCGAGCGCCTCGAAAAGGCGGCCGAGCTGAACGTCGAGGCGCCGGAGCGTGTCGAGGTTCTCTTCGGACTCCGGGCCGTAGGCGTGCGAGACCGTGTCCTGGCCCGAAAGCCCGAGACTGAGGATATCCGGCTGCGGCTCGTGTCCGAGCTCGAGGTCCTTCGACGCCAGCACCTCGAGGGCGAGGTCCATCGTCAGCTCGTCGATGAACGGGCTGTAGTAGATGCCGTGGTAGTAGCCGTTCGAGGCGAGGGACATGTCCTTGTCCCAGCCGAGCCCGTTTACCGGGATCTGGAACGGCCGGATCTCGAACGCAGGAACGGCCCGGACCGCCGAGGCGGAGGTCCCGGCAGGGAAGAGCGGGTCGGCCATCTTCCGCCACGCCAGGCCGAGCCGGCGGGGAAGCTGCCCTCCCGCGCGGGTCCTGTTGAACTGGGAGACGACCTTCGATACGACGGAGCCTCCGGGCGACCTCGTGTCGTACGCCGGCGAGCTGACGAATCGGCCCGTGACCTGGTCCCACCAGTAGACGGCGTGCTCGCGCCGCTTTCCCGCCATGAAGATCGCCGCCCGGTCCTTGCCCGAAAGGGCGACGACCCGGGCCTCGGGATAGCGTTCCAACAGGCGGTCGCCGAGAGTCGGGACGCGCAGGCTCCCAGGTCCGGGCAGGAAGACGTCGTCCTGCGTCTCCGGGTCGACGAACTGCTGGTCGGTGCAGTAAACCGCGCGAAGCGACCCGTCGGCGCGCGGCTCGAACCACCGGTTCGCGACGATTCCGGTGACGCGTGGCGGCGCCCCCGTTCCGAGCGATGCGTGGCCCGGGCCGGTCTCGGTGTTCAGGTGCGCGTAGTGCACGTTTCTCTCGACGTGCCCCTCGTCGAGGAGGCGCTTGAGCCCGGCGACGAAGTAGGGCCGGTAGTCGAGGAGGCGCTTCATCTGGAGGCCGTCCACCGAGACGAGGACCGCCAGCTTCGGTGACTGGGCCGGAGGAGTGGAGGCCTGCTTTCGGGCAGCCTGCGCAAGCGCCAGGAAAGAAACGACGAGGGAGACGCCGAGGGCGAGGGAGGAGATGCGGAGGTTCTTCATTTCGTGGTGGGAACAGCCCGGCAGGGCGGTTCCCGGCGATTCTACGGCGCGGGTGCGCCGTTCCCGTTCGGGCCCCTCGAAGGGCGTGTGACGGCGAGACGAACGCCGGACGCCGCGATGAAGATGACGAGGAGCGACGCGGCGAGGACGAGCGCGACGTTGACCGGCTTCCAGGGCGTCCACTGCAGGTAGTGGATCCGGTAGAGGCGGTCGATCCGACCGTTCAGGCCACCGGTCTGGCTGACCTCGCCCGTGACGCGGTCGACGAGGACGTTCTTCGCGCCGGAGGTCCTGAAGAGCAGCGCCGGGTTCTCGACGCCCGTGAGGGCCGACCGGTGCTCGGCCGGTTGCGCCGAGACGATCGTTCCGTAGGACTTCGCGTGGCGCGAAGCGGAGATGGCCGCCAGGGCGAAGGCGCGCGCCGCGCCCTCGCTCGCGGGCGGGATCGGCTCGCCGCTCGTTCCGTCGACGGCCGCCGGGCGGCCGTCCCTGAGACCGAACCACGCCACGAGGCCGGACGGATGAGGCGCGAGCGCGACGGGGCCCGGGTCGAGGAGGCCTCTGGCCTTCACCGCGGCAGGCGAGAAGACGACCCGCTCCCACGGGAGAGGGCCGGGCGATGGCGCCGCGAGTGACTCGTACGCCTCGTCCCAGCCGGGCTTCACGTGAAAGAGGAGGCCGGTGCCGATCCAGAGGACCAGCGGCACGACGAGGACGAGGCCGGCGAACCGATGGGCCGCCCGGAGGGGCTGCGCGACGAACATGTTGCTAAGATCACAGAAAAGGCCCGGCAACTGAAGGAGCATTCGCACCATGAGACTGAACGTGCACCCGCTACGCGTTCCCGCCCTCGTCCTTCTCGCGGCGCTCGTCGCCCTCCCCGCCCTTGCGGCCGAAAAGAAATTCGTGGACGACGACGCCTCGAGGGAAAAGGACGAGCCGACGACCTGGCTCAAGAATTACGACCAGCTCGTGAAGGGAAAGGAGGCCGACTGGGTCTTCTTCGATGGCTATTCCGCAGGCAGCTACAAGTCGGTGGCCGTGAAGGACTTTTCCTCCAACGAGAAGGACAGGGAAGCCCGGCGCGCCGCGGAGGACGGAAAGGAATACGCCGAACAGTGGATCCAGAGGTCGAAGCTCGGCTGGGAGTCCGCCAGCGGGAAGGCGGACCTGACGATCGAAGGCCACGTCGTACACGCCTGGGAGCCGAGCGGCGCAGCGCGGTTCTGGGGCGGCTGGTACGCCAACCCGGGCGCGGTCCAGGAGCTGATCGGGAAGGATTCCTCCGGGAAGATCGTCTTCCAGATCCGCCACAAGTCGCGCGGCTCCACGGTGCGCGACGCCATCGAGAACGGCCTCGAGGACGTCGTCAAGTCGCTGGAGAAGGGTAAGTAGGAATCCCCCGGGCGCCGGAGGGCGTTCGCGGGCTCGAAAGGGGGCGGCGGGGAGACTCGCCGCCCTCGCCGCTTTCAGCGGCCGCCGCGCCGTCGGCGCGGGGTTCCCCTGCGGTACTTCAGATCAGCTGGTTCTGGTAGGCGTAGACGACCGCTTCGAGCTTCGAGTGGACGTTCAGCTTCCGGAGGATGTTCTGGATGTGGTTCCTCACGGTCACGTCGCTGATGAAGAGCTGTTCGCCCATCTCGTCGGTCTTCTTGCCCTCGGACAAGAGGCGCAGGACCTCTCGCTCGCGCTTGGTGAGGGGCGAGGAGGTCGGGCGGGGCGGCAGAAGCGGAGCCAGGCTGGGATGTGAAATCGGTCCCGAGAATCGGGCGAAGACGTTTCCCGGATCCGGGTGGGCGCCGTTCGTCTCGGCGAGGATGTGGACGAGGGTCGTCAGCTCGGGGCGCTGGCCCGGAATGGAGAGAATCGAGCAGCGGAGCTTCTTCGGCCCTTCCTCGCGCGACTCGAGGACGAGCTCGAACGGCTGGATCGTTTCGCCCCGGTCGCGCATCCGGAGGATCGGGCACTCCCCGAAGCAGTAGCGGTTCCCGTAGACGTCGCGGCCCGCCATCGCCTGGTGGCAGCTTCGGCCGAGAACGTCGGCTGCCGGATAGCCCAGAAGCCTTTCGGCCCCGGTGTTCCAGAGGACGATCCGGTCAGACGAGTCGATGGCGAAGACGGCCTTGCCGCTCCGGGAGAGGAGCTCGAGGAGATCTTCGTGGTTGTCCGATGCGTCCATGCCGGGCGGGGATTCTACCCTCGGGCCTGATGCGAATGCACCAGCCTTACTCCGCCTTTTTCATCAGGCGCTGCATCACGCCGGCGAGCTGGAAGTCCAGGTCCGTGATGCCGCCGGCATCGTGGGTCGAGAGGGCGACGGTGACGCGGTTCCATCTGTTCGACCAGTCCGGGTGGTGGTCCAGCTTCTCCGCGGCGAGAGCGACGCGGGTCATGAACCCGAATGCCTCGGAAAAGTCGGCGAAGACGAAGTCGCGCCGGAGGGCGCGTTCGGCGAGTGTCCAGCCGGGCAGGGACTCGAGGCGTCCGGCGATCTCGCCGGGGGAAAGCTGCAACGGACGGCTCATCGGCTCCTCCTCGGTGCGAGTTCGCGCCGGAACGTAAACTCCCGAGTCTATGCGGATCGCGGTTGCCATGTCGGGAGGGGTCGATTCCTCGGTCGCCGCCCTCCTTCTCGCGAGGCAGGGAGCCGAGGTCGTCGGCGTCTCGATGCACCTCTGGGACCACGACCGGGACGGCTCCGGGGCGGGGGAGGGGCGCTGCTGCACGCTCGACGACCTCCGGACCGCGCGGCGCGCCGCCGAGGCGATCGGCGTCGCGCACTACACGCTCGACCTGAGGGATCGGTTTCTCGAGACGGTCGTCCGGCCCTTCGTGAGCTCGTACCTCTCGGGCGAGACACCCGTCCCGTGCATCGCCTGCAACACCGACGTGAAGTTCGAAGCCCTCTTCCGGCGGGCCCGCGCCCTCGGCTGCGAGGCGGTCGCCACCGGGCACTACGCCCGGACAGAGACCGATCCGGAGACGTGTGAGACACGCCTCCTCAAGGCGCGCGACCTCGGGAAGGACCAGTCCTATTTTCTCTACGACCTGACTCCCGAGCAGCTCGGGATCGCCCGCTTTCCTCTCGGGGAGCTCATGAAGGCCGAGGTGAGGGAGATCGCCCGTGAGGCGGGCCTCCCGAACTGGGACAAGCCCGACTCCCAGGAGATCTGCTTCGTGGCGGCCGCAGACGGTCCCGCCGGGTTCATCCGCAGGGAGGCCGAACTCCTGGGTTTCGCGCTGCCGGCTCACCCGGCCGCCCTCCCCGGTTCCGTGGTCCGGACGGACGGCACCGAGCTGGGGCGCCACGCCGGAACGATGGGCTTCACGGTGGGTCAGCGGCGGGGGCTCGGCATCGCGTCGGGCGAGGCCCTGTACGTCGTCGGCATCGAGGCCGGCGAACGACGGCTCGTCGTCGGCGGGGATGAAGAGGTTCTTTCGCGGGTCGTGCTCCTGCGGGAGGTGAACTTCCTGGCGCCGGTGCCCGCTCCGGGGAGCCCGATCCGCGTCCTGGCGAGGATCCGCTCGCGGCATCCGGACGTGCCGGCGATCCTCGAGCCGGAGGAGCAGGGCCGAAGGCGGGGGGGGATGGCGCGGCTCGTTTTCGACGACCCGGTCCGGGCGGCCGCCCCCGGGCAGGCCGCGGTCTTTTACGATCCCCAGCGCCCGGAGCGCCTCCTTGGAGGGGGTCTGATCCAGGGGAAAGGCAGCTCGGCCGGGGCCGGGGTTGGAGAGCCAGGGGCCACTTGCAGGGCGGGACGCACGGTGTAGGATCGGTATCGGGAGGAGGGTACCGCTCGAAGCGCGAGCTCGTGCAGAGGTGTCCACGGGCGCTCCGGCGTGATAAACTCTCTGGTCGTCCGCGTATGGCCAAGATCACCTCTCCCGCAGCCGTCTCGATCCTGAAAGACATCCGGACCGCTCTCGACGAGAAAGCGGACGAGAAGGCGCGCCCGGCGACGGGCGTCAAGAGCCCTCTCAAGGTGATCGGGGTCCGTGCGAGCGGCGTGAAGGCGGTCGCCCGGGAGGTCGCCGTCCGGCACAAGGCGACGCTCGACTACCCGCTGGCGGTGGACCTCCTCGAGGGCGCTGCCGGGAGGAAGACCCGGGAGGAGATCCTCGTCGCCATCGACCTCCTGGAGCGATTCCGGAAGGACTTCGAGCCGTCGCTCCTCCTCCGGATGGACAAGTGGAGCTCGGTGGCGGACGACCTCGAGGTCGCCGAGGCCCTCGGGGCGCGCATCGCTGCCGGCACCCTCGCGCTCGACCCGTCGAAGATCACCACGGTCCGCAAGTGGGCGCGGCTGCGGAGCGTCGGTCGCAAGCGGCTCGCGCTCCTGGCGGCGTCCGGGCTCGTCAGCGAGGGCCGGCGCGACGCGATGCTCGCGCTCGACCTCTGCGAGATCCTTCTCAACGAGGATCACCCGGTCCTGGTGACCGAGGTGGCCGGGCTGCTGCGGACGACGACAAAGATCGATGCCAAGGCCGTTCAGGACTTCCTGTTCCGCCGATCGATCGACGGTAATCCCGCGATACTCAGAGCCGGGTCCGAGAACCTCGATGCCGCCCGAAGAGCCGCGCTGATCGCCAAGCTCGAGGCGCAGCAGGCGAGCCTCGGGACCCTCGCCGCCGCCGGCCGCTGAATCGGATCGGCGAGGGCGGCCGGAATCCCCGTCGGGAGGAGTTCCGGCACGCTCGAGGTCAGCCCTGTCGCGGGCGGTTCACTTCACGTCGGTTTTCTTGAACCGCTTGAGAATCCAGTCGCGTGCGGCCTCCTTGCCCTTGGCCGCCGCCGCTGCCATTTCCCCCTCCTTCGTCGTTTCCGCGAGGCGAAGCGCCTCGTCCGAGAGGACGATGGCCGGGAGGCCCTTCGTGGCGTCGATGCCGTAGCGCGCGAGCAGCTCGCGATTCGGCGTGCCCGGTGTGACGTCGACGAACACGGGGACGAACTGGGTCAGGAACGCGGTCAGGAACGGCTCCTCGTAGATTGCTTCGTTGACGACGTGGCAGGGGCCACAGTCGTTCGTGCCGAGGTTCACGAACAGGCGGCGCCCCGAGTCCGCCGCGGCCTTGGACGCGGCTTCGATGGAGAGAACTCCCACGCTCGTGGTGTCGTAGATCGGGAGCGTCTCGGGGGCCGGGGCGGGCGGTTCGGCGGGCGCGACGAGCGGCGTCGCGGCGAGGATGACGGCAGCTGCAAGGCGAAGGGTCGGACGCATCGTTTCCTTTCGGCAGAAGGGTCAGTTGGGCCGTACCGGCGTGCCGGAGTCGGGCCGGGGGGGCTCGAAGTCGACGCGGATCGGGCCGAAGTTCTTCTCGTAGATGGCGATGTTCTGCGCCAGCGCGTTCAGGAGCTGCTTGGCGTGGACGGGAGTCGTCAGGATGCGCGAGAGGATCCGGACGTCGGACCGTCCGGGAACGGCCCGGGCGAAGTCGAACATGAACTCCGCGGGGTTGTGGATGATGTTGACGAAGTTCGCGTAGATGCCACTCGCGACGGCGTCGTCCATCGAGAACTGCAGGCCGGGGGGAGGAGATCCTTCTGTTTTCGGCGGCGCTTCAGCCATTGAGACACCTCACTCTGCGTACCCGGCAAGGGGCCGCAAGAAGGGTGCCATTCTAGTCGGAGTCGGCGCGTGGCCCAGGGCCTTTCGGGTCCGATTCCGGCGAACGTAAGATCCCGGCATGCTCCGATTCCCGCGGTTCGCCGCAACGACCCTGGTCGTCGTTTCCCTCTTCTTCGCCTCGCGGGTGCCGGCCGCCGACGATTCCTCCGCGCTCGCCTCCTTCGACGCCGCCTGGAGTCGCCGGGCGGAGGGAGCCGTCGGGGGCACCGCCCGGGAGGGTTCGGTCGAGCCGCTTCTGGCGGCGGGCCGGAGCGCGGTCGCCGCGAATCCGGCCTCTCTCCCGGCACGATGGCGCCTGATGCGCGCTCTCTACTTCGAGGGAGAGCACGCGACGACCGGGAACACGGCGAAGAAGGACGTTTTCGAAGAGGGGAAGAGACTCGGAGAAGAGACCCTCGACCTCATCCGGAGGGAGGCGGGCGTCGCCGCCGGGAGAAACCTCTCCGGGGCGACGCCCGTCGAGCTGGTCCCGCACGTGAAGGGCCGGCCGGAGGTGGTGCCCTGCTTCCTCTGGGCCTCCGTGAACTGGGGCAAATGGGCGCTCGTGTTCGGCAAGACGGCGGCCGCCCGGCAAGGGGCGGCCGCGAAGATCCGGGACTACGCGACGGCCGTCGTCCGGCTCGATCCCTCGTTCGACGAAGCCGGGGGGTATCGCGTCCTCGGCCGGCTCCACCACCAGACCCCGTCCATCCCATTCATCACGGGATGGGCCTCGCGCACCGAGGCCCTGAAGAACCTCCGTCTCGCTGTGGAAGCGGCGCCACGCAACTTCGTGAACCGCCTCTATCTCGCCGAGGCGACCTGGGACTACGAGAAGGAGAGGCGTGCCGAAGCGAGGCGGATGCTCGAGGCCCTCGTCGCCGACGCTCCCTCTCCCGCGCTCGCGGTGGAAGATGCGCGGGCGCAGGAAGACGCCCGGGCCCTCCTGGCGGCGTGGGGGAAGGGATGACCGGCCCGATGAAGGACCGGGTCCGCAGCGCGATCTCGCGGATCGTCGCCACCGCCGAGACCCGTCCGCAGCTCTCCGCCGTCGAAACGGCTCCCCGCCCGCAGAAGAAGGACGTCATCGAGATCCTCCGGCTGTTTCAGGAGGTCGTCTACCCGGGGTACTTCGGCGACACGGTCCTCTACCGCGACAACCTTCGCGACCACCTCGGCGACGTTCTGTTCCGGATCCACCTGCGCCTGTCGGCCGAGGTCGAACGGGCCATCGAGGGGGAGGAGGGGCGTTCTTCCGCACGCAGGCATGCGCGAGAGATCGTGACGGCCCTGTTCGAGCGGCTCCCCGACGTCGCCGACCGCGTCGCGGAGGACGTCCAGGCGGCCTACGACGGCGACCCCGCGGCCAAGGGGTTCGACGAGCTCATCCTCGCCTATCCGGGCGTGAAGGCGGTCTTCACGTACCGGATAGCCCACGAGCTGCACCGCCTCGACGTGAGGCTGATCCCCCGGGTGATGACCGAGTTCGCGCACAACGAGACCGGCATCGACATCCATCCCGGGGCGACGATCGGACGCTCCTTCTTCATCGACCACGGCACGGGTGTCGTGATCGGCGAGACGACGACGATCGGGGACCGGGTGAAGATCTACCAGGGGGTGACGCTGGGCGCCCTGTCGTTCCCGAAGAACGAGCACGGCGAGCTGATCCGCGGGGTCAAGCGTCACCCCACCGTCGAGGACGACGTCGTCATCTACGCCGGTGCGACGATCCTGGGAGGGACGACGGTCATCGGGAGGGGAAGCGTGATCGGCGGAAGCGTCTGGCTGACGACGTCCGTCCCGGCCCATACGAGGGTCACGATCGCCGGAGACCAGCTCAGGTTCGAGGCCCGCGCCGTTCCGCAGGCGTCGTCGCCGGCGGCCGCCGGCCCAGCCTGACCGTCAGGACGAGGAGGGCGCCAGGCGCTCGACCCGCGCGGGCGGAGCCGAAGCCAGAAGGCTCGCGACGGTGCGTCCGGCGCCCGGGACGACGAGGTCGGGGACGAGGTCGGCGAGCGGGGCGAGGACGAACCGACGTGCCACGAGGCGCGGATGCGGGACGACCAGCCCCGGAAGCTCGGTCTGCAGGTCGCCGTAGAGGAGAAGGTCGAGGTCGAGAGGCCGCGGGCCGTTCGGTTCGCCGGAATCCGGCCGCCCCGCCTCCGCCTCCAGGCGTTTCAGGAGCTCGAGAAGACCGAGGGGACTGAGAAAGGTCCGGCCCGTGGCCACGGCGTTCAGGAAGTCGGGCTGGGGCGGCCCGCCCACGGGCGCCGTGAGGTAGAAGGGGGAGCAGGTGAGGCCCTCCACGTGACGCGCAAGGCCCGCAAGTGCGAGGGCGAATGCAGCTTCCGGCGAACCGACGTTTCCTCCCAGGCCGATGGCCACCGCGGCGGGAAGGTCAATAGTCGTCGTCGCTCTCCGTCTCGCCGGCCTCGAGCGTGGGCCCCTCGCCCAGCGGAAGCTCCTCGTCGTCGAGGGCGGCCTTGGCGGCCGGGTCCTCGGGTTCGATCCCGATGTCCTCTTCGTCGCGGTTGCGCTCGAAGAGGTCCGGATCGGCAAACTCGTCGCGCTTGGCGCGCCGGGCGGCGATGAGCGCCGCCGGCGACGTGTCGCGCGGCGGGGCGTCCTTCTGGTCGGTTCCGCACTTCGGGCAGAGGACGGGCGTCCTCCTCAGGTCGTAGAACTTCGTCCCGCAGCGGAAGCACTCGTGTTTCAGACCAAGATCGGGCATTCGCTCCCTCAAAAAAGACGCCGGAACATAGCATCGGGTCCATGGTGGGTCAACGCGGTCCGGTGCACGTTCGCGCACGCGTCGCCGAGCGAGCCCATTCGCCGATTACACTCGACCCGTGAACGGCTTGCCGGAGGGCCCCGCGAACCCACCGGAATCGCTGGTGGACCCGTGCTGAGATTCGACCTCCTCGCCGTGGACGGGATCGCACGGCGCGGAAGGGTGGTGCTCGACCACGGAAGCGTCGACACGCCCGCGTTCATGCCCGTGGGCACCGCCGGCACGGTCAAGGCGGCCCGGTGGAGCGACGTCGAGACGGCGGGCGCCGAGATCGTCCTCGCGAACACCTACCACCTGATGCTCCGGCCGGGGGGAGACCTGATCCGCGATCTCGGCGGACTGCACCGGTTCGTCGGATGGCAGCGGCCGATCCTGACCGACTCGGGCGGCTTCCAGGTGATGTCGCTGGCCGCGAACCGCAAGCTCTCGGAGGAGGGGGTCCTCTTCCGGAGCCACATCGACGGCAGCCCGCACCTCCTGACGCCGGAGCGGGCGGCCCGGCTGCAGCTCGGGGATTTCGGCGTCGACGTCGCGATGGTGCTCGACGAATGCACGCCGTACCCGGCGACGAGGGACCAGGCGGCGCGGTCGATGGAGCTGACCCACCGGTGGGCGCGACGGGGCCGGGACGCCTTCCTCGGCCTGCAAGGTGACGGGGGGCGGGGCGCTCAGTTCGGCATCGTCCAGGGAGGCATGTTCGCCGACCTGCGTCGCGAGAGCGCCGCGGCCGTGGCCGCCATCGGCTTCGAGGGGGTCGCGTGCGGAGGCGTCTCGGTCGGCGAGCCGAAGGAAGAGATGCGGGCCATCGTCGAGGCCACGGGACCGATTCTGCCGGCCGACCGACCGCGCTACCTCATGGGCGTCGGGCACCCTCTCGACATCCTCCACGCCGTCGCGAACGGCTTCGACCTCTTCGATTGCGTGCTCCCGACGCGGGCGGCCCGTCACGGCCTCGCTTACACCTCGGAGGGGAAGGTCGTGATCAAGCACGCGCGGTACCGGACCGACCCCGCGCCTCTCGACCCGGCCTGCGCGTGCCCGACCTGCCGAACGGCCTCGAGGGCGTACCTCAGGCACCTCTTCAACCTCGGCGAGCCGACGGCGGCCACCCTGCTGACGGTCCACAACCTGACGGCCATCCTTGACTTGATGCGGGGAATCCGTGAGGCTCTCGCGGCACGACGCTTCGAGGCGTTCGCGGCCGAGGCCGTGCGGCGACTCGATTTCGGGAAGGACACGCGATGAATCCGATCTCTCTCCTGCAGGCCGCCCCGGCGGCCCCGTCGATGAAGGACGGCCTGCTCCAGATGGTCCCGTTCCTCCTCATCTTCGTCGTCTTCTACTTCGTCCTCCTCGCGCCGATGAGGAAGCAGCAGAAGAAGACGAAAGAGATGCTCGCCCAGCTGAAGAAGGGCGACCGGGTCATGACCTCGGGCGGCATCTACGGCACCGTCGCCCAGGTCGAGGACCAGATCGTCTGGGTGAAGCTCGCCGATACCCTCAAGGTGAAGATGGCCAAGAGCGCCATCACGAGCGTCGTCGCCGATTCGGAGACGGGGAAGGACCAGGGCGGGGCGGCCTGAGACGGCGCGGCGCCCGCCTTTCTTCGCCGTGGCGCCTCTCGTTCTCCTCCAGTCTTCCGACTGGCACGTCGGCTCGCCCCTTTCGGGGCGAGGCCTCGCGCTGACGGAGGAGTTTCGGACGACGCGCCGGGAAGAGGTCGACGCGGCGCCCGAGCGGCTCCTCTCGGCCTCTCGTGAAGTCCGGCCCGACGTCGTTCTCCTCCCGGGAGACCTCTGGGACGCCGAGAACGTGCCGCCCGCCCTCTTCCGCCGGCTCGTCGAGGCGTTCGCCGCCCTCGCCCCAATCCCGGTTTTCATCGCCCCCGGAAACCACGATTTCGCCGGGCCGGGAGGCTACTTCGACGACGCGTTTCTGGCTGCGCTGGGCCTCCCGGCGTGGCCGGGCAACGTGACGGCCTTCCGGGCAGCATCGTGGGAGACCCGGCCGGTGCCGGGGCGAGACGACACCACCGTGACCGGCAGGGCGTTCCTCTCGCCGCTCCTCGACGCCGGCCGTCCCCTCGACCCCCCGCCGGTCCGGCCGCCCGTCCGGTTCGCCCTCCTGATGCTCCACGGCTCGCTCGAGAGCTACCGCGGCCCGGATGCGCCGAACGGCGCGAAGAGAACCGCCCCCTTCTCGAAAGAGGAGCTCGTCGGGGCTGGTTTCTCCTGGGCGGCGCTCGGGCACCACCACCGTTTCGAGGTCGTCGAGCGCCCGGACGGGAGCGCGGCCGGTGCCTACAGCGGTTCACCAACGGGCCGGGGTCTCGACGAGACCGGTCCCCGGCACTTCGTGAAGGTGACGCTCGACGCCGAGGCGCAGCCGAACGTCGAGACGTTGGTGGCGGATTGCCGCCAGATCCTCGACGTCGCTCTCGAAGCGGGTGGGCGAGACGCCGACGGGCTTCGGGAGGCGGCGCTCGCGCTCCTGCTCGAGGCGGGTGCGGCACCGGGAGACGTCGTCCGCCTGACGGTCCGGGGCCGTCCGGCGGCGGGGACGCGCACGACCCACTCCCTGGCCGACCTGAAGGGGCTCGTGGCACACCTCGTCCTGCGGGACAGGACGATCAGCGAACCCGAGGCGCGCGCCGACCGCTCGACGGCAGAGGGGCGTTTCGCGCTCGATCTGGAAGCCCGGCTCGCCGCGGCGCCCGACGCCCGGTCGCGGCGCGTCGCCGAGCTGGCGTACGCGCTGGGCCGGGAAGCCCTGCTGGGACGGCTTCCCGTGCCGCCCCCGGCGGAGGACGTGTGAGGATCGAACGGCTCGTCGTCGAGGGATTCGGGCCGCTCGAAGGGGTCGATCTCTCGTGGGGAGAGGGCGAGCTCCTCCTCGTCCTCGAGCCGAACGAGACCGGGAAGTCGACCCTCTGCGAGGCGATCGTGGCCGCCCTCTACGGCCTGCCGAAAGGGCGGGCCGCGGGGGGGCGGTCGCGCGAGGCCCGCAAGCCCCGGAGCGGTGCTCCGAGCCGGCTTCGGCTCGACGTGTCGACCGGTTCGACGGGCACGGGCCGGTACACGGTCGAGCGGGACTTCGACGCCGGAACCCTGCGCGTCGTCGACCGGGACCGGGGCGAGGACCGGACGGCGGACTTCCTCCGGCCCGGGGGACGGGACGCCGTCGGCGAGAAGCTGACCGGCCTGACCGAGCCGCTCTTCCGGACGACGGCCTACGTCGGACAGAACGTTCTCGACGGTGACGCCCTCGACGCGTCACTCACGGTCGAGCTGGCCCGGATCGCCGATTCGGGGGGCGGCGAGGCCAGCGTCGTGAGGGCTCTTCGCCTCATCGACGCGGCACGCGCCCGGATGCCGGAAGCGACGACGGGCACCCAGGTCTCCGTGGAGACCGAGATCGTCCGGGCGGGACGCCGGGTCGAGGAGAAACGGGCCGAGGCGGTGCGGCTCGCCAGGTCGCGCGAGGCCGCCGTGGAGGCCGCAGAAAGGCTCGCGGCGCTGACGTCCGGGCGGGACGCGGCGCGCCGGGCCGCAGCGCTCGCCGAGGTCGCTGTCGTCGAGAGCGAGCGGCGGAGTCTCGCCGCCGAGATGGAACGCCGAGGGACCGACGGGCGGAGGCGGCTGGAGCTCGAGAAGGAAGCGGAGCGGCTCGGACGGGAGGCGGACATCTTCACCCCCGACGCGCTCGCCGCCGTCGACGCTCTCCGCGGGGCCCGCGGCGCCCGGCCGGAGGCGCTCGGGGCCGCCCGGAACGCCCTCGCCGCCGAGCGAAAGGCCGCAGCGACGGAGGACCGGGACCGCCGCCGTCGGGCGGGGGGCCTCGCCGAGCTGCCACCCGAGGGCCGGAACCGCCTCAGGACGCTCCTCGACGGCGCCATCGAGGCGACGCGGGCGGCGGAGGCCGCCGAGGAAGCGCTCGAAGCGGAGTGGGAGGAGCTTCGCCGCGAGGGTCTCGCAGAGGACCTGCGCCGGCTGGACGGGCTCGAGCCCGAGGATCGGGACTTCGTCACCTCCGCCGAGGAAGACCGGCAGGCCCTGGAGCTCTCCGGAGTACAGCTCGACCGCCGCGTCGCCGACGCCGGGGCCCGGGCCTCGATCGCCGCGGGCGAAAGGCAGGTCCTCGTCCGGAGGGCCCGGGCTCTCGTCGTGGGCGCAGCTCTCTTCGTACCTCTGGTCGCCCTGGCCTTCGTGAAGCGGGGGCGGTTCGACGACCCGCTCGTCCTGACCCTCGCGGTCTTCGCGTCGGCTCTTGCTCTTTACGGCGGGGTCGCGTGGGCGCGGGGGATCGGCCACCGGCGCGAGGACGAGCTGCGATCCCGCGAGGAGGAAGCGGCCGCACGGCTGGAGGCGCAGGAGGAACGGAGGCGGCTCTCGGACCTGAGGCGTCGTCTCGAGCAAGTCTCTCGAAGGGTGGGGTTCAAGGATGCCGCCGCGCTGGTCAAGGCCCAGCGGCGCGCCCGCGCGGCCGAGGAGAGGCGGCAGAGACTCGTGGAGAAACGGGTGCGGCTGCACGCGGCAAACGAGAGGCTCGAGGCCGTCGAACGCGGGCTGGAGCCGTTCCGCCCGGCCCTCGGCCTCGCCAAGGGCCTCCCGCCTCCGGACGAGTCGCGCCGGCTCCTGCAGATACTGGCGGACCTCGAGAAGGCGGACCACGCCGCCACGGCGCGCGAGGAGGCGGCGGCGCGCGACGAGGCGAGGCTGAAAGAGGAGGAGTCCGAGCTGGCCGGGATCGAGGAGAAGCTCTTCGAGCAGCTCGCCCGCCTGCAGGTGCCCATGGGACTCTCCCTCGCGGAATCCCTCCTCTTCGTCGAGGCGGGCCGGGCGCAGGCGGCGCGCCGGAAGGCGATCGTCGAGATCGAGCTTCCGGCCCTGTCGACGGCGGTCTCCCAGGGGGCCGACGTCGAGATCGCCGAGCGGCTCGGGCGTCTGGCGGCAGAAGTGGAGAGCCGCCTCGGGAGCATCGACGCCACGGTGCACGACCTGAGCGTCCCGCACGAGCCGGAGGAGGCCCGCAGGGTGGCCGAGGCCGCGAGGCAGAAGGTGGCACAGCTCGAAGCGGAGCAGCAGGCGGCCGAGAAGGACCTCGCGCAGAAGGCGTTCGAGGGGGGGGGCAAGGCCCGCGAGGTGGAGGAACAGCTCGCGGTAGCGGAGGCCGCCCGCGAGAGGGCCATCCTCTTCCGGGACGCGCTCGACGTGGCACGGGACGTCCTGGCGTCGGCGGCCACGACGACCTACGGCGACTTCCGCGGCGGGCTCGCCCGGGCCTCGAGGGAGATCCTCGCGGCCTGCCGCCTTCCGTACGAGGCGCTGGAGTTCGGGGAGGACCTCTCGGTGTCCGTGGTCGCTCGAGGAGGCCGGCCGGTGACCCGCGCGGACCTCGCCGCGTCGGTCTCGACCGGGGCCCGGGAGCAGCTCCACCTCGTGGCGCGGCTGGCCGCGCTCCGGCACCTCGGGACGGGTCCGAAAGGGCTCCCGCTGCTCCTGGACGATCCGCTCGTCGGGACGGACGACGACCGCTTCCGTGCCGTGCTCGGCTTTCTCCTCGAGGATCTCCTCGTCGACAGGCCGGCCCTGCTCGTGTCGTGCCACGTGGAGCGTCACGAGCGGTGGTGCGCGTCGCTGCCTCCCGCCCTCGCGTCGCGGGTGCGCCGGGTCCGGCTGCCGGGCCGCGCCGGCACGGCTGCGGAAGGGCCCACCTCGGCGGAGACCGGACCTGAATTGACGCCGCCGCCGGGCGGCGAATAGACTCCCGGCCTTGGCCCGGGCGAGCCGGGCCGATTCCAGTCGGTGGTCAAGGACTTCAGGAGGCGGCTGTCTCCTCGTCCGGACCGGTCCGCCTTCGGAGGTTGCGTTTCGTGAAAAGGCCTACAGGCTGGCGTCTCGCCGTGACGCTGGTCGTCCTCATCGGATCCATCGCGGCCTACGTCTACAGGGGCCGCGAGGCCCTCAAGAACAGCCCCACCGCGCCCCCGAACCCCGGAGTCGCCGACATCCTGAAGAACGGCCTGAAGCTCGGGCTGGATCTCAGGGGCGGCATCCACCTGGTCATGCAGGTGAAGGCCGAGGACGCTCTCCGTGCCGAGGCTTCGGATGCCGCCGAGCACCTGAAGACGGAAGCGGGCAAGCGCGGAGTCGCCATCGGGACCTTGAACCCGGCCACGGGCGCCGGATTCACGATCACGATGGGCGAGGGAATCAGCCCCGCGGCGGTCTCCGACCTCGTCAAGACCGCCCTCTCGCCGACCGACTGGTCCTCCGACCAGAGCGGCCGCGAGATGCGCGTCACGTTCAGGGACCCGGCACGGATGGAGATCGAGGCCCAGACCCTGCGGCAGGCCGTCGAGACGATCCGCAACCGCGTGGACGCCCTCGGCGTCGCCGAGCCGTCGATCCAGCCGCAGGGCGACGACCGGATCGTCATCCAGCTTCCCGGTGTCGACGACCCGGCCCGCGTCAAGGACATCATCGGCACGACAGGCCTCCTCGAGCTGAAGCTCGTCGACGTCAAGGGTGGGCCCTACTCGTCTCCTGAAGCCGCTGCGGCGGCCTATGGCGGGGCGATCCCGGCCAACCTGGAGCTCGTCGAAGGGAACTCGGAGGACACCGAGGCCCGGACGCGCACGACCGTCTTCTACGTCCTCGACCGGGCCGCCGCCGTCACCGGCCGCGACCTGAAGAACGCCCGGGTCGGGCAGGACAAGTTCAACCAGCCGGCCGTCGAGTTCTTCCTGAATGCCCAGGGCGCCGAGAAGTTCGGCCGGGTCACCGGGGACAACATCGGGCGCCAGCTCGCGATCGTCCTCGACAAGCGGGTCCAGTCGGCCCCGAACATCAAGGGCCAGATCACCGACAACGGGATCATCGAGGGCAACTTCACGGCCGAGCGGGCCGACGCCCTCTCCCTCGTCCTCCGGTCCGGCGCCCTCCCCGCACAGCTCGTCATCCTCGAGGAGCGGACGGTCGGCCCGTCGCTCGGCCTCGACTCGATCAAGCAGGGCGTCCTCGCATCCATCATCGGGATGGTCCTCGTCTTCGTCGCGGTCGTCGTCTACTACAAGCTGGCGGGCATCAACGCGGTCCTCGCCCTGACGATGAACGGGATCATCCTGCTCGGCGCAATGGCCTGGATCAACGCCACGCTCACCCTCCCGGGGATCGCCGGCTTCATCCTGACGATCGGCATGGCGGTCGACGCGAACGTGCTGATCTTCGAGCGGATCCGCGAGGAGCTCGACGGGGGCAAGGGCGGAAAGGCGGCGATCGACATGGGCTTCAAGAAGGCCCTCAGCGCGATCATCGACTCGAACCTGACGACCATCGCGGCGGCGGCCTTCCTCTTCCAGTTCGGCACGGGCCCCGTGAAGGGCTTCGCCGTCACGCTCATCATCGGCCTCTGCGCCTCCATGTTCACCGCCGTTTTCGTCTCGCGCCTCCTCTTCGACCTCGTCTACGGGTCGAAGGAGAAGGTCGAGGCCATCTCGATCTGAGGGACCCCGTGAGGCTGCTACAGAATCCCAACTTCGACTTCCTCAAGCTCCAGAAGCCCTTCGTCATCGGCTCGGTCGTCGCCGCGCTCCTCTCGGCCGGCGCGATCGCCACGAAGGGGCTGAACTGGGGCGTCGACTTCACGGGCGGCGCGCAGATCGTCTACGCGTTCCAGCAGAAGCCCGACGAGGACCAGATCCGCAAGATCGTGGAGGGGGCGAACGTCCCCGTCACGTCGGTCCAGCGCTACGACAAGGCCGAGAAGAACCAGGTCCTCCTCCGCGTCCCGAT
This sequence comes from Holophagales bacterium, assembly GCA_016719485.1. Classification (NCBI taxonomy): domain Bacteria; kingdom Pseudomonadati; phylum Acidobacteriota; class Holophagae; order Holophagales; species Holophagales bacterium. Next base: position 190,391 of record JADJZB010000021.1, read on the forward strand.
GGAGCAGAAGGAAGGGCGCGACATCTCGGGCGAGGTGACGCCCGCGCTCACGCGGGCCCTCTTCCCGAAGGGGCTCGAGGCGGGGGTCTTCGACCTGAACCTCAACGGCGCCGACCCGCTCTCCGCGAAGCTCCAGCAGGACGACCCGGAGAAGATGGCCGGCCGCGCCGACGCGAACCCGGGCGTCGAGTACGACCGGATCGCCCAGGCGATCATCGCGGCCCGCTCCGAAAACGGGACTCTTCGCGAGCGTCGACGCTGCCGCGGCGACGCCCGGCACCTCTCCGGCCGTCGCCGCCTGGCTGAAGGAGAAGACGGTCGCCGGGCCCGTGATGCTGATCAGCGCGGAATCGGTCGGGCCGGCCGTCGGGAAGGACCTCCGGAGGAAAGGGACCTGGGCGGTCGTCCTCTCCTGGGGCGCGATCCTCGTCTACGTCTGGTTCCGGTTCCGGTCCGTTTCCTACGGCACCGGGGTCGTCGTCGCGCTCGTCCACGACGCCTGGATCGCGCTCGGACTCTGCGCGATCTTCGGCGTGGAGATCTCGCTGACCGTGGTCGCCGCGTTCCTCACCCTCATCGGCTACTCGGCCAACGACACGGTCGTCATCTACGACCGGATCCGCGAGAACCTCGAGAAGCCGAAGAAGGAGCCCTTCGCGCTCCTGGTGAACCGGTCGATCAACGAGACGCTCTCGCGGACGTTCCTCACGGCGTTCCTGACGTTCCTCACCGTCGCCGCCCTCTTCTTCTTCGGCGGCGAGGTGATTCGCGGCTTCGCCTTCGTCCTCTTCGTCGGCATGTTCATCGGCGCCTACTCCACGATCTTCATCGCGGCTCCGTGGGTCGTGAACTGGGAGACCTGGAAGGCGAAGCGCGCCGCCCGGCACCCGGCCTCCGTGCCGGACGCGACGAAGCCGGGCAAGGCCGTAGCGAAGGGCCGCTGACGACCAGGCCTCGCCGGGGCCGCGCCTTTTCGGCGCGACCCCGGCGGGACCGCTCCCGCGCCCCCTCCCGCTTCCGCCGGAGCACCCGATGACGCCCGTCTCCCTTTTCCCCTTCGCAGAGACCTGGTGGGTCTACGGCGTCTTCGTCCTCTTCGTTCTCGGGATGCTCGCCCTCGACCTGGGCGTCTTCCACCGCAAGGCCCACGCCGTGGGCTTCCGCGAGGCGGCCGCCTGGAGCGTCGCGTGGGTCTTCGTGGCGATGTGCGTCGGCGCGGTCCTCTACCTCTGGGCTGCGGCCCGCTTCGCGGCGGATGCACGCCTCCTGGCGGTTCCCGGGTTTCTCCCCGACGCGGCGGCGCGGCAGGTCTTCCTCGAGTACCTGACCGGGTACCTCGTCGAGAAGGCGCTCTCGGTCGACAACATCTTCGTCTTCGTCGTCCTCTTCAACTTCTTCGGCGTGCCCGCCGCGTACCAGCACCGCGTCCTCTACTGGGGAATCCTGGGCGCCCTCGTCTTCCGGGCGATCTTCATCGCGCTCGGGGCGCTCCTCCTCCAGTTCCACTGGGTGATGTACGTCTTCGGCGCGTTCCTCGTCGTCACGGGGATCAAGATCCTCTTCAGCCCCGACAAGCCGGTCGACCCCGCCGACAACGTCGTTCTGAAAGCGCTGAAGCGGTGGATCCCGCTCACGCACGATCTCCACGGTCCGCACCTCTTCGCCCGCGAGGGAGGACGCCTTCTCGGGACGCCGCTCCTCCTCGCGCTCGTCTTCATCGAGGTCTCCGACGTCGTCTTCGCGATCGATTCGGTTCCCGCGATCTTCGCGATCACCCGCGAGCCGCTCGTCGTCTTCACGTCGAACATCTGCGCGATCCTGGGCCTGCGCGCGCTCTTCTTCCTCCTGGCAGGCGCGGTCGGGAAGTTCCACCTGCTCAAGTACGGCCTCGGCTCCGTCCTGATCTTCGTCGGGCTGAAGATGGCCTGGCTGAACGAGGCCTTCGGCGGCAAGTTCCCGATCGCCTGGTCGCTCGGAATCATCGCCGCGCTCCTGGCGGCGTCCATCGGCCTCTCGCTCGTCTTCCCGCCGCGCGAGGAGCGCGAGGGCTGAAAGCCCTCGCGCCGCCGCTCAGACGAACTTCAGGACCAGGAACCCTCCGACGAGGAGGACGAGGAAGGCGAGCGCCGCGAGGTCGAAGTTCTTCTCGAGCGTCCGGCGGATCGCCGGCCCGAAGAGCCGCAGGAGCCCCGCCACGAGGAAGAAGCGGGCTCCCCGACCGACGATGCTGACGAGGACGAACGGCACGAAGGCCATCCCCGTCGCGCCGGCCGCGATCGTGGCGACCTTGTACGGGATCGGCGTGAAGGCGGCCGCGGCGAGGAACCAGATTCCCCACTCGCCGTTGTAGAGCTCCACGACCTTCGACCAGTGGTGCTGGGCGTTGTAGAAGTTCACGATCGCCTGGCCCGCCGTCGCCATCAACGTCAGGCCGATGACGTAGCCCCCCATCGCCCCGAGGACCGAGCCGACCGTGCAGAGGGCGGCCGCCCGGATCCAGAGCAGGGAGGACGACGCGACGATGGCGATGAGGAGGACGTCGGGCGGGATGGGAAAGACCGACGACTCGGCGACGGCGATGAGGAAGAGAGCCACGAGCGCCTGCTTCGTGTCGGCCCAGTGCATCGTCCAGTCGTAGAGGGACCGGAGCCATCGCCGGGGCGCCGCGAGCGCGCGCAGGACGGGGCTGGCGGAAGGGGCGGGAGCGGGCCCGGAAACGGGGTCAGGGGTCGGTGCCGACATCCGGCGGAGGTTACCCGAAGAGGTCCTCGCGCGCGCGGGATGGGCGAGCCGCCATAATCCGGACGTGCTGAGGTTCGAGGACATCCTCGACGCGGTCGAGAGCTACCTGCCGGGGGCGGACGAGGACCTCCTGCGCCGGGCGTACATCTTCTCGGCCCAGGCCCACCGGCACCAGCTCCGCTCCTCGGGGGAGCCGTATCTCGTCCACCCCATCGGCGTGGCAATGCTCCTGGCCGAGCTGAAGCTCGACGAGGTCTCCGTGGCCACGGGACTCCTGCACGACGTCCTCGAGGACACCAAGACGACGAAGGAAGAGCTCGCCACCCTCTTCGGGCCGGAGGTCGCCGAGGTCGTCGACGGCGTCACGAAGATCGGCCGGTACGCCTACACGTCGAAGGAGGCGCAGCAGGCCGAGACGTTCCGGAAGATGCTCCTCGCGATGACGGGCGACCTCCGGGTCATCCTCGTCAAGCTCGCCGACCGCCTCCACAACATGCGGACCCTCAGCCACCTGAGGGAGGAGAAGCGGCGCGCCATCGCGGCGGAGACGATGGAGATCTACGCGCCGCTGGCGAACCGGCTCGGGATGGGCCGGATCAAGGGCGAGCTCGAGGACCTCTCCTTCCGATATCTCTACCCGGACGAGTTCGCGGCCCTGTCGGCCGCGGTGGACGAAAGGATGAAGGCCTCGGGGGCCGCGATCGAGAAGCTGCGGGAGGAGATCTCGGGGAAGCTCGCGGAGGCGGGAATCCCGGCCGAGGTGTCGGGGCGGGTGAAGAGACTCTGGTCGATCCGCCAGAAGCTCCTCCGCCAGTCGATCCCGCTCGACCAGCTCTACGACGTCCTCGCCTTCCGCGTCCTCGTCGACTCGCTGCGCGACTGCTACAGCGCCCTCGGCATCGTCCACCAGGCCTGGCGGCCCGTCCCCGGCCGGATCAAGGACTACATCGCGATGCCGAAGCAGAACTTCTACCAGTCCCTCCATACCACGGTGATCCCCGAGGGTGAGCCGCCGTTCGAGATCCAGATCCGGACGCGGGAGATGGACCTCTTCGCCGAGCAGGGAATCGCGGCCCACTGGAAGTACAAGGAGGGGCGCGGGAGCCGCCGCGTCGACGAGCAGGGGATCGCGGCGATACGCCAGATCCTCGAGACGACCCGCGACATCGCGAACCCCCGCGAGTTCCTCTCCTCGCTCAAGATGGACCTCTACGCCGACGAGGTCTACACGTTCACGCCGAAGGGTGCGGTGTACTCGTTCCCGCGCGGCGCCTCGCCGGTCGACTTCGCCTACCGGATCCACACCGACGTCGGCCACCGCTGCGTCGGCGCGCGGGTGAACGGGAGGCTCGTCCCGCTCCGGACGCCCCTCGTGAACGGCGACATCGTCGAGATCCTCACTTCTCCGGCGTCGCAGCCTTCGCGCGACTGGCTCGCGTTCGTCGTGACGTCGCGCGGGCGGAACAAGATCCGGGCGTTCCTCCAGACGAAGGAGAAGCAGAAGTCGATCGAGATCGGGCGGAGGTTCCTCGACAAGGAGCTGAAGAAGGTCAAGCGCACCTTCGGCAAGCTCGTCGACGCGAAGGCGTTCGACGCCGTGCTGCCTGAGCTCGGCGTGGCCCGTGTCGACGACCTCCTGGCCGAGATCGGGTACGGCAAGATCCCGCCGCGCGTCGTCGTCCAGAAGCTCTTCCCGCAGGAGGAGCCGTCGGGCGACAAGGCTGGCCCCTCACGCACCGAAGCGCTGAGGAAGGTCGTCAGGAAGATTCTCCCGATCGGCGGGACCGGGATACTCGTCCGCGGAGAGAACGACCTCCTCGCGACTCTCGCGCGATGCTGCCGTCCCGTGCCCGGGGAGGAGATCGTCGGCTACGTGACGCGCGGCCGCGGGGTGTCGGTCCACTCCGCTGCCTGCCCGAACGTCCGCAACCTCCTGTTCGACCCGAGCCGCGAGATCGAGGTGGAGTGGCACGCCGCCAAGGACGCCTCCTTCACGGTCGACTTCGAGGTTCAGGTCGAGGACCGGCCGGGCATCCTCGCGCGGATCACCCAGGTCATCTCGGACGCCGGCTCGAACATCGAGGCGATCGAGGCGCGAACGAGCCCGGGCAGGACGGCCGTCATAGAGGGGAGCGCCACGACGCCGGACCGCCGGCACCTCGACAAGCTCCTCCTCGCGATCCGGGCCGTCCCGGGAGTCACGACCGTGAGACGGAAGTTCAACGTTTCCCGGCTCGGTCCCCGCTGAGCGGGGGCCGGCGCGGCGCCGGGGCTCACGCCCCGGGCGCGGGCCGGGACGTCAGCGGACGACCTTGGTGACCTTGTCCGACCGGAGGCACCGGGTGCAGACCGTGACCCGCTTCGAGCCGCCGGGGACCGCGGCGCGGACCTTCCGGAGGTTCGGGCGAAACTGCCGGTTCGTGACGTTGTGGGCGTGGCTGACCCGGTGTCCGGCGACCGGGGACTTTCCGCATACTTCACACATCTGGGGCATGGGGCGGCTCCCTCTGAATCCTGAACGCGATTTCCGGCGGCTTCCGTCCCCGTTCACAGGAACGAACCCGGTCCGCCACCGGAACTGCGACTTATAGCGCCCCGCGGATTCCCTGTCCAGTGGCCATTTGGACTCTCCGAGTCCTTGACAGTATCGGCGGACCCGCGCAACATAGCGCCCACAAAGGCTTTACTCAGCTCGTGCCAGGGCGTCGCGTCGGTTCCGGAACGTAGAGGGAGGGAGACCGCACCGTGTTGTTCCGCAAGGCCAAGAACCTCGTCGGTCTCGACATCGGCTCGTCCGCCGTGAAGCTGGTCGAGCTCAAGGCGGGCAAAGAGGGGAAGTTCCAGCTCGTCAAGGCGGGCCTCGAGAACCTCTCCCCCGAGGCGATCGTCGATGGCGCGATCATGGATTCCTCGCTCGTCGTCGAGACCATCTCCCGTCTCCTCGCTTCGACCGGGGTCAAGAACGCGAACGTGGCCGTCTCCGTCTCGGGCCACTCGGTCATCGTCAAGAAGATCCAGCTCCCGACGATGCCCGAGGAAGAGCTCTCCGAGTCGATCCGGTGGGAGGCGGAGCAGTACGTCCCGTTCGACATCAACGACGTCTACCTCGACTACGTCGTCCTCGACCCGGGCGCGCCGGGGGAGACCATGGGTGTTCTCCTCGTGGCCGCCAAGAAGGAGAAGGTCGACGACTACAAGAACGTCGTGACCCAGGCCGGTCGGACGCCCGGCCTCGTGGACGTCGACGTGTTCGCGCTCCAGAACTGCTACGAGGTCAATTACGGCCTCGATCCGACCCGCGTCGTGGCCCTCCTGAACATCGGTGCCTCCGTCATGAACGTGAACATCCTCGCGAGCGGCCAGACGGTCTTCTGGCGCGACATCACGTTCGGCGGCAACCAGTTCACGGACGCCCTGCAAAAGGCCTTCTCGCTCAACTTCGAGCAGGCCGAGGCGCTGAAGAAGGGGGAGCCCGTCGGCGGACAGTCCGCCCAGAGCATCCAGCCGGTCCTCACCGGCGTCTGCGAGGACGTGGCGGGCGAGCTGCAGAAGACGATCGACTTCTTCCACGCCACGTCCGGCTCGGACAAGGTCGACACGATCGTCCTTTCCGGCGGCGGCTCGCGGGTGACCCAGCTCGACGAGGTGCTGAAGGAGAAGTTCGGCCTCCCCGTCGAGATCATGAACCCCTTCCGCTCCGTTACCGCCGACGACCGCGCCGTCGACCCGGCGTGGCTGTCGGAGAACGGTCCGTCGCTCGCGATCGGCGTCGGGCTCGCCGTGCGAAAGCTCGGCGAGTGACGGAGGAGGCCAAATGATCAAGATCAACCTCCTCTCCGAAGCCAAGCCCGCCAAGAAGAAGCGGGGCGTCTCCGCACTCGGTGGGGCGGGCCGGCTGAACCTGTTCCTGATCCTCGGGGGGCTCCTGCTCGGGCTCCTCGTCGTCGGCGTCCAGTGGTGGGTCGAGTCCTCGCGGCTCAAGGAGCAGGAAGAGAAGAACCGGCTCGCGCAGCAGGAAGTCACCCGTCTCGAGGCGGTGCTCAAGGAAGTCGCGGACTTCGAGGACAAGAAGGCCAAGCTGCAGAGGAAGGTCGACCTCATCAACTCGCTCAAGGCGAGCCAGCGGGGTCCCGTGCGCCTGATGGACGAGGTCTCCAACGCCCTTCCGGACCTCCTGTGGCTCGAGAGCATGGAGCTCAATGGCAACCAGATCTCCATCGACGGCAAGGCGCTCAATCCGCCTGCGGTCGCGAACTTCTTCACGAACCTCAAGCTGGTGCAGGCCTTCCAGGAGCCGAAGCTGACGGTCCTGGCCGCGGCCACCGCCGGATCGGCGAACCTCTACAACTACGAGCTCTCGTTCGTCTTCGCGGACCTCGACCGGACCCAGTTCGAAACCGCCGCCGCACCGGCGTCCGGCGCCGATAGTCCGGCAACTGCCGCGCCCGCCGTGCCTGCCGCGCCTGCCGCGCCTGCCGCGGGGAACTGAGGGGGTAGGACGTGGCGATCGAACTGAAGCAGCTCGAAGACAAGCCCTGGTACTACGGCCTCCTGATCGGCGTCGCCTTCGCCGGGGGTCTCTGGGCCGTGGCGAACTGGCAGTACCCGAACTTCACCGAGATGCAGCGCCGCCTCGCCAGCCTGAAGGTCGAATACGGTGCGCTGCAGGAGAAGATCGAACGAGGACGGGTCGCCGAGCGGCGCCTCCCTCAGCTGCGTGAAGAGGTCCGGCGGATCGAGCTCGACCTGAACCGGCTTCTCGAGATTCTCCCGACGAAGCGGAACACGGAAGAGCTGATCAAGAAGATCGAGGCCCTCACGCGGCAGGGAGACTTCTTCCTGAAGAGCTTCTCGCCGAAGGAGTACGTCAACAAGGACTTCTACGCCGAGTGGCCAATCGAGATCCAGCTCGACGGGACGTACCACAACCTCGCGCTCTTCTTCGACAAGATGGCGCGCTTCTCCCGGATCATCAACGTCGAATCCCTGGTCCTCACGGGCTATTCCGACGCGAGGCTCGGTCGCACCCTCGCTGCCACCTTCGTCCTGAAGACCTTCATCTATCTGGGCGACCAGCAGGCGGCGCCAGCGGCCGCACCTGGGGCCGCTCCGGAGGGCGCTCCCGTCGGGGCCATCCCGGCCGGGACGAACTCCGGGGGAGGCGAGTGATGCGACGAACCCTCCTGGCCAGAGTCCTGCCCGGCTTTGCGCTGGTACTCGGCCTCGTTCCGCTGCGGGTTCTGGGGCAGGTCCCGGCCGCTGCTCCTGTGCCGCCTCCGGCCGAAGCGGGAATCGCCGTGCCGGTTCCCGGCGAGCAGGACTCGTCGACACCGGCGTACGCCTACGAGATCCGGGGGCGGAGGGATCCTTTCCGCTCGCTTCTCCTCAGGACCCAGGACGACAAGGACCGGCAGAGACCTCCCGGGGTCGCCGGAATGCTCGTGGAGGAACTGGAACTCCAGGGGACCATCCGGACCCGTCAGGGCTGGATTGCGATGATGAGGGGCGGTGACAACCGCTCCTACCTCCTGCGGAAGGGGACGACGGTATTCGACGGCGAGGTCATGGAGATCGGCCCGACCGAAGTCGTCTTCCGGCAGAACGTCAACGACCCGACGAGCCCGAAGCCATTCCGGGACGTCGTCAAGGCCCTGGCCCTTCAGGCGAAGCCGTGAGCGAAGGAAGATCGATGAGGACCAAGACCATCCGCCTCGAATCCCGGCAGCCCTTGGGCACCTCGAACCTCGCGTGGGGAGGAACCATGTTTCGAACTGGAAGGTTCTCGGTACCCGGGCTGGCGGGAATTCTCGCTGCGGCCCTCGTGGCCGCGGGCTGCTCCTCGCAGGGCGGCCCTGCCCTCAAGGCGGAACCCGTCGCGTCTGCGGCCGGGAACTCGACCCCGGTCGAACTGACCGGCGCCGCGCTCCTGATCGACGGCGACGCTCCGCGCCTCGTGCTGACCGCCGAAGGCCCGCTGCGGCCGATGGTGTACGCGCGGGAGGGATCCAGGACCCTCGTCGTGGACCTGCCTGGCACGGTCGTGAGGTCGGGTCTCGAGCCTCCGCGCGCCGACGGCACGCTCCTCACGCACCTCGACATGCGGTCCTTTACGGAGCTCGGCCAGCCCCAGGTCCGCTTCGAGTTGACGGGGCGTGGTGCGCTGGATTCGAAGATCTCGGGGGATCCGTCGTCGCGGGCGATGTCCGTGACCTTGATTCCTCGAATCGACGAGCCGGTCGTCGCGCAGGCCGGAGCGAGCGGCGAAACGCATCCGGAACTGGTCGAAGCGCTCCCGGAGCCGTCTCCGGTCGTCGCCGCCTCCCCGATGCCGGTCGTCGCCCCGGCAGCGGGACGTACCGAGCCCGTCGTGGTGGCCCAGCACGCGGCGGCCGGTCGACCGGCGACTCTCCTGGCGAAGGTCGATACCCGGCGCGTGGACGGTTCGCTCTCGGTACGGCTGGAAGGCGATGGCGAGCTTTCGTACGAGGCGTTCACTCTTTCGAACCCGGCCCGTTTCGTTCTCGACCTGAGTGGCGTGCGGAACGCCTCGAAGTTCCGGGCGCAGGACGTGGACTCCGGCGGCGTGACGCGCGTGCGGGTCTCGCAGTTCCGGACGGAGCCGACGGCCGTTACCCGGGTCGTCTTCGACCTCGCGGAGGAATCGCTCCCGACGCTCCGGCAGAGCGGCTCCGGGATCTCGGTCTCGTTCCCCGGAAAGTCGGAGGCCCCGGTCGCGCCCGTCCGGATCGCCGCGGGAGCAGCTGCCCCGGCCGCCCCGGTTCCGGCAGCTGGTTCCTACGAAGCGCACGAGGCTGACGACTCCGATCAGCCGATCGTGGCGGAACAGTCGCCGTCGCCGGCCGCCGTGGCCGAGACCGTCGTCGAGCCTCCGGTGGTCGTGCCGGAAACGGTGACCGCCCCGGTCGTCGTCGCCGATGCTTCCTCCCCGGCTCCCGAGGAGCCGACGATCCCCGCCTTCCAGCCGGCCCCGGCCGCGTCCGCACCGGAGCCCGTTCCGACGGTGCCGGTGATCTCCGCTGCACCGGCGGTCCCTGCGCCGGCGAGCCTTCCCGAGACGGTCGCCGTTGCCTCGCCCGAGATCGCCGTGCGCCCGCCTGCCGCACCCTCCCGGGCTGCCCGCAAGCGTGTCGCCGCCGACGACCACGCCCTGCTCGAAGCGGCGGAGACGCTCGCCGTCCAGCAGGAGAAGGACGCCCAGCCGAGGGACATCTCGAACCCGTTCGAGTCCCGGGCCATCGGCCAGACCGAACGGCAGTACACCGGCGAGCCGCTGACGCTGAACCTCAAGGACGCCGACATCAAGGACACGCTCCAGAAGTTCAGCGAGCTGACGAACCTCAACATCGTCCTCGATCCGGACGTCCGCGGGACGGTCACCGTCTCCCTCACGGACATTCCATGGGATCAGGCCCTCGAGCTCATCCTCAAGATCAACGGCCTCGGCTACGTGCTCGAAGGCAACGTGATGCGGATCGCCGGAACGCAGAAACTGGCGAGCGAAGAGGCCGGCCGGCAATCGCTGCTCAAGGCGCAGGAGAACAACCGTCCCACCAAGACGGTCATTCAGAAGCTCTCGTACGCGACGGCCGATGCGGCCGCCACCACGGCGAAGAAGGTCATGTCCGCGAGGGGGGACATCTTCGTCGACAGCCGTTCGAACCTCCTCATCATCAGGGAGCTTCCGGAGTACCTCCCGACCGTCCTCGACCTCATCAAGAGCCTCGACACCGCCGGTGCCGCAGGTCATGATCGAGGCCCGGATCGTCGAGGCGACCCGGACGTTCAGCAGGAGGCTCGGCATCGCCTGGGGCTTCAACGCGGTCGCGGACCAGACGACCGGGAACACGACCGGGATGGTCTTCCCGAACAACGGATCGGTGACGGGAACCGTCTCGCTGCCGAACGGCAACGAGATCCTCCGGGCCAGCCTCGGAAACGTTCTCGATACCTTCCGCCTCGACGTCGCGCTGAGCGCGGCCGAAGCCCGCGGTCTCGTGAAGATCGTCTCCTCGCCGAAGATCCTGACGCAGACGAACCGGGCGGCCTCGGTGCAGTCCGGCTTCCAGATCCCGGTCCAGACGACCGTCAACAACACGACGACGGTCCTCTACATCGACGCGACCCTCCGGCTCGACGTGACTCCGCAGATCACCGCGGAGGGAACGGTCATCCTCGAGATCAAGATCCAGAGGCGAGAGCCCGCCCCCGGCGCGAACGTGACGGGCGGCCAGAACGTGCCGCTCATCACCCGCGACGCCGAGACGACCCTCATGGTGCGCGACGGCGGGACCGGCATGATCGCCGGCATCTTCAAGCTGACGGCCAACGACGGACAGACCATGATCCCGGGCCTCTGGAAGATCCCTCTCCTCGGGGGCCTCTTCCGGAACAAGACGACGACCGAGGAAACGGATGAGCTCATGATCTTCATCACGCCGCGCGTCATGAAGGCGCTCTGAGGCCGGGACACGGAGCCGAAGATGAAGAACCGAAACGCCATCGCCGCCGCCCTTCTGGCTGGAGTCCTTTCCGTGGCCGGCTGTTCGTCCAACTCGCAGGGGGACGACGCCTCGCCCGTCTTCCTCTCGGTTTCCTACAATCTCCTTCCGGAGGCGTGGAACGTCGGGAGCGGGGCGGCGCTGCAGTTTGAAGAGACGGAGCTCAAGTCCGTCCTGAAGAACCCCACGGGCGGAACGTCGAGCTTCCTCGATACGCGACTCGACGACTACGTCGTCGAGTGGCAGCGAATCGACGGAGGGACCAAAGTGCCCGAACCGGAGACCTTCGGCGGCAACGTCCTGGTCCCGGCAGGCGGAACCTCCTCCCTGACGAACTATCCCTACATGTCGAGAACGGCCCTCCTGAGGGCGCCGCTCGACCAGCTCCTGCCGTTCAATGGCGGGATCGATCGGGAGACCGGCCGAAGCGAGATCCGCTGCCGGGCGACGGTGACCTATCGTGGACGGACGCTCTCCGGCCAGCCCGTACGGGGCGTCGGGTTCCTTCGGCATGACGTTTCTCTACAGCGCCGCGACCCAGAACGTCGTCGGCCGGGTGAATTGAGGACCGCATGACGAAGGTGCGTGGAATCTCCGAGGTGAAAGCGATGCGCCGAACCCTCCAGCCCCTCCTCGCAGTCGCGGGACTCTCCCTCCTTCTCGCCGGGTGCTCGGGTGAGTCTCCGACGTCGCCCAAGCCGCCCACTGACGGCGGCGGCAACAACGGCACGTGTACCGTGACGATCGCCCTCGACGCCACTTCGGTGACGCCGATGGCAGGGACGGCGATCATCGTCCGCGCCACCGTGAGAAAAGGGGGGGCGCTCGTACCCGATGGGACGTCCGTCCTCTTCACGACCGATTTCGGCTTCTTCCTCGAGACGGGCCTGACGAGCGTCTCGAAGGTGACCCAGAACGGCTTCGCCGACGTCACCCTCGGGGCGACGTCGTCGGGCCTCTCGAAGATCAAGGCGTCGTTCGAGTGCGGCTCGGCCGAGAAGTCCATCCAGTACCAGCCGGTACCGACGAACGGGCCATTCATCTCCTCGATCGATCCGACGATGGGAACCTGCGCGGGCGGGGACACCGTGACGATCAACGGTGGCCGCTTCGGAACGAGTACCGAGGGCGTCCAGATACTGTTCGGCGGGCAACCCGCTTCGGTGCAGACCCTGTCCGACAACAAGATCGTCATCCTCACGCCGGCGCGGACGCTCGCGAATCCGCAGGTCCCCGAGGTCGTGGACGTCACCGTTCGATTCTTCGCGGGTGACATCCCGATCGGTTCGGTGACTGCGGCCCGGGCGTTCACGTACTACTGCGTCGATCCGAACCGTCGCATGACGGTCACCGCGCTCACTCCGATCTCCGGTCCCCCCGAAGGTGGCCAGCAGGTCGTGATCACGGGAACCAATTTCCTCCCGAGCGCGACGAGCTCGACGGCGACGACGCGCGTGACGTTCGGCGGCGCGCCCGCCTCCGTCGTCGCCGTCACCAACACGGAGATCACCGTCACCACTCCGCGTCGCATCCTGGCGAACCCGGCCGTGCCGGAGACCGTGGACGTCTCGGTGACGGTCGACCTCGGCCTCGTATCGGCGCAGAGCGGAATCCTCCCGCAGTCCTACACGTATCGGTCGGGGGGGAGTGCCGGACAGTGTGTCGGCGCGGCCGGACTCTTCGTCGCCACGGTCCGGCCCGAGAACCCGACCAACGCCGGTAACCCGGATGGCGGAGACATCGTCGTCATCTCCGGAGGTGGGTTCACGTCCGGCGGATCGAGCACCACCCTGGACCGGACGGACGTCTTCTTCGGCGGAAGTCAGGGAGTCACGCTGAGCGTGTCGGACAACGAGATTCGCGTGTCGACACCTCGCCGGGTCCTGACGAGCCCGGACCGTCCCGATACGGTTTCCGTGAAGCTCATCGTCGATGCCGGCGGCCCGAACGAGGCCTGCGTCGAGTCGGTCGGGGCGTACACGTACTTCCCGGGCGGATTCCTCGAGCCGGTCATCACCTCCATCTCACCGTCGACGGGCCCGAACGATGCCTCGACGAGAGTCACGGTCTTCGGGAGGAACTTCGCGCTCCCCATGCAGGTCTTCGTGGGTGGCGTCGAGGCCTCGGTCGTCGAGATCCGGGCCAGCGAGATCATCTTCCTCACGCCGATGGCGACCGGACCGAACAGCGCGCTCGCCGGTCAGACCGTCGACGTCGTCGTCCGGAACCCGTATACGGGTCGGGACACGACCAGCCCCGTGCAGTTCCGCTATTACGCCTGCCCGACGATCAACACCATCGTTCCGGTGACGACGCCCTGGAACCAGTCGACCGTCGTCACGATTACCGGGCAGGCCTTCGAGGAACCGGTCGAGGTCACCTTCGAATCGGACACCCTCCTGATCCGGCCGATCGTCACGTCCGTGTCGTCGTCCCTCATCACCGTCGTGATGCCCGCCATCGATCCGGGTCTCGGTGGTGCCGGGGGCTGCGAGAACGTGGTGGGAGAGTTCCGGGTCCGCTTCCCGTCGATTGCGTGTGACGAACCGGACACAGACACGAGGACCTTCACCTACAGCGTCAACCCGATGACGGCCGTCAGCGCCTCGCCCACGCAGCTGAACCAGGCGGGCGGTCCGGTTGGGTCGCCGCAGACCATCCCGCTCACTATCACGGTCGTCGGGACCAACTTCGTCGATCCGATGACGGTCGAGGTCTACGGAGGTGCCGGAGCATCGATCCCGGTCAACAACGCCGTCGTCGCGAACTCCGGGCAGCTCACCTTCACGGCGCCCGCCGTTCCGGATTCGGCGCTCAACACGCAGCCGTGCGTCCCGTCCGGCGGAACCACCGTCACCGGTGTCCGCAACGTTCCCACGTCGTTCGGCATCCGGCTCCGCAACGCGCGGACCGGCTGCACGGTGGACCTGCCGAACGTCCTCATCTACAACCCGTTCGATACGACGTGCCGCGTCGCGGTCGCGGTCACGACGGCCACCCTGCCCACCGCGACGCTCTGCCAGGCCTATCCGGGCGCCACGGCGACCGCCTCCGGCGGCACGATTCCCTATACCTGGTCCGCGACCGGGCTTCCGCCCGGCATGATCATCGACGCCCTGACCGGGCAGATTACCGGGACGCCTCAGCTCGCGACGGCCGGGACCGGAGGCACGACCGCGATCTCCGTGACGCTGTCCGTCACGGACGGGACACCGTCAACCGCATCGCGTACCGTCGGGATGCAGGTCATCGACCCGAACGGACCGTTTGGCGTCACGGCTCCGCCGCCGGCCACCATCGGCACCGCAGTCGGCGCCGCGATCGGAACGTTCACGGCCACGCCGAATCCGACATCCGCCTCGTTCAACCCTGTGAACTGGGCCGTCGTCGGGGGCACGGGAGCTGCCGGAGTCAACCTGGTGGCAACCGGACAGACTTCCGCAATGACCTCCAACGGGACCCTTCCCGTGAGCGCCACCCCGTATACCGTCCAGGTGCGCGCTACCGACACTCCCTCGTGCAGCGGTGCCGCACATACGGCAACGGTGACGTACACCTTCACGGTGCAGTAGCACCGCGCCGACGACGTCAACGCAGCGGGCCGCCTTTCGGGGCGGCCCGTCCTTTTTACCCCGCGGCCTTTGCCGTACACTCGTGGGAAGACATGGGCCTTTTCAGTCGTACCCTGTCCCGCCTCGAGGAGCTCAAGAAGGCGCTGACCCGGGATCCGGCTTCGCGCCAGTTCCTGGCGCTGGCGGACGAGTACCGACGCCAGGGACAGGTCCGCGAGGCGATCGGCGTCCTCGAGCGCGGCCTCGCCCAGAACCCATCGGCGGTCGCCGGACACGTGGCCCTCGGGCGCCTTCTCCAGCACGGAGGGCGCCTGGACGAAGCGCTCTCCTCGTTCAATGCGGCGCTGAAGCTCGATCCGCAGAATCTGGTCGCCCTGCGCCAGATCGCCGACGTCCATCTTTCTCGTGGTGACACCGTCGAGGCCATCAAGAAGCTGAAGCTCTTCCGTGGCCTGAGCCCGGGCGATCGTGAGGTCAACGAGCTGATTCGCCACCTCGACGGCGAGCTGGCCGCAGCTGCGGCCCCGAGATCCCCGGTCCAGCGGGAGGCCCCGCCGCCGCCCGCGCCGGAGCTTCGGACCGGAGGGATTTCCGTCAAGAGGGCACCAGCGCCGGACGTGCCCTCCGACACGAGCCGTTCCGCTCCGGGCCTGCCGATCGTCCCACCTTTGCCCGCCGTGGCCGAGGAGCACGTGGCGGAGCATTCGCCGGCCCCCGACTTGCCGGAACTCATCGAGCCGGCGCCGCTCGCGACCGCGGCGGTCGTGGAGCCGTCCCCTCCGCTCGATGCGACTTCGTCCGTCGGATCAATGGGCCCGGCGGCCTCGGCCGACGAGCCGTCCCGGTCCGGCGCGTCGTCGGAAGGCTCACCGGTCCTCGGCCCGGTAACTCCGGACGCTCCTGCGATGACCGAAACTCTCGCCGAGCTGCTCCGGGCGCAGGGGCACCTGGGAGACGCGCGGGACGCCTACAGACTGCTGGCCCGAACCGAGACCGAGCCCGATCGCGCCCGGAGACTCCTCGACGTCGCGCACGAGATCTCCGGAGTGCGGGCCGGCACGGTACGAGGACGTCTCGAGTCCTGGGTGGAGCCGTTTGCGAGGACCGTCGGCAGGAGGGATTCCGATCTCGTCGGAGCCGTCCAGGAGGTCGTGGAAAGGCTTGGGGCCACGGCGGCGGTCGTGACGGATTTCGAAGGAGTGCCCGTCGTCGACGTCGGGCCGCGGAGCGAAGCCGAAGCGATGGAGAACCTGGCGGCCGAGCTGACCGCATTCTGGAAGAACGTGCGTCGGAGCCGGGCCGAGATCGGAGAAGGGGCCCTCGACAGCTTCGTCCTTTCGGGAACGGCCGGATCTGTCACCGTCAAGGCGATAACCCCGGCCTACGCGCTTCTCCTGAAGGCCGGCCCAGGAATCCCGGCCGGACGCATCCGGTTCGAGGCGGCACGCGCCGCAGAGAAGCTTCGCCCGGCCCTCCTCTGAGCGAGAGCTCTTTGCCCGAAAGAAACAGATGAACGTCAAGGAAATCAGGGAACTCGCAGACCTCGTGGCGCGCCGTGGCCTCGCCAGCCTCGAGCTGGAGCAGGAAGGCTTTCGCCTTCGGATCGAGGGCCCTCGGCCCGTCCCAAGGGACGCGGGTCCCGCTCCCGCATCGGCGTATCCCGCCGTCCCCGTCTCGTGGGAGGAGAAGGTCCCCAGGCCGGAAAGCTCCGCGCCGGGTGCGCCGGCTGCGCCTCCGCCGGAGGTCGACGCGGGCCTGCACCTCGTCACGTCGCCGATCGTGGGAACCTTCTATCGTGCCTCCAACCCCGACGCGGACTCCTTCGTGGCGGTCGGGGACACCGTCGATAAGGGCGCCACGCTCTGTATCGTCGAGGCGATGAAGCTCATGAACGAGATCGAGGCGGACGTGGCGGGGACGATCGTCGAGGTCTTCCCGAAGAACGGCCAGCCGGTCGAGTTCGGCGAGAAGCTCTTCGCGATCCGGCCTGCCTGATGTTCCGCAAGGTCCTCGTCGCGAACCGCGGGGAGATCGCGCTCCGGATCATCGCGGCCTGCAAGGAGCTCGGGATCGCCACGGTCGCCGTCCACTCGACGATCGACCGTTCCGCGCTGCACGTGGAGGCGGCGGACGAGTCGGTCTGCATCGGGCCGGCCTCGCCCGCGGGCTCCTACCTGAACATCACGTCGATCGTCGCTGCGGCCGAGATCACCGGGGCCGACGCCGTGCACCCGGGATACGGATTCCTGGCCGAGAACGCCCACTTCGCCGAGATCCTGGGGGAGGTCGGCCTCACCTGGATCGGTCCCTCCCCGGAGGCGATCCGAAAGATGGGCGACAAGTCGGTGGCGAGGGAGACGGCGAAGAAGGCGGGCGTTCCGACCGTTCCCGGCAGCCCGGGTGCGGTCGCGTCGGCGGACGAAGCGCTGAAGATCGCCGACCGCATCGGCTACCCGGTTCTTCTCAAGGCGATCGCCGGCGGTGGCGGGCGGGGAATGCGGGTCGCTCGGAACGGCAAGGAGCTCGCCGCGGCGTTCGGCCTCGCTTCGAACGAGGCGGAACGAGCCTTCTCGAACGGAGCCCTCTATCTCGAGAAGTACCTCGCCGAGCCCCGGCACGTCGAGGTCCAGGTCTTCGGTGACCGCCTCGGAAAGATCGTCCACCTCGGCGAGCGCGAGTGCTCGCTGCAGCGGCGCCACCAGAAGATCCTCGAGGAATCTCCCTCTCCCGCCGTCTCGGCGGAGCTCCGCGAGAGGATGGGCGCCGCGGCGATCGCCGCGGCGCGCGCCGTCGACTACGTCGGGGCCGGGACCGTCGAGTTTCTCCTCGACCAGGACGGCTCCTTCTACTTCATGGAGATGAACACGCGGATCCAGGTCGAGCACCCGGTGACCGAGATGGTCACGGGTTTCGACCTCGTGAAGGAGCAGATCCGGGTCGCCGCGGGCGAGCCGCTCTCCTTTCCCCGGGTGGGGATCGGGCCCGGCGAGTTCCGGCCGCGCGGCCACGCGATCGAGTTCCGCATCAACGCGGAGGATCCCGAGAAGTTCACGCCCTCTCCCGGCACGATCACGACGCTCCACGTCCCGGGAGGTCCCGGGGTCCGTGTCGACACGGCGGCCTACATCGGCTGGAGGATCCCTCCCGACTACGATTCGCTCCTGGCCAAGCTCATCGTGCACGGACAGACGCGAGATGAGGCGCTGGCACGCGGACGGCGGGCGCTCGAGCTCTTCGTCGTACAGGGCGTGAAGACGACCATCCCGCTCCACCTGAGGCTCCTCGACCACCCCGACGTTCGCCACGGACGCGTCTCGACCAAGTGGCTCGAGCGGTGGCTCGCCGGGGAGGCTCCCGGGCGTTGAGCGGCGGGGCGCCGTGACTCCGGGGGGTGGCCGCGTCTATCTCGTCGGTTTCATGGGGGCCGGCAAGTCGACCGTCGGGAGGGCTCTCGGCGCCCGGCTGGGCGTCCCTTTCGTCGACCTCGACGAGGCGTTCGAGACACTCTCTGGCTTGACGATCCGCTGCGCTTTCGAGGAGCGTGGGGAGGCCTGGTTCCGAGAGAGAGAGGCCGAGCTCCTTCGGGGGACCGAGGCCCTTCCAGGCGCCGTGGTCGCGCTCGGCGGCGGGACATTCACGTTCCCGGAGAATCGTGCCGTCGTCCAGCGGGCCGGGCGCTCGCTCTTCCTCGACGTCCCGTTCGACGTCATCGCCGCCCGGCTCGGGGCGAAGGCGGCGGACCGGCCGCTGTTTCGGTCGGTCGAAGAAGCCCGCGCGCTCTATGACGCGCGCCTTGCTTCCTATAGACTTTGCGACGGGATCCTTTCACTTCAGGGGGACGAGGGGGTGGACGCGGTGGTCGAGCGGATCGTCGGGGCGCTCAACGTCCCGGGAGCGGGCTGAGGCGCGCCGGATCGTGCGCTACCTCCTCATCTCCGATCTCCATTCGAACGACGAGGCCCTTTCGGCGGTGATGGCCCGCGTTCGTCGCAAGAGGCTCGACCGTGTCGTCTGTCTCGGCGACTTCGTCGGTTACGCGGCCGACCCCAACAAGGTCCTCGACAAGATCCGGACCCTGCCCCTTCCGGCCGTCTCGATCCGCGGCAATCACGACAAGGTGGTCGCCGGGGTCGATACCGGCGAAATGTTCAACCCGCCGGCGCTCTTCGCGGCGCGCTGGACGGCCGAACGTCTCTCGAAGGAGAACCTCGAGTTTCTCAGGCGCCTTCCGTGCGGACCGATCCTCGTGGACGAGCGCTTCGCCATCTGCCACGGCTCGCCGCTCGACGAGGACGCCTACATCTTCTCCGACTGGGACGCCCAGGTGAACTTCGTCCACATGGACCGCGTCGCCCCGGCCGTCTCCGTCTCGTTCTTCGGGCACAGCCACATCCCGTCGATCTTCACCCTCGAGCCGGACGGAATCCTCGTCGAGGCGGTTCGCGGGAGCCGGAGGAAGCTCTTCCTCGAGCCGGGGAAGCGGTACCTCGTCAATCCGGGGTCCGTGGGCCAGCCTCGCGACAGGAACCCCCGGGCGAGCTACGCGATCTTCGACTCCGACGATCGGACGGTGACCTTCGACCGCGTCCCGTACGACGTGAGGACCACCCGCAGAAAGATCCTGAAGGCCGGCCTCCCTCCGATCCTGGGCGAACGGCTTCTCCTCGGGCTCTGAGGGCCGCGATGGCGCTTCGGCCCGTAGAGCGCCAGGGGTCCGAGGCCATGTCGGAGATGGCGGCGGCGACCGGCGCGTGCCTGTCCCGCGCGGCGACGGCTCTCTGTTCCCTGGCTCTCGTCCTCGCGGCGTCGGCGTGCGCCGGTCTCGGCCGGGGCGGGCCTGCCGAAGCGACGGGAGAGAACAGGCTCTCCCTGGCGGCGGGGCTTCTACAGGTCGAGGACCGACGCGACTACGACCCGCTCTTCGTCGGCCGCGCCACCGCCTCGAAGGATCCGTGGGTGCGACACCTCGCCGCCCTCACCTGCGGGCGTCTGCGGGATCCGGAGGCGTCGATCTACCTGCCGGTTCTGCTTCGCGATCCCGACACCTCGGTGCGGCGTGCCGCCGCCTTCGCCTCCGGGGTCTCGGGGGACCGGCGGTTGATTCCGGGCCTGAAGACGGCACTCCTGGACCCCGACGCCGAGACCGCCGCGGCCGCAGCGACTGCCCTCGGCCGGCTCGGTGGCCCGGAGGCGGAGAGAGCGCTGACGGCCGTTCTCCCGGGTACCGTGGGACCGCGCGCGGCGGCGGCGGGTGCCCTGTACCGATCGAAGGACCCGGCCCTCGTCCCGCTTCTCGCTGCAGCACTCGAGGACGGGGACGCCGAGACGCGCAGATCCGCCGCCTGGGCGCTCGCTCGTGCTCCCCGTCCCGGCTCGGAGGAAGCGCTTCGTGGCCTCCTCGCCGACGGCGACCCGGAGATCGCTGCGTGGGCCGCGCGCGGGCTCGGGCTTCTCGAGGACGCGTCCGCGGTGCCGCGCCTCCTCGTCCTCGCGAAGGGGCCGGCTCCGGGGCCTGCGATCCAGGCCCTTCTCGCCCTCGAGCGCATCTTTGCGAAGTCCGCCGCGAAGTCCGCCACGAAAGCGGACGGCCGGGATGCGGGACTCGCGCGCCTGGGCGACCGCCACCCTGGCGTGGACCTCGCGGCCCTGACTCTCCTGCGTCGGACCGCTGACGAGCCCCAGGTCCGCGAGGTGCTCGCGCACGTCGTCGCCACGCGAGGCCGACGCGGCGGGGTCGCCCTCGCGAGCCTCGCCGCGGGTGACTCCGAACGGGCGTTCGCCCTCGCGTTCCCTGCCGGCGGTACGGCTCCTCTGGACCTTCGCCTCGGGGCCGCCGAAGCGCTGCCGCTCCTCCCAGCGGAGAGGCTCGCGTCGTGGCTCGACGCCCTTCTCGCGGACCCGGCTGCCCGGGTCCGCATGGAGGCCGTCTCGCGCCTTCCGCGGGGGAGTGCCTCCTCCTTCGTACCTCACCTCCTGAGGGCTCTCGCCGATTCCGACGGGAGCGTCCAGGCCGTGGCGCTCGACGTCGCCGCACCTCTCGCGTCGGGTCCTGGGGCCGATGCCGCCCTCCGGCCGGCCTGGGACGCGGCGTACGCTTCGGCGCTCGCCTCGCGCGAGCCCGACCTCGTCGCCTCGGCTCTCGACGCCGCGGCGTCGCTTGCGGAAGGGGGCTGTCCGCTCCTGGCGGCGCGGCGGGACGATGCCGATGACCTCGTCCGTGCCCGGGCGCGGCGTCTCCTCGTCGAGAAGTGCGGCGAGAAACCCGGCACGTTCGCCCGGAAGCCATTCGCGACGCGTCTCTCGGCCGCCGACTACCAGCGGCTCGCGCGATCGGCCGAGACGAGCCGGCTCGTCGCGACGGTCTCGACGACGCGGGGTTCGTTCGAGGCCGAGCTCCTGTCGCGCGAGGCTCCGATGACGGTCGACAGCTTCGCCTCTCTGGCGCGGAAGGGGTTCTTCGACGGATCGACGATCCACCGCGTCGTCCCGGACTTCGTCGTCCAGGCCGGAGACCCGCGCGGGGACGGGACCGGGGGTCCGGACTACGCGCTGCGGGACGAGCTGAACCCGCTTCCGTACGTGCGCGGCCGGATCGGCATGGCGCTCTCGGGTCCGGACACGGGCGGGTCGCAGTGGTTCGTGACGCTCTCCCGCCAGCCGCACCTCGACGGCGCGTACACGGTGTTCGGGGCCGTGATCGCAGGGATGGACGTCGTCGATCGGATAGAGCAAAACGACCGGCTCCTCTCCGTTCGGATCCGCGAAGAGAGCCGGGTCGCACCGCCGGGTCTCGCCCCCGGACAACCCTGAATCCGGGCCCCGCCGAGGAGGCCGGTGCGAGGATTTCCTCGCCGGGGAGAACACTGCGCAGCGTAAACTGGGCTCAGCCATGCCGCGCTTCACGGTGCTCGAGACGTCCGCTCTCTTCTCGAACCGCGTCAAGTACGACTACCTGTTCGAGATGGAGATGTGGCTCAAAGGGGTCGAACGGTTCTTCGTTCTCGACAACCTCCCCCTCTCGTCGTTCGAGAGGTCGCACGCCTCGCTGAAGAACTTCGTCGAGGAGGTCGCCGTCGTCCGGCTCGGCGTCGCGCACCTCGCTCTCCTGACGACCCACCTCCTGGGCGAGGGAAAGGAAGACCTGGCGTCCTTCCTCCTCTTTCTCGACAGCCAGGTCTCCCGGGGGGGAAGCGGGACCTCCGAGCCCCAGCGACGGGGGAGCGCGGAAACGGAGCTGGCCCTCGTCGTCGAGAAGCTCGACGACTTCTCGAAGGTGCTCGACGAGATCTCGCGGGCACCCTTCCTTCCGCTCCAGACGTATCTCTCGCTCGGGCGGATCGTCGTCGGGACGCTCCGGAACGACCCGAACCTCGGGGTCCTGTTCCGGGAGAACCTCCGGCCGGTCCTCGACCGCGAGTCGAAGCAGTCCCTCGCCCGGGTGCTCGCGTCCGTCACCGACTCGAGCCAGAAGTCGGCCCTCGCGGCGCTCTTCGTCGAGCTCTTCAAGGGGCTCCGCTACACGGAGCGCATCCGGCAGACCATCGAGTCGCCCGCCACGATCAAGCGGGCGCTCCTCGTCTTCAGCCTCATCCGCGCCCAGGCGGCCGGTCTCTGCGAGTTCATCCGCAAGCGGCTCCTGCCGCGCTTCCCCGAGGAGTCGCCCGTCGGCGCGGGCCTCGAGCGCCTCGTCTTCTCCGTCGAGATGGAAGTGAAGAAGGTGATGGAGCTCGAGCTCGTCGACGTCGTCCTGATGAAGGACCCCAAGCTCGTCTACGCCCGGATGGAGGACGCGTCGGGGATCCTCAAGGACCTCTTCCAGCAGAGCGTCATCGGCCTCGCCGAGACGTTCTCGTCGGACGTCGACGGGCGGGTCCTCTTTCCGGAGTACCGGACGAAGCTCGACCAGAGCCTGAAGCTGCGCGACGACCTCTGGGGCCTGCTTCAGGCGGTCCAGGCGTTCTCGAGGGGCGCGGACAAGAAGGCCCTCAAGTCGATGATCGACACTCTCGACGATTTCCGCCGGGGCTCGATGAAGCACCTGATGTTCAAGGACTGGTCTCTCTTCGACCGGTTCTTCACGGGATTCTCGCGGGAGCGGACGCCTCGCGCGTTCCTGCCGGCAGCCCACCAGTTCGAGGTCTTTCTCAAGACCCTGATCCGGGAGGTCTCGAAGCGGTCGGTCCTCTCGAGCCATCCCTTCCGGGCCGGAAAAGGGCGCGCGACCGACAGCGCGGAGCCGCAGGAGCCGTCCCGCTACAATTGACGTCGGGTCGCGACTTGCGGCCGGGAGGTTCCTCCTTGGGTTTCGTCACCGTCCCGGCGGCCGCCGAGCACTACCGGCAGGGCCGCTTCGTCATCATCGCCGACGACCAGGACCGCGAGAACGAGGGAGACCTCTGCCTCGCAGCCGAGCACGTCACCGCCGAAGCCGTCAACTTCATGGCCCGCGAGGGACGCGGGCTCGTCTGCGTCTCCCTCACCGAGGAGCGCTGCGACGAGCTCGGCCTCGCCCCGATGGTCGAGGAGAACACGTCGAGCTACGGCACGGCCTTCACCGTTTCCGTCGAGGCGCGCGGCAAGACGACGACCGGCATCTCGGCCGCCGACAGGGCCCAGACGGTTCGGACGCTCGTCGATCCGCGGAGCAAGCCTCACGACCTGCTCCGGCCCGGGCACATGTTCCCGCTCAGGGCCCGCAAGGGGGGCGTCCTGAAGCGGGCGGGCCACACCGAGGCCTCGATCGACCTGGCGCGGATCGCGGGCCTCATGCCTGCGGCCGTCATCTGCGAGATCCTGAACGATGACGGCGCGATGGCCCGCGTACCGGACCTCCTGCGCTTCTCGGAGCAGCACGGCATCCCCCTCGTCTCGGTGGCCGACATCATCCGGCACCGGATGCACCACGAGAGGCTCATCCAGCGCGTCGCCTCGCCCAGCCTCCCGACCCGCAACGGCGACTTCCGCGTCATCGCCTACCGCTCCGACTTGACGAACGAGGAGCACCTCGCGCTCGTCAAGGGAGAGATCTCCGAGGACGACCCGATCCTCGTCCGCGTCCACTCCGCCTGCCTGACGGGCGACGTGTTCGGGTCGGCGAGGTGCGACTGCGGGGAGCAGCTCAACCTCGCCCTCGAGATGATCGCCCGCGAAGGGAAGGGGGTCCTCCTGTACCTCCTCCAGGAAGGGCGCGGCATCGGCCTTCTCAACAAGCTGCGCGCCTACGACCTGCAGGACCAGGGGATGGACACGGTCGCCGCCAACGAGGCGCTCGGCTTCGCGTCCGACGTCCGCGACTACGGCATCGGCTGCCAGATCCTCCGGGACCTCGGCGTGAAGAAGATGCGTCTCCTGACGAACAACCCCTCCAAGTACGTCGCCCTCGACGGCTTCGGCCTCGAGATCGTCGAGCGGGTCTCTCTCGAGATCCCGCCGACCGATTCGACGCGGGGGTACCTGTCGGTCAAGAAGGCGAAGATGGGGCACCTCCTCAAGCTGGTGTAGGGCAGACCGCCGCAGTGGCGTACGGCTTCGTCCTCGTCGGAGGTCTCTCGACGCGCATGGGGCGCGACAAGGCGCTCCTCCCGCTGGGAGGCGTCCCGATGGCGCTCCTTCAGGCGCGCAAGCTCGAGCGGATCTGCGGCCGTGTCGCGTTCGTGGGAAAGGACCCGGCGGCACTCGCGACGCTCGGGTTTCCCTTCGTGGCCGATCTCGCGGCCGAGAGGGCGGCCCTCCACGGTCTCGTCGCGGCGCTCGAGTGGAGCCCGGACGAGCTGACGGTGGTCCTCGCCGCCGACGTGCCCCGGGTCCCCGAAGCTCTCCTGTCGGGGCTCCTGGCGCGTCTCGCGTCGTCCGGCGCGCCTGCCGTCGTTCCCTTCGATGCCGGGCACCCGCAGCCCCTGTGCGCGGCCTGGTCGCGCAGCGCGCTGCCCGCGCTCCGCCTCGCCGTCGCCGAGGGCGATCTCTCGCTGCGCCGGGTCGTCGAGGCGACCCGTGCCCTCGTCCTCTCCGAGGAGGAGACGGCGCTCCTGCCGGGTTTCGTGCCCGGGGCCTTCCGAAACGTCAACACCCCGGAGGAGTACCGTGCCGTCGAAGAAGAGAACGCCTGAGCTGACGCACCTCGATGCCGAGGGCGCGGCGCGGATGGTCGACGTTTCCGGCAAGGCGGCGTCGGTGCGGACGGCGACGGCCCGGGCCGTCGTCACCATGGGGCCGGTCGCGTGGTCGGCGCTCGACGCCTCCGAGAACCGCAAGGGGGACGCCCTCGCCGTCGCCCGCCTCGCGGGGATACAGGCGGCAAAGCGGGCTTCGGACTGGATCCCCCTCTGTCACCCGCTCGTCTTCGACGGCGTCGACGTCGCCTTGACGCGCCGCGCTCGGACCCGGAGCGTGGAGATCGTCGCCTCGGTGCGAGGGACCGGGAAGACCGGGTACGAGATGGAGGCGATGGTCGCGGCGGCCGCGGCGGCGCTCACGGTCTACGACATGTGCAAGGGAGCGGAGAAGGGAATCGTCGTCGGGCCGATCGAGCTCGTGTCGAAGACCGGCGGCAAGAGCGGCGACTGGATTCGCCAGGCCGACGCCGTCCAGCGGCCCCGCCGGGGCCGCTGATCCCGGCTACTCCCCGCCCGTCTCGAACGGTTCCGTTGCGGCTTCGAACAGCGCCGGCAGGACGGCGGCCACGGGGAGGAGCGCGAGGCGGTCCCACGTCCAGGTGACGAGCCACGTCACGTCGGGGCGCGCAAATGCGAACGACGCGAGGAGGAGTCCGGCGAAGACCCCGGCTCCGAGGAAGAGCGGCCGGCGGGCCCTCCGGACCCCGGGCGCCAGGGCCAGGAGAAGCGCGGCGCCCAGCAGCCACGGCAGCGCGGGGAGGAGGGCCACCTCGCCGAGCGCCGCCATCGCCTGAAGGGGCTTCGACGGTTGGAACGCGGCGAGCCCGAAGTCGGCGAGTCCCGAAACGCCGTGGGCGGAGCGGTAGACGGACCAGGGAAGGGCTCCGAGGCCGAACCCCGTGCCGGCGACGATCGCGGCGTCTCGAAGTCGGCGGTCGGCCGCGAGGAGGCCTGCGACGACGATGAGGACGAGAACTCCTTCCTGCTTCGTCAGGGAGGCGAGGGCCAGGAGGAGTCCTGCGGCAACCGGTGTGAACGGCGTGGGCACGGGGCTCTCGAGCAGGAAGACTGCCGCCAGGACGAGGACGAGCAGGAGCGATTCGGCATACCCGGTGTACGCCGCGGTCTGGAAGTAGGGGAGCAGGGTCACCGATGCAGCGGCGAGGAGGCGAGCGGGAAGCGCAGCGCGCGTCCTGGCGAGCGTCAGCCCGGCGGCGAGGGCCAGGAGGAACGGGCGCAGGAGAGTCAGGAGGAGCTCGTCGTATCGCCCGAGGAGCTTTGCGGTACCCGCGAGGGCGAGGGGCCAGAGCGGTGGGTACTCGGGGTGGGAGAACTCGCCCGCCGGATCGACGCGGAAGACGGCCGAGAGCTCTCCCGAAGAGTGGATCGCCCTCGCCTTCAGGCCCCAGACCGCGAGGTAGTCACCGAGCGAAAGGGGCTGGCGGAGGGCAAGAAACGTCGCCGAAGCGAAGCCCAGGGAAAGCAGGAGCGCGGCCGCCAGGGTCAGGAGTCGCCGCCTCATCGCGGCGGGACTCCGGCCGGGGACGGCAGGAGCTTTACCTCGGCCCCCCTTCCCGGCACCAGAAAGACCCGGCGGGGTGCAAGGACGTAGGATGCCTTGCGCCTCAACCGTTCGCCCACATCGGAGGGGACGAGCGGTCCGACGGACAGGACGGCATCCATTTCGGGTGGCCACGTCGAGGCGATCCTCATGGCGTCGGCAGCGAACACGGCGTCCCGGGCCAGGCCCGGGGCGTTGAGCAGGCGCCCCCGCGGTCCCGCGTTCCAGAACCGGCCCGCCATGGCGAGAGAATCGGAAAAGGGGAGATCCTGCGCCGCGGCGCCCGCCAGGAGCGTCAGCATTCCCGTTCCGATGAGGACGGCGGCGAGGAGTCGGCGGGCCCGGAGGGGAATCACGTCGCGAGGTTCCGTGACGATTGTAGAGACCCCCTAGAATCCCGGAATGTCCGAGGCCGCCTTTCATCCGCACTCCGTCGAACCGACACCCGGCTCCCGCGGGGCGGGCGCATGAACGCGCCCCTCGGGGTTGCCGTCCTGACCGTCTCCGACCGCTCTTTCCGGGGCGAGCGGGAAGACCGGGGCGGCCCCGCCGTGGCGGACGCGGCCAGGAGCCTCCTCGGAGCGGACGTGGTCGAGCTCCTGGTCGTTCCCGACGAGAAAGACGACATCGCCTGGAACCTGACGCGCCTGGCCGACAACGTCCGCGTCGACCTCGTCTTGACGACGGGCGGGACCGGCATCTCGGAACGTGACGTCACGCCCGAGGCGACGCGGGCCGTGATCACCCGGGAGCTTCCCGGTCTTGGCGAGGCGATGAGGGCCGCGAGCCGGACCGCGCTCCCGACGGCGATGCTTTCGCGCCAGGTCGCGGGAATTCGCGGGAAGACGCTCGTCGTCAACCTGCCCGGGTCACCGCGGGGAGCGGTCGAGTGCCTCGAGGCGATCGCCGCAGCCCTCCCGCACGCCGTCGCGATGCTGCGAGGAGATGCTCCCGACGCGCACCCGGCCCGGGATCCGCGGTCCTGAAGCACGACGCCGGGATTCGCTCGCGCGTGACGGTCGCCCACCGCTTCGGAACGCCGATCGCCTTGTCCGTCGGGCTTGGCGCCGCGCTTCTCGCCGCGATACTTCCCGCCCGCGCGGCGCCGCGCGCCGTGGAGACCCAGGTCGCCGAATCCGTCCGTCGGATCCTCAGACTCTCGACGGGACGGGTCGAGACGGTGCCGCTCGAGGACTACGTTGCGGCGGTCCTCCCCGCCGAGATCGGCGGAAGGGCTCCCGCGGCCGCGCTCGAGGCCCAGGCCGTCGCGGCCCGCTCCTACGCCGTCGCCCGCAAGTCCCGTCACGCGGACCGGGAGGCCGACCTCTGCGACGGCGTCCACTGCCAGGTCTTCGCGGGCCTCTCCCGGGCGACCGATGCGACCCGGCGCGCGGCCGGCGCGACGCGTGGACTGGTCCTCGTCCAGGGCGGGCGCGTCATCGCCGCCCCGTTTCACGCCGTCTGCGGCGGGCGCACGGCGCGGCCGGCGACCGTCTGGGACGACGAGGAGACGCCGGACCTCGTTCCGGTCGAGGACGACGCCTGCCTCGGGTCACCGGGGGCGCGGTGGACGTTCTTCCTCCCGAGGGGACAGCTCCCTTCTCTCGTGGCGCGGCTGGGGTTCCCCGAGGCGCGATTCCTCGAGGTCTGGGCGCACGGGGACGACGCGAGGGTCTCGGCGCTGCGCCTCGCGGCACCGGGCGGCCGGTCGCTCGTCGTCCGCGCGTTCGACGTGAGGGCACGGGCCTCGGAGATCTGGGGCTGGAGCTCCCTGCGGTCGACCGACTTCGAGATCGAGGAGCGGCCGGCGGGGTACGTCTTCGCGGGGCGCGGGACCGGGCATGGAGCCGGACTCTGCCAGGCGGGGGCGATCGCGAGGGCGCGGCGGGGGGAGAGCCGCGAGGCCATCCTCGCGCATTACTATCGAGGAGTCGCCACGGTGCCGCTCGACTCCGTGGGACCACCGCGATGAAGACAGCACCCCTCCTCACCGGTCTCGACGTCCTCCTCGAGGACCCGTCCCCGCTGCGCGGCCGCCGTCTCGGCCTCGTCGCGAACCCGGCCTCGGTGACGTCGCGCTTCGTCCCGACGGCCCGCGCGCTCCTCGGTGCCGGTCTCGACGTCCGTGTCCTCTTCGGACCGGAGCACGGCCTCACGGGCGCCGTCCAGGACATGCTCGCGGTCGGCGACGCCGACACGCCATCCGGGAGGATCCCCGTCGTCTCGCTCTACGGCGAACGCTTCGAGGACCTCTCCCCGCGTCCGGAGCACCTCGTCGCCCTCGACGCCGTCGTCTGCGATCTCCCCGACGTCGGCTCGCGCTACTACACGTTCATATGGACCACGGCGCTCGTCATGAAGGCGTGCGCGGCCAGGGGACTGCCGGTCATCGTCCTCGACCGGCCGAACCCGCTCGGTGGATTCCAGGTCGAAGGGAACCTCCCCGAGGAACGGCTCCTCTCGTTCGTCGGGCTCTGGCCCGTCCCGCCGCGCCACGGCATGACGCCGGGGGAGATCGCACGTTACGTGAACGACGAGTTCGCGTTCGGCTGCGACCTGACCGTCGTCGCGATGAAGGTCGCGGGGAGCCGGGGCGCCGCCTCCCGCAACCGTGTCGGCGAGAATCCGGCCTGGGTCCTCCCTTCGCCGAACATGCCGTCGCGCGAGACCGCGCTCGTCTACCCCGGGATGTGCCTCCTGGAAGGGACGAACCTCTCCGAGGCGCGCGGTACGACGCACCCGTTCGAGATCGTCGGCGCGCCGTGGCTCGACGCGGAGGTCGCCGCGGATCGCGCGAACGCGTTGGGCCTGCCGGGCGTCGTTTTCCGGCCGCACGTTTTCCGTCCCACGTTCCACAAGTTCGCGGGCCAGGATTGCGGCGGTGTCCAGCTGCACGTCGCGGACGAGGAATCCTTCCGCCCGTACGAGACGGGCCTCCGCCTCGTGAAGCTCCTCAGGGATCTCGACCCGTCCCGCTTCCGCTGGCGGACGGAAGCCTACGAGTACCGCAGCGACGTCCCGGCGGTTGACCTCCTCGCGGGGACCGCGATCTACCGGGAGCTCGTCGACGCCGGGGAGAGCCTCGATTCCTGGATCGCCACGTTTCCCTCGGACGTCGCCCGCTTCGCGCCGGTGAGGGAGAAGAGTCTCCTCTACCGGGAGGGCCCCCCGAGGATCCACGTCGTCGGTGCCCACAAGTCGGGGAAGACGACCCTCGCCTCCGGCCTCATCCGCGCGCTCGCCGCGCGGGGCCTCTCGGTCGGGTCGGTCAAGCACACGCGGGACGAGTACGAGACCGACGCCCCGGGGAAGGACTCGCAGCAGCACTTCTCCGCCGGGGCGAATCCCGCCGTCCTCCTCACGGGCTGCCGGAGCGGTGTCCACGCGCGGCACAGAGGGGCGCCGTCGCTGGTCGGAGTGATCGCCCGCGAGATGCCGCACGTCGACGTCGTCGTCGTCGAAGGCTTCCGGGACGAGCCCGGGCCGAAGGTCGAGGTCTGTCGCGCGGCGACCGGGAGGGACCCGGTCGCGGCCGGCGACGGGGGCGTTCTGGCGGTGCTGACCGACCGGGAGACGTCCCACGCCTCCTCGATCCCACGGCTTCCCCTCGGCGACGTCGAGGCGCTCGTCGCGATCGTCGTCGACGCCCTCGGACTCGGAGGCGGGGAGTGAAGGCGATCCTCGTCCCCGTGCCGGGCGGTCCCGAGGCGCTCGTCTTCGGCCAGGCGCCGGAGCCTCGCGTCCGCGACGGCGAAGTCCTCGTCCGCGTCCGGGCGACCGCGGTGAACCGGGCCGATCTCCTCCAGGCTGCCGGGAAGTACCCGCCACCCGCCGGCGAATCGGAGATCCTCGGGCTCGAGGCGGCCGGGCTCGTCGAGGGGACGGAAGAGCGGGTCTGCTTCCTTCTCCCCGGCGGCGGCTACGCCGAGAGAGTTGCCGTGCCGCGCGGGATGCTGATGCCGATCCCCCCGAACCTGACCTTCGAGGAGGCCGCGGCGATTCCGGAGGCGTGGTTCACGGCGTACCTCAACCTCTTCCGCGAGGGAGGACTCGCCGCCGGGGAGGTCGTCCTCGTCCACGCCGCCGCCTCGGGCGTCGGCACGGCGGCGATCCAGCTCGCGAAGGACGCCGGGGCGAGCGTCGCGGCGACGGTGCGTTCCTCGTCGAAGGCGGAGCCTCTCGCCGCCCTGGGCGCGGACCTCGTCGTCGACACGACGACCGGCGGTTTTGCCGACGCGATCGAGGAGCGGTTCGGGAAGAGCTCCGTCGGTCTCGTCCTCGACCCGATCGGCGGACCGAGCCTCGCGCAGAACGTCCGCGTCATGGCCCGTTGCGGGCGCCTCGTCCTGATCGCCACGATGGGCGGAGGCTCGGCCGAGATCGACCTGCGGGCCGTCCTCACGAAGCGGCTGCGCATCGTCGGGTCGACCCTGCGCGCCCGGGCTCTCGCCGAGAAGATCGACCTGGCGGCGGCCTTCGTACGCGACGTCCTTCCCGGGTTCGCCAACGGGCGCTTCCGGCCTCTCGTCGACTCCGTCTTCCCGCTCGAGCAGGCGGCCGACGCGCACCGCCGGATGGCGCAGAACGCGAACGTCGGAAAGATCGTCCTGACGGTGGGCGCGTGATCTTCCGCGCGGCGGTCTTCGACCTCGACGGAACCCTGCTCGACTCGTACGCCGGGATCCACGACGCCCTCTCCGACGTCCTCGCGCACTTCGAGCGTCCGACGGTCACGATTGCGGAGGCGCGGCGGCTCGTGGGGCACGGTCTCGAAGCCCTGATCGCGAAGGTCCTTCCGGAGGAGCTGCGCGAGGAAGGGGTCCGGCGCTTCCGGTTCCGCTACAAGGTGAACGCGCCGACGTTGACGACGCTGATGCCGGGAGCCGAGCTCGTCGTCTCGGAGCTCTGGCGCCGTGGAGTGCGCCTCGCGATCGCCTCGAACAAGCCCGCCGTCTTCAGCCGGCAGCTGCTCGCCGGCTTCGGCCTCGCGGAGCTGTTCACGTTCATCGGCGGGCCCGACCTCGGGTACCGCGAGAAGCCCGACCCGTCGATGGTCCTCGCGGCGCTCCAGGCGATCCGGGCCTCGCCCGCCGAGACCCTCTTCGTCGGCGACATGACCGTCGACGTCGCGACGGCCCGCGCCGCGGGCCTTCCCATCGCGGTCGTCCCGGAGGGCTCGTCGACGCGCGAAGAGCTCGAGGCCCTTCGGCCGGACTACCTTCTCTCCGCGCTCACGGACGTCCTCGGGCTCTTCGACGAGCCCGGGGGGCGGGAGCCGGGGGGGGGGGGGGGGGGGGGGGGGGGGGGGGGGGGGGCCGGAACGCCGCTGCCCGGAGCGTAAAATCCGGCGCATGAGCAGCGCAGCTTTCGACTCCACGTCCGGCCACGCCGGCCAGGTCCGTTTCTTCAATCCGGGCCCCGTATGGGTCCGTCCGCAAGTGCTCGAGGCGCTCGGCGGCCCGATGATGTCGCATCGCTCCGCGGCGTTCTCGGACCTCTATGGCCGCATCCTCGAGAAGCTTCCGAAGGTCTTCCGCACGACGGGCCAGGCTCACACGCTCGCCACGTCGGCCACCGGCGTCTGGGAGGCCGGCCTCGTCTCCTGCGCCACGGGCCCCGTTCTCGCGTGCTGCAACGGCTCGTTCTCCGACAAGTGGGGGGAGATGAGCCAGAAGCTCGGGCTCGAGACGACGCTCCTGAAGGCCGAATGGGGCAAGCCGATCCTGGCAGACGACGTGAAGAAGGCGCTCGCGGAGAAGAAGTTCCAGATCGTGACCGTCGTCCACAACGAGACCTCGGTCGGGACGATCTCCGACCTGGCTTCCATCGCGAAGGTCGTCCACGAGAACAGCGACGCCCTCCTCTTCGCCGACGTCGTCACGTCGCTGGCCGCCACGCGCGTCGAGGCCGACGAGTGGGGCCTCGACCTCGCCGTCTGCGGCTCGCAGAAGGCGCTGGCGCTCCCGCCCGGCATCGCGGTCTTCTCGGTCTCCGAGAAGGCGCTCGCGGCGGCCCGGCAGAAGAAGTTCCGCGGCATCTACCTCGACCTCCTCGACGTCGAGGCGTTCGGCAAGAAGAAGCAGAACCCGACGACGCCGTCGCTTCCGCTCCTGTACGCCCTCGACGTCCAGCTCGACCACATCCTCGCCGAGGGGCTGGAGAACCGCTGGGCCCGCCACCACGAGATGCTCGCGGCCGTCGAAGAATGGGCGCCGAAGGCCGGATTCCGGTTCCTCCCCGACGCCCCGGCCCACTCGCCGAGCGTCTCCTCGCTCTTCCCGCCCGAGGGCGTGGGCGCCGAGGACCTCAACAAGGCGATGAAGGCCGCCGGCTGGGTCCCGGGCTCCGGCTACGGGAAGTTCAAGTCGTCCAACATCCGGATCGGGCACATGGGCGACGTCGACGTGGCCTCCGTGAAGAACGTCCTCGCTGCCTACGCTGAGCAGGCCGCGAAGATCCTCGCGGCCACCCCGGCCGCGGCGAAGGCGTGAGAACGGCGGTTCCGGAAGGGAAGGCCCCCGCCCACCTCGTCGAGGTGGCGGGGGCTGTGTCGTGAGCCTCAGAACCCGGGTCGGGATCGTCTTCGGCGGCCCCTCGCGCGAGCACGGGGTCTCCTTCCTTTCCGCCCGCTGCCTCCTCCAGAACCTTCCTTCCGACCGGTACGAGGCGCTCCCCGTCTTCGTCGGCAAGGACGGCCTCTGGCATGGCGTGGCCGCATCGCGCGAGGAGATGCTCCGGTACTTCGCCCGGCCGGCGCGCGAGGCGCTCCTCGACGGCGTCGTCCCGGGCTCGAGGCCGGCTCCCGCGGCGGCGATCGTCGCGTCGTTCTCCTCGGCCTTTCGCGACGGGGCGTGGGACGTCGTCTTCCCGATCGTCCACGGGACGTTCGGCGAGGACGGCGTCCTCCAGGGCCTCTTCGAGGCGATGAACGTCCCGTACGTGGGATTTGGTGTCGCGGCCTCGGCCGTCGGCATGGACAAGGTCCTGATGAAGGCCGCGTTCGCTTCCGCAGGGCTGCCGCAGGTGCGCTACGTCCCCGTCCCCGCTGCCGCGTGGGCGGAGCCGGCGCTGCGCACGGCCCTTCTGCCGCGCGTCGCGTCTCTCGGCCTGCCGCTCTTCGTCAAGCCGGCGTGTGCCGGGTCCTCGGTCGGCATCACCAAGGTAAAGCGGCTCGAGGACCTCGCCGCGGCCGTCGAGACCGCCCTGGCCGTCGACGCGACGGCCCTCGTCGAATCCGCCGTCGACGCCCGCGAGATCGAGTGTGCCGTCCTCGAAGGGGAGGCCGGGCCGACGGAAGCGTCTCTCCCGGGCGAAATCGTTCCGGCACACGAGTTCTACGACTACGAGGACAAGTACATCGACGACCGTTCCTATTCCGTCATCCCGGCCCAGGTCCCGGAAGGGGCGCGGGAAGAGGTGCGCCGGATGGCGTGTGCCGCGTTCGACGCCGTCGGCGGCGCTGGTTTCGCACGCGTCGACTTCTTCCTCGAGAGGTCGACCGGGCGCGTCTTTCTGAACGAGATCAACTCGCTCCCCGGCTTCACGCCGATCTCGATGTTCCCGAAGATGTGGGAGGCGGCGGGCCTGCCGCTCGGGCCGCTTCTCGATCGGCTCGTGAAGAGCGCTTTCCGGCGGCCGCCGCGGGGGCGCTGAGCGTTCGGCGGCGAGCGAACGGTGTTCGCCCGGTGCGGGCCGGCCAGCTGATTCCGCGCGGCCCCGAGCGTCCCTACAATGGCGCCCGCCGCCACGAGGCGGCACCAGGAGGTGTCTCGTGACGGACGTGCGTGAGGTCCTCGGAGCGACCGAGATCTTTTCGGGCCTTTCGGAGGATGTCCTGGGCCTTCTCGCGGGGGCCGCCTCGCGACGCGAGCTGCCGGCGGGGACCCCTCTCTGGACGCAGGGGACGCCGCGGCAGGCGCTCTTCGTCATCCTCGAGGGGAGCATCGAGATCTCCCGCGAGCGGGAGGGCGCCGTCGAGCCGCTCTCGGTCGAGGGGCGTGGCGAGGCGGTCGGAATCGGGGCGCTGCTCCACACGTCGGATCACACGACCTCGGCCCGGGCGCTCACGCGCGCCTCGGTCCTCGAGCTGCCGAGGGAATCGGTCCGGCAACGGCTTCTGGGCGATGCGGCCGGCGCCATGGAGGTCCTCTCCCGCGTCGCCGTCGTCATGAACCGGCGCCTCCAGTACCAGAGCTCCCGCGAGGTCGGGGCCGAGAAGGGTTACGGCTCCGGCGCGACGCGGCGCGAGCACGACCTCCTCGGCGAGCGCGACGTCCCCGTCGATGCCCTCTACGGCGTCCAGACGCTCCGGGCCGTCGAGAACTTTCCGATCACCGGCATTCCCGTGTCGCACTTCCCGACGCTCGTCCGCGCCCTGGCGATGGTCAAGCTGGCGGCGGCACGGGCGAATGCGCGGCTCGGTCTGCTTCCGGGCCCGATCGCCGCCGCCATCGAGCAGGCCTCGCAGGAGGTCATCGACGGGCACCACCACGGGCACTTCGTCGTCGACATGGTCCAGGGGGGCGCGGGGACCTCGACGAACATGAACGCGAACGAGGTCATCGCGAACCGGGCGCTCGAGATCCTCGGCCACGCGCGCGGCGACTACGCCGCCTGCCACCCGAACAACCACGTGAACCTCGCCCAGTCGACGAACGACGTCTACCCGACGGCGCTGCGGATCGCCGCGATCCTCGCGACGCGCGGCCTCGTCTCGGCCCTCGAGAAGCTCCGGGGGGCCCTCGCCGAGAAGGGCGAGGAGTTCCGCGACGTCCTGAAGATGGGGCGGACGCAGCTGCAGGACGCCGTCCCGATGACGCTGGGCCAGGAGTTCGGCGCGTTCGCCGTGACGACGGGGGAGGACGTCGCGCGCCTGCGCGAGACGGTGAGGCTCTTCCTCGAGGTGAACATGGGGGGGACGGCGATCGGCACCGGGATCAACGCCGACCCGCGCTACCCCGAGCTCGTCGTCGAGGAGCTGCGGCGCGTCACCGGCCTCGACGTCGTCCTGGCCGAGAACCTCGTCGAGGCCACGCCCGACACCGGCGCGTTCGTCATGTTCTCCGGCGTCCTCAAGCGCGTCGCGGTGAAGCTCTCGAAGATGTGCAACGACCTGAGGCTCCTCTCCTCGGGGCCGCGCTGCGGCCTGAACGAGATCAACCTCCCGCCGATGCAGCCGGGCTCGAGCATCATGCCGGGAAAGGTGAACCCGGTGATCCCCGAGGTCGTCAACCAGGTCGCGTTCCAGGTCATCGGCAACGACCTGACGATCACCCTCGCCTCCGAGGCCGGCCAGCTCCAGCTCAACGTCATGGAGCCGATCCTCGCGCTCAACCTCTTCCAGTCGGTCGACATGCTCACGGCGGCGATCGACACGCTCCGGCTTCGCTGCATCCGGGGCATCACGGCGAACCACGATCACTGCCGCGAGATGGTGGAGCGCTCGATCGGCATCGTGACGGCCGTCGTCCCGGCTCTCGGCTACGAGCGGGCGAGCGAGGTCGCCAAGGAGGCCCTTGCGACGGGGCGTGCCGTCAGGGACCTGATCCTCGAGAAGGGGTATCTCTCGGCCGCCCAGCTCGACGACCTCCTTTCGATCGAGGCGATGACGAAGCCGCGGCCGCTCGCGCTCGGGGACCGCACGGTCTGACGGGGCGGCTTCACGCCATCCTCACGCCACTTTCGTAGGGTCATTCCAACGGTCGCGGCGGGATAATCCCTGCTTCCGGAGGGAGAGACATGTCCAAGCTCATCGGGGTCCTGACGTCGGGTGGAGACACGCCCGGCCTGAATGCCGCCCTCCGGGCCGTCGGCAAGGCGGCCGAGCTGCGCCACGGGATGCAGGTCATCGGTTTCCGCGACGGTTTCCGGGGCCTGATGGAGAACAGGACCGTCTGGCTCGACGACCGGACCCTCTCCGGGATCCTCACGCACGGAGGGACGATTCTCGGGACGAGCCGCGACAAGCCCTACGCGATGCCCGTGGCGGGAAAGACCCTCGACATGACCGATCTCATCGTCGAGAACTACCGCAAGCACCACCTCGACGCCCTCATCTGCCTCGGCGGCGGCGGGACGCAGAAGAACGCGCACCACCTCCAGAAGGCGGGCCTGAACGTCGTCACGATTCCGAAGACGATCGACAACGACGTCGCGATGACCGACGTGACGTTCGGCTACGACACCGCGCTCGGCATCGCGACCGAGGCGGTGGACCGGCTCCACTCCACGGCCCACAGCCACCACCGGATCATCGTGGTCGAGGTGATGGGTCACAAGGCGGGCTGGCTCGCCCTCGGGGCCGGCGTGGCGGGCGGGGCCGACGTCATCCTGATCCCCGAGATCCCCTACGACGTCGAGTCTGTGGCGGGCGCGATCCTGAAAAGGTTCCGGAGCGAGAAGCGCTTCTCCATCGTCGCGGTGGCGGAGGGCGCGCTCTCGAAGGAGCAGGCCGAAGCGGCCGGAGCTTCGAAGTCGAAGGAGAAGGACCCGGGCGGGAAAAAGGAAAAGGCCGGAAAGAAGGGGAAGGAGGCCGGGAGCACCGTGGCGGGAGAGGGGCACCAGACCGGCAAGGCGCTCGGCCTCGCCCAGCGACTGGAGGAGCTGACGGGCCTGGAGTCGCGGGTGACGATCCTCGGCTACCTCCAGCGCGGTGGGACCCCCTCTGCCGCCGACCGGTTCCTCGCGACCCGTCTCGGCACCGCCTGTGCAGACCTCGTCGCGAAGCGGAAGTTCGGAGTCATGGTGGCCGCGCGCGGTGAGGGGACGAAGCCGGTCCCGCTGGAAGAAGTCGTCGGAATCCGGAAGACGGTCCCTCTCGACCACCCCTGGGTCGAGGCCGCACGCTCCGTCGGTACCTGCCTGGGGGACTAGAAGCTTCCCGCGAAACGAAAGACGGCGGGCCCTTCGGCCCGCCGTTTCAGCAGGAGAGTGGGGCTCGAGACCCCTCTGGGGCGTTACCTCGTCATTTCGCCGTAGCGGAGATCTGCTTCGCCGTGCCGATTCCGATCGGGATGGACTTCGGCTTCGCCTCTTCGCGCTTCGGGAGCTCGATCGTCAGGACGCCGTCGACGAGAGTTGCATTGATCTTCTCCGGGTCGACGTTCACGGGGAGCGAGAAGGCGCGAACGAATCGCCCGTAGGCCCGCTCGACGCGGTGGTAGGCCTTCTTCTCGTGCTCCTTCTCGAACGTCCGCTCGCCCTCGAGCGTCAGGACGCCGTTCTCGGCGCGTAGCTTGAGGTTGTCCTGCGAGAAGCCGGGAAGCTCGACCTGGAACACGAGCAGGTCCGGGGTCTCGCTGATGTCGACCGGCGGCGCCCAGGCCGCGAGGCTCGGAGCCTCGTCCGAGGTCCGGCTTGCGGGGTACGCCTCGCCGAAGAGCCGATTGACCTGGTTGCGGAAGGACTCGAGCTCACGGAAGGAATCGTTCCAGCGCGTAATCATGGGGTGGCCTCCTTGTTGATCTGTCTTCGGGTCCTGTTCCTCTTTTCTTCGTCAAGGGCATCAGGTCCATGGCCAATATAGTATCTGATGAAGTTGTTGTCAAGTATCTCCAGGCACAATCAAACAAGCCGACGGTTCCGGCCGACGATTGGATCGTCCGGGGGCGAACTGGAGTGGTTAAGTTACTTACCCAAATGGCCTTGCGCGTTCGTAAGGGCCTGGACCAGGAAGCGGCACGCCCAGTTCTGCGGACGCGCGAAGAGCCCAGTTGGGCGAGCGGAGCATCTCCCGGCCGAGGAGGACGAGGTCTGCCTGGCCGCTCTCGATGATCTCGTCGGCCTGGCGGGCCGTCGTGATCAGGCCGACCGCGGCGGTCGCCACGCCGGCCTCTGCCCGGATCCGGGCCGCGAAAGGGACCTGATATCCGGGGCCGACCGGGACCCGCGCCCTCGGGTGCATCCCCCCTGAGGAGCAGTCGACGAGATCGACACCGGCCGCACGCGCGTGGCGGGCGAAGACGACCGCCTCTGAGGGAACGAATCCTTCCTCGAACCAGTCGGTGGCCGAGATCCGGAGGAAGAGTGGCAAGTCATCGGGCCACGCGGAGCGGACCGCTTCGACGACCCGAAGCGGGAAGCGCATCCGGTTCTCGAGCGAGCCGCCCCAGGCATCGGTTCGACGGTTGGAGATCGGTGACAGGAACTGGTGCAGCAGGTAGCCGTGCGCCGCGTGGACCTCGGCAACCCGGAAGCCGGCGGCGACCGCACGGCGCGCCGCGGCCACGAAGTCGGCGACGACCCGTGCCAGGCCCTCTTCGTCGAGCGCGAGCGGGACCTGCCAGCCGTCGTCGAACGGGACGGTGCTCGGCGCGATGACCGGCGACCAGCCCCCGTCTGCGGGCGACGCGGGGCCGCCGCCGTCCCACGGTCGCTTCGTCGACGCTTTTCGTCCGGAATGCGCGAGCTGGATCGCGGGCACCGAGCCCTGGGCCGACAGGAACGCCGCGATCCGTGCGAGCGGGGCGACCTGCTCGTCGGTCCAGAGGCCGAGATCCTGCGGGCTGATGCGCCCCTCTGGAGAGACGGCGGCCGCCTCGGTCATGACGAGCCCGGCGCCTCCGATCGCGCGCGCCCCGAGGTGAACCAGGTGCCAGTCGTTCGCGACGCCGCTCTCTGCGGAGTACTGGCACATGGGGGAGACGCCGACCCGGTTCGGGAACGTGACGGACCGGAGCGAAAAGGGTGTGAAGAGGGCCATGGCCCTAGGTTACGGGAACCCGAGGGCGGCGGGAGACGTAACAGGAGACGAGATGGTGAAGATCCTGCTGTGGCTCCTCCTCCTCGTCGTCTGCTGGCCTCTCGCGGTCGTGGCGCTCGTGGCGTATCCCTTCCTCTGGCTCCTCTCGATCCCGTTCCGGATCGTCGGGGTCGTTCTCGAAGGGATCGTGGAGCTCGTCCGCGCGCTCTTCTTCCTCCCGGCGCGCATCCTGGGCGGGCGGGCTCGGGCCTGACGGGAGAGGGCGCGGCACGGTAACCTCCCCGCATGACGGACGCGCGCCACCGGCTTCTCCTCGTCAGCAGCTCGACGATCCACGGACACGGCTACCTCGACCACGTCGCCGACGCCCTCGCGGCCTTTCTCGCCGGCGTGAAGACGCTGACTTTCGTTCCGTACGCCCTTGCCGACCGTGACGGATACGCAGCGAAGGTGCGGGAGCGATTTGCGGGTCTCGGGATAGAGGTCCTGAGCGTCCACCAGGCGCCCGACCCGCGCGCGGCCATCCGTGCCGCCGGGGCCGTCTTCGTCGGCGGTGGCAACACGTTCCGCCTCTTGAAGTGGCTCCAGGACGAAGGGCTCCTCGGCCCGATCCGCGACCGGGCCGGAGAGGGGATGCCGTACGTCGGCTCGAGCGCCGGGACGAATGTCGCCGCGCCGTCGATCCGCACGACGAATGACATGCCGATCGTCCAGACGGCGAACCTCCTCTCCCTCGGCCTCGTGCCGTACCAGATCAACCCGCACTACCTCGACCCGGACCCGGCCTCGACCCACAAGGGGGAGACCCGGGAGGAGCGCCTCCTGCAGTACCTCGAGGAGAGCCCGGTGCCGGTGCTCGGGCTGCGCGAGTCGGCCTACCTCCGTGTCGAGAACGGCGTGACGCAGCTCCTGGGCGAGAAGGGTGCGCGCGTCTTCAAGCGCGGGACGGCGCCGTTCGACATCGAGGCGGGCGCCGAGATCGAGCCGCTCCTGGGCTGACGGTCAGCGATTGGGTACGACGATGCCGGCGAGGCCGAGCTCCGCGAGGGTGTCGCGGGCCGCCTCGGCCTCGTCGCGAGACGGGTAGGGGCCGAACTTCACTCGCGTCAACCCGTCGAACGGCTCGAGCCAGGGCTGAGGGTAGCGTTCGGCGAGGCGTTCCTTCAACCGTGCGGCGTTCTCCTCGCTCGCGAAGGCGCCGGCCTGGACGGCCCAGGAGGTCACGGCAGCTTCGTCTCCCGGTCCCTTCCGGCCCGGGGTGGTTCGCCGTCCCGGCCCGAGCGAGACGACGGTGAGCGTCACGGGGACGACCCCGTCGCTGACGGCTCCGATCTCCTCGGCGGCAGCGCGCGAGAGGTCGACGATCCGCCCGGCGATGAATGGGCCCCGGTCGTTGATCCGTACCCTCACCGTTCGCCCGTTCTTCTCGTTCGTCACGTCGACGACGGTCCCGAGCGGCAGCGCCCTGTGTGCGGCCGAGACGCGGCCCGGCTCGAAGGTCTCCCCGCTCGCCGTCGGCAGCCCCGCGAAGTCGGCCCCGTACCAGGAGGCGAGGCCCCGTTCGACCCCTTCCCCCTTCAAGTCGTCCGCTCCCCTCACTGCGGGTCGCGGGGAGCAGGAGGAGAGGAGCGCCGAGGCCAGGAGGAGCGCCGCGACCCGGAGGACGGGCGCTCGTCGCTGCCCGGGTCTCAGACCTTCACCTCGACGGGAGCGTCCGAGAGAGCCGCGGCGTGAGCGGCCAGGAGCGGGTCGACCTCGGCCGCGAGGAACTCCTCGACCTGCTCGGGCGCGCGGCCGACGAAGATGCGTGGGTCCGCGGCGGCGGCGACCTCCTCGCGCGAGAGGCGAAAGAGCGCGTCGGCGGCGATCCGGTCGAGGAGGTCGTTCTCGCCCCCTTCCGCCTTCAGGCGGTCGCCGGCGGCCTGGGCGTAGACCCGGATCCGTTCGTGCAGCGCCTGCCGGTCTCCCCCCTTTTTCGTGGCGGCCATCAGGACGTTCTCCGTCGCCAGGAACGGGAGCTCTTCGGCGAGCCTTCGGCGGACGACCTCCGGGTGGACGACGAGACCCGAGGCGACCGCCTCCCAGAGAATGAGGAGGGCGTCGGCGGCGAGGAACGTTTCGGCGAGGGCGAGTCGCCGGTTCGCGGAATCGTCGAGGGTCCGCTCGAGCCACTGCGTCGCGTGCGTCCAGCTGCCGTTCTCGGCCGTCGTGAGGATCCAGCGCGAGAGGGCGTTCATCCGCTCGCACTTCATGGGGTTCCTCTTGTAGGGCATGGCCGACGATCCGACCTGCCTCGAACCGAACGGCTCCTCGACCTCCTTCATGTGCTGCAGGAGCCTCAGGTCGTGGGCGAACTTCGAGGCGGAGGCGGCGACTCCGGAGAGGGCGGAGAGGACGAAGGCGTCCTGCTTGCGGGTGTAGGTCTGCCCCGAGATGAGGAGCCGATTCGGGAAGCCCGCCTTCTCGGCGACTTTCCGGTCGAGGAGGTCGGCCTTCCTGGCGTCGCCCCCGAAGAGCATGACGAAGGACGCCTGCGTGCCCGTCGCGCCCTTGCACCCGAGGAACTTCAGCTCGTCCCCGCGCCGCGAGAGCTCGTGGACGTCGAGGACGAGGTCCTGGATCCAGAGGCAGGCGCGCTTGCCGACGGTCGTCGGCTGGGCCGCCTGGAAGTGGGTGTAGCCGACGCAGGCGACGTCCTTCTGCTCGCGCGCGAAGGCCGCGAGCCGGGCGATGACGCGCACGGCGCGCCTCTGCACGAGCCCGAGCGCGTCGCGCAGGACGAGGAGGTCGGCGTTGTCGCCGACGAAAGCCGACGTCGCGCCGAGGTGGATGTAGGGGCGCGCCTCCGGCGCCACGTCGCCGAGGGCGTGGATCTGCGCCATCACGTCGTGCTTCGTGTCGCGCTCGTACCGGTCGGCCGCCTCGAGCTCGCCGTCGGTCGGAACGAGGTGCTCCCGGAAGGCGGTGATCGCGGCCTCGGGGATCGGCAGGCCCAGCTCCCTCTCCGCCTCGGCGAGCCAGAGCCAGAGGCGTCGCCACGGGGCGAACTTGTGGCGCGCCGAGAAGAGAGCCGACATCTCCGTCGAGGCGTAGCGCCCCGTCAGGGGGTTCTCGTACGCGTCGGCGTTCAATCCTGTTCCTCGATGTCCTCGACCTCGGGAAGCCGGAAGTCCTTCGCCTCGTCGGCGCCGCAGAGCGCGCAGAAGCCGTTCGCGACGTTCCCCTTCCGGTCCAGCTCGAAGGAGTAGCAGGGGGTTTCGCAGTTGTTGCAGATGACGAACTCGACTTCCTCGCTCATCTTCGTCTCCGCTTGCTATTCTCCCGCGGCCGCCACGGGGGTTCCAGCATGCCGATCGCCGTCCATTCCGAAATCGGTCGTCTCAGGTCCGTCGTCGTCCATCAGCCCGGCCGGGAAATCGACCGGATGACCCCGGGGATGATGCAGGATCTTCTTTTCGACGACATTCTGCACGGCGCCCGGGCGCGAGAGGAACATCGAAGGTTCCAGCAGGTCCTGCGACTCTTCGCGGAGGTCCTCGAGGTGCAGGATCTGCTGGAAGAGGTCCTCGCCGACCCGGGTCGCCGGAAGCTCGTCCTCGACGATCTCTCTGCGACCCTCCGGCTGCCGGCCCCCGTCCTCGAGCGCCTGGCCGACCTCGACGCGGAGACGTTGGCGGCGGCCCTGGTGGAGGGTCTGGAGCAGCCGCACCCGGAGATCACCGGCTCGATCGACTCCCTCTTTCTCCTGCCGCCGGTCCCGAACTATTTCTTCCAGCGCGATCCGGTCATCCCGGTCGGCGACCGCCTCGTCCGCGGGTCGATGGCCACCCCCGCCCGGCTCCGGGAGCCCCTCGTCTCCGGCGCCGTTTTCGAGCATCACCCCCGATTCGCCCGTCCCGACGGGATCTTCTGGTTCCACGAGTTCCGGGCCGCCTGGGGCAAGAACGTCTCCACCGCGAGGATGCGGCCGCACATCGAGGGGGGGGACGTCCTCGTCCTGCGCGAGGACCTCCTCGCCATCGGGTACTCGGAGAGGACCGAGGAGACGACGATCGAACGGCTTTCGGCGGCGCTGAAGAAGGCCGGGTCCGAGGTGCGCCACATCGTCGTCATGGCGATCCCGCACGAGCGGTCGTTCATGCACCTCGACACGATCTTCACCCAGGCGTCCGAGTCCGAGTGCCTCTGCTACGCGCCGATGGTCGTGGCGGGCGGGGCCGAGGAGGCCGACGTCTACTCGATCGACCTGACGCACGACGAGATCACCTGGACGGCCGAGAAAGACTTCCTTTCGGCCCTCAAGAAGCGGGGGCTCGACCTCGAACCGATTCCCTGCGGGGGGAGCGACCCGATTGCCGAGCAGCGCGAGCAGTGGACGGACGGGGCGAACGTCTTCGCCGTCGCGCCCGGGATCATCATCGGCTACGACCGGAACGAGCGGACCGCCGACGAGCTCGACCGGCACGGCTACGAGATCGTTCGGGACGAGGACCTCCTTCTCGGCCGCCGGGAGGTCGAGCCGAAGGGCGGTCGCAAGTACGCCATCCAGCTCTCGACGACCGAGCTGACGCGGGCCCGCGGCGGCCCGCACTGCATGACGATGCCCCTCGTCAGGGAGCGGCTTCCCTGACACACCGCGCCTCCCCGGGCGCCTCCGGCGCCGCCGTGGTCTTCCTCGCGGCGTCCCTCGCCGCCTGCGGCGGCGGGAACGAGGCGGGGCCGGACCCGATGCCGGCCTCGGGCGGGGCCGCATTCGTATCCCTCTCCCGTGTACCGCTGCGCGCCGAGCCACAGGCGAAGGGCGCCATCGTGACGCTCCTGCCCCGCGGCTCCCAGGTGCGGCTCGAGGCGGTCGAAGGGGCCTTCGCGCGCGTCGTCGCGAAGGGCGGTCGGGAAGGGTGGCTCGAGGCAGGCACCTTCGAGACCTCGCCGGAGCAGCAGGCGCGCGAACGCCGAACGAAGGCCGTGGCCGGCTTCGCGACCGTCGGAGGCCGGATCGTCTCGCCCTGTCCCGTCTACCTCGCGCCCGACTATGGCGCGGCGCGCTGGGGAGAGCTGGAGGACGGTGACCCGGT
Source organism: Holophagales bacterium (assembly GCA_016719485.1). Classification (NCBI taxonomy): domain Bacteria; kingdom Pseudomonadati; phylum Acidobacteriota; class Holophagae; order Holophagales; species Holophagales bacterium. The sequence goes on from JADJZB010000021.1 coordinate 234,672, forward strand.
CGAGGTCGTCCTCGCCGAGCACGACTTTCTCGGGGTGCGGCTCCTCGGTATCGACCTGGCCTTCGTCCCCGCGCACGCCGTCCGGTACCTCGCACCGCCCCGTCCGACGCCGGCGATGCCTCGGCCCGCACCCGTCGAACCGCCGGATTCCCCGGTCCCGGGCAGCGGCGCGACCGCCGGGGCCGGCGGCGGGGCGAGCCCGGAAGAGGCGGAGGCCGAGTCGGCCGAGCCCTACGCGTCGCTCCCCTTCGGGGCGGAGCCTCCGGTCCTGAAGAGGCGCGTCGAGCCGCAGTACCCTTCCGTGGCCCGGAAAGCCGGGATCGGTGGAGAGGTCGTCCTTCAGATCGTCGTGGAGCGCGACGGGACGATCGGCAGCGTCTTCGCGGTGGAGGAAGCCCCGATGGGGCTCACGACCGCGGCCACCGATGCCGTCCGCCGATGGGTCTACACCCCCGCCCGGCTCGACGGGCGCCCTATCGCCGTCGTGAAGACGGTCCGGGTCCGCTTCACGCCCGCGGCACCCTGACGACGGGGCCGGGCCGCGGCCCCTATAATCCTTGTGCAACCCTCATGTACGAGCTCGTCTACGAGGTCGAGGGTCGACCCCAGCGCTACCGGATCACGGGTCCGGAGGTCTTTCTCGGGCGGTCGAGCGAGAACGAGATCGTCCTGAACGATTTCTCGGTCTCCCGCCGCCACGCGGTCATCCGGCGGGAGAACGAGCGCTGGATCATCGTCGACCAGAACTCGACCAATGGCGTGAAGGTCAACGGGCGTTTCGTCGCCTCCTCGCCGATCGCGCCGGGCGACGTCCTGACGGTCGGGACGTTCTCCCTCACCGTTCGGGAGGAAGCGCCCGTCGTGAGGCCGAAGGCGCCGGTGCAGCCCGTCGGGGAGTCGTCCTCCACCTTCGTCCGGTCGATCGCCGACTTCAACCGCGACTTCCACCTCGAGGACTACGTTCCGGAGGACGAGGGCGAGCCCCTGACGCAGTCGGGCAAGCGCTCGACCTCGGCCGTGGCCCGGAGCAAGATCTTCGAGATCCTCGTCCAGGTCGCCAAGACGCTCATCCTCGCCCGCGAGGTCCAGGAGATCCTGGGGCGCGTCGTCGACCTCCTCTTCGAGCACCTCCCGGTCGACCGCGCCGTCGTCGTCCTCGTCGGAGACGAGGGCCGGCTCGTCCCGATGCTCTCGCGCCAGCGCGGGAAGGAGTCGGGTGACGCGGGGGAGACCTTCTCCCACACGATCGTCGAATCGGTGATCCAGAACCGGGTCGCCGTCCTCACGTCCGACGCCCTCGCCGATGGCCGGTTCGAGGCGGGACAGTCGATCCGGATCCAGCAGATCCGCTCGGCGATGTGCGTCCCGCTCTGGAACCAGGACCGCGTCATCGGCGCCCTGCACGTCGACACGCCGCTCCGGGCCGGGTCCTTCACCGCGGACGACCTCGACCTCCTGACCGCGCTCGGGAACTTCGCCGCCGTCGCCATCGAGCGGGCGCGCCTGCAGAGGCGGATCGAGAAGGAAGAGCGGATCAGGGAGCGCCTCTCGCGCTACCACTCGCCCGGCGTCGTCGAGGAGATCGCCTCCGACGCGAGCGGCGTCATCGACCGCGTGAGGACCCGGAACGTCTCGGTCTTCTTCGCCGACATCGTCGGCTTCACGAGCGCGGCCGAGGGAATGGACCCCGACGCGCTCTCGCGGTTCCTCTCGACGTTCTTCACCTTCGCGGCGGACGCCATCTTCGCGGAGGGGGGCACCCTCGACAAGTTCATCGGCGATGCCGTCATGGCCTTCTTCGGCGCGCCGATCGTCCAGCCCGACCACGCCCGCAGGGCCGTCTCCGCCGCCTGCAAGCTCGTCGAGAACGTCAAGGCGTGGAACCTCGAGCGGGTCGCCCGGGGCGAGCCGCCGGTGGGCGTGCGGATCGGCGTCAACACGGGGAACGCGGTCGTCGGCGACATCGGCTCGGCCCAGCGCGTCGACTACACCGTCCTGGGCAACACCGTGAACGTCGCCGCCCGGATCGAGGAGTACGTCGCCGGCCCGAACGAGGTCGCCGTCGGCGAGGAGACCGCCCGCCTGACGTCGGACGACTTCTCGTACGAGCCGCTCGGCGACGTGAAGCTCAAGGGGCTCTCGCGCGGTCTCCCGTGCTACCGGGTCCGGCTCGACGCTCGCGGCGTCCCGCTCCCCGCGCCACGCTGAATGCGCCCGTCCCTCGACAGTCTCGTCTTCCTCACCTCGAACGCGGGGAAGGCGCGCGAGGCGGCGGCGTTCCTCGGGAGGCCCGTGACGGCCCGCGCGCTCGAGATCCCCGAGATCCAGTCCCTCGACTTCGCCGAGGTCGTCACGGCCAAGGCTCTCGCGGCCGTGGAGAGCTCGGCGTCCCGGTCCTCGTCGAGGACTCGGGCCTCTCCCTCCCGGCCTGGAAGGGCTACCCCGGACCGCTCACGAAGTACGCGGTCGGAGCGGTGGGAGAAGCCGGCTTCGCGCGCCTCGCACATGCCTGGGGCGATCCGCGCGCCGAGGCCGTCTCGAACCTGGGCCTTGCCTGGCCGGGAGCCTCCCCGGCGGACGTCGTCGTCGCCGAGGGCCGCGTCGCGGGGACGCTCGCCCCCGAGCCCCGCGGCGCGAACGGTTTCGGCTGGGACGTGATCTTCATTCCCGCGGGCGAGACGAGGACGTTCGCCGAGATGAGCGTCGAGGAGAAGAACGCGCGCTCGCACCGGGCGAAGGCGTTCGCGGAGCTCGCGGCTCTCCTCGCTCCGGGCGAGTAGCCGTCACGTCGGACGGCGCGGGGATAGGGGTCAGGTCCGTTTTCCGTGAGTCGGCGAGGGGTCGTGGCCGTCGGCGCCGGGGCTCGCGCCCTCGTCCGGTGCCCTCGACACCAGACGCGCGGCGAGTGCGTCTGCCTTCCCGCGCAGTTCCTCGACGGACCCGTCGCTGACGAGGACGTCGTCGCAGACTGCGTTACGGACCTCGTCGGAGAGCTGGGCGCTCATCCGGGCGCGGACGGCCTCGCGCGTCGACGCCGGGTCGCGGGCGAGGACGCGGGAGAGGCGGACCTCCTCGGGGGCCGACACGGCGACGAGGTGGTCGAAGCGCTCCCGGCCGCCGTTCTCGACGAGGAGCGTCGCCTCCACTACGGCGGCGGTGTGGCCTTCGGCCTCCCGCTCGGCGAGCCAGCGTTCGGTCTCGACCCTCACGAGGGGGTGGATGCGGCCGTTCAGGCGCGCGACGGACGCGGGGTCGCCGAAGACGAGGGCCGCGAGGCGCGGGCGGTCGACGGCGCCTCGCTGGTCGAGGACCTCCTGCCCGAACTCGTCGGCGATGGCGGCGGCCCCCGCGCTTCCGGGCTCGTAGAGGGCATGGACGAGGCGGTCGGCGTCGAGGACGGGAATCCCCAGCTCGCGCCAGCGCGCGGCGACGGCGCTCTTGCCGGAGGCGATCCCGCCGGTGAGGCCGACGCGGCGCATCTTCAGAGCCTGCGGCGGGCGCGGCAGAGGTCGACGGTGTTCGAGAGGAGGAGCGCGATCGTGAGCGGCCCGACCCCGCCCGGGACGGGGGTGTAGCGCGAGGCGCGCTCCTTCACGTCGACGGGGTGGACGTCGCCGACGAGGAGCGACCCCTTCGCCGCGAACGCCTCGGTCTTCGCCTCGTCGCCGGGGAAGCAGCGGGCGACCTCGGCGGCGGTGGCGATCCGGTTGATTCCCACGTCGACGACGACGGCTCCCGGCCGGATGAACGCGGCCGTGACGAACGCCGGCCGGCCAATCGCGGCGACGAGGAGGTCCGCCTCGCGACAGATGGCCGGGAGGTCGCGGGTCTTCGAGTGGGCGACGGTGACGGTGGCGTCGGCCTTCGTCAGGAGGGTCGCCATCGGCTTTCCGACGATGTCGCTCCGGCCGAGGACGACGGCGCGGACCCCTCTCAGCGGCACGTCCTCGCGGCGGAGGAGCTCCATGATCCCGGCGGGGGTGCAGGGGACGGGGGCCCGCTTGCCCTGGACGAGGCGGCCGACGTTGACGGGGTGGAAGCCGTCCACGTCCTTCGCCGGGTCTATGGCCTCCAGGATTCGCGACGACTGGATGCCGCCGGGGAGCGGCAGCTGGACGAGAATTCCGTCGACCTCCTCGTCGGCGTTCAGGCGGCCGATCTCGGCGAGGAGCATCGCCTCCGTGACGGTGGCGGGGAACCGGAGCGTCTCGGCCCGAATCCCGGCCTCCCGCGCGCTCTTCTCCTTGTTCCTGACGTAGACCTGGCTCGCGGGGTCGTCGCCGGCGACGATGACGCAGAGGCCGGGGACGAAGCCCCGGGAGGCGAGGGCTGCGGCGGCGTCGGCCGTCTCGCGGCGGATGTCGGCGGCGACCTTCGCGCCGTCGAGGATCGTGGCGGTCATGGGGTTCCTTTCCGCGCCACGTGGGCGGCGGCGATACCGAATGAAAGGAGTCGGACGTCGACGGCGGCGAACCCGGCGGATCGCATCCTCTCCGTGAGGGCTTCGGGAGCTGGCCAGCGGCCGACGGAGTCGGGGAGGTACTGGTAGGCGGAGCCGTCCCTGGAGACGAGCCGGCCGAGGAACGGGACGAGTGTCCTCACGTGGAAACGGACGAGGGGAGCCAGGGGGCCGGTCGGCTCCGGCGTGAACTCGAGGACGACGAGCCGTCCCCCGGGCTTCAGGACCCGGCAGAGCTCGCGGAGCCCGCGGTCGAGGTCTTCGAAGTTGCGGACGCCGAAGGCGGCGGTCGCACCGTCGAAGGTGGCGTCCGGGAACGGGAGGCGCAGGCCGTCCGCCCCCGCTTCGGGAATCGGGACGCCCCGGCGGCGGAACTTCTCCTGGCCGATGGCGAGCATCTCGAAGGTGAAGTCGGCCGCAACGACCCGCGCCCGCCCGCCGCTTCGCTTCGCCACCGCGAGGGCGAGGTCGCCGGTTCCCGAGCAGAGATCGAGGTGGACCTCCCCGGGGAGGGGAGCGAGGAGCCGCGCGGCCTCCCTTCTCCAGGCGACGTCGGTTCCGCCCGACAGGAGCCTGTTGAGGAGGTCGTACCGGGGGGCGATTCGGGAGAACATCGCCTGGATCTTTCCCGCGGCCTTGTCGATTCCGGGCGGGGGAGCCTCGTTCACGGGCCGGCACGGTAGCCTTCACGGAACGGTCCGTAAAGCCTCCGGCACGGCTCCGGGTCCCCTCTCGAGCCGAAAAGAAGTCCGGGTTCCGGGAGCCGCCGCCCGGCTCTCCGGGTTCCATTCCGGGTTTCGCTTGACAGGCTGCGAGGGGCGTCGTATGTTTCCCGGCCCTGCGCGAGAGTGCACTTGCGCAAGGAGCGTCCTCCACCGGGAGCCCGGTCTTTCTCAGTGCCCGGCCGGGTCCTGTACTACCGAGACGAGAAGCGTGGCGCGGCGCGCGCTTCGCGAAACCCCGACCGGAGAGCTGAGTTTCCGTGAGTTCCCGAACGCCTCTCCCCAAGATGAACGAGCTCCCGCGGCGCTGGATCGTCGTCGATGCCGACGGCAAGGTCCTGGGCCGCATCGCAACGGTCATTGCCATGCACCTGACGGGCAAGTCGAAGCCGACCTACACGCCGTTTCTCGACACGGGCGATTTCGTCGTCGTCGTGAACGCGGAAAAGGTGGCGCTGACCGGCGTCAAGGAAACCGCCAAGCTGTACCGGCACCACACCGGTTTCCCGGGCGGCCTCAAGACGACGAGCGCGGACAAGCTCCGCGCGACCCGTCCGGAGAAGCTCGTGGAGGAAGCCGTCCGCGGGATGCTTCCGAAGACGAAGCTCGGCAAGAAGATGTTCAAGAAGCTGAAGGTCTACGCGGGGCCCAGTCACCCGCACGTGGCCCAGGCCCCGAAGCCGCTGTGAGGCCGGAGGAGAGATCGTGAGCAACCTGCAGTACCACGCGATCGGCCGGCGGAAGGAGGCGGTCGCCCGCGTCTACCTCCGTCCGGGAAGCGGCGTGTTCGTCGTCAACGACCGCCCGTTCGACCAGTACTTCCCGAATGACGTGCTGAAGATGGTCATCCGCCAGCCCCTCCAGCTGACGGAGTCGACCGAGAAGTTCGACATCATCGCCCGCGTCGCGGGCGGTGGCAGCGCGGGCCAGGCGGGCGCGATCCGCCACGGCGTCTCGCGCGCCCTTCTCCTCTTCAACCTCGAGCTTCGGCCGGCGCTGAAGAAGGCGGGTCTCCTCGTGCGCGACTCGCGGATGAAGGAGCGGAAGAAGTACGGCCAGCGCGGCGCCCGCGCCCGGTTCCAGTTCTCGAAGAGGTAGCCATGAGCCAGATCACGATGAAGGAGCTCCTCGAGGCGGGCGTCCACTTCGGGCACCAGACCAAGCGCTGGAACCCGAAGATGAAGAAGTACATCTTCGGGAAGCGCAACGGCATCTACATCATCGACCTGCAGAAGACGCTCAAGTGCTTCCGCGAGGCGGCCGCCTACGTCACGGAAGCGGCCTCCCAGGGCAAGAACGTCCTCTTCGTCGGGACCAAGCGGCAGGCCCAGGACGCCATCTACGAGGAGGCGAACCGCTGCGGGATGTTCTTCGTGAACAACCGCTGGCTCGGTGGCACCCTCACGAACTTCGTGACGATCCGCAAGTCGGTCATGCGCCTCAAGGAAGTCGAGGGCATGCTCGGCGAGACCTCGGACGCCATCCTCACGAAGAAGGAGCGGATCCGGCTCGAGCGCGAGAAGGCGAAGCTCGCCAAGAACCTCTCCGGCATCACCGAGATGGAAGAGCTGCCGGATCTCCTCTTCGTGATCGACCCGAAGAAGGAGGCGATCGCGGTGCAGGAGGCGAACAAGCTCGGCATCCCGATCGTCGGCATCGTCGACACGAACTGCGATCCCGACCCGATCACCCACGTCGTGCCCGGCAACGACGACGCGATCCGCGCGATCAAGCTCTTCACGGGCAAGATCGCCGACGCCGTCCTCGAGGGCCTGCACGCCCAGGAGGAGCGGTTCGTCGGGAAGGCGGCGGAAGCCGACGACGAGCCGATGCCCGCGAACTTCGTGGCGGAGGGCGCGACCGTCGCCGAGGCGATCGTCGCGAAGGACTCCGCGCCGGCCCAGGCCTGACCCTCGACCTGACCTGATCGAGCCGGGCCGGCGGGAGTCGCGAAGGCGCGCTCCCGCCGGCCCTTTTCGCGTCCGGAGCGCCGGGCGCACGCAACACGACGAGAAAGCGCGCGCGGCGGACGTCCGCGCGACGGGAGAGTCCGATGGAGATCACCACCGCCATGATCAAGGAGCTCCGGGAGAAGACCGGAGCCGGCATCCTCGACTGCAAGTCGGCCCTGGCCGAGGCGAACGGGAGCCTCGAAGAGGCCGAGCTGTCCCTCCGGAAGAAGGGACTCGCCGCCGCCGCCAAGAAGGCCGGCCGCGTCGCTGCCGAGGGCCTCGTCGGCTACGCGTGCGATGGCACGGTCGCCGCGTTCGTCGAGCTGAACTGCGAGACCGACTTCGTCGCCAAGACGGACGAGTTCAAGGCCGCCCGGACGGCCCTCGCCGCCTGGGTCGCCGGCGACGCCTCCTTCGGCGACACGACCGACGGGAACGCCGAGGCGCTCCGGGCCATGACGGCTCCGGCGACGCTCGCCGGCGCGTCCGGCACGATCACCGAATGGCTCCAGGCCGCCACGGCGAAGACCGGCGAGAACACCCAGCTCCGCCGCTACGCCCGCATCGTCGCGGGCGAGGGGAATGCCCTCGCGCTCTACGCCCACCCCGGCGACAAGACCGTCGTCGTCGTCGAGACGAAGGGGTGCGACGCCGAGCTCGGCCGCGACCTCGCGATGCAGGTCGCCGCGCTCACGCCGCTGTACGCCGTCCGCGAGGAGGTCCCGGCCAAGGCCCTCGCCGACGAGCGCGAGGTCGCCAAGGCCAAGGCCGTCGCTGCCGGCAAGCCCGAGGCCGTCGCCGAGAAGATGGTCGAGGGGATGATCGGCAAGTGGTACGGCGAGGTCGTCCTCGTCGACCAGACGTTCGTCAAGGACGACACGAAGAAGGTCTCCCAGGTCATCGCCGAGCGCGCCGGCAAGGACGCCCGCGTCGTCCGCTTCGTCCGCTACAAGGTGGGTGAAGGGGTCGAGAAGAAGCAGACCGACCTCGCCGCCGAGGTCGCCGAGCTGACGAAGTAGCGCAGGCGAGCCGATGGGCACCGAGACGGGCCAGCCGGTCTACCGCCGGGTCCTCCTCAAGCTCTCCGGGGAAGCCCTCCTCGGAGGGCAGCCCTTCGGCATCGAGCCGGCGATGGTGGCCCGCATTGCCGACGAGGTGGCCGCCGTGGCACGGATGGGCGTGCAGCTCGCCGTCGTCATCGGCGGCGGGAACATCATCCGCGGCGTTTCGGCCGCCACGCAGGGCATCGACCGGGTCACGGGCGACAACATGGGGATGCTCGCCACCGTCATCAACGCCCTCGCGCTCCAGGACGCCACCGAGCGACGGGGCGTGCCAACCAGAGTCATGACGGCGTTCGAGGTCCGCTCCGTCGCCGAGCCCTTCATCCGCCGCCGCGCCGACCGTCACCTCGACAAGGGGCGCGCGGTCATCCTCGCGGGCGGCACCGGAAACCCCTTCTTCACGACGGACTCGGCCGCCGCACTCCGCGCGAGCGAGCTGCGCGCGGACGCGATCCTCAAGGGGACGAAGGTCGACGGCATCTACACCGCCGACCCGAAGAAGGACCCGTCCGCCGTCCTCCTCCCGCACGTCACCTACCAGGAGGTCCTCGAGAGGCGGCTCGCCGTGATGGACGCGGCCTCCATCGCCCTCTGCCGCGAGAGCCGCATCCCGATCCGCGTCTTCAACCTCCTCGTCCCCGGGAACATCCAGAGGGTCGTCACGGGCGAGCCGATCGGCTCTACCGTCGACGCGGGCGAACCCGCAAACTGAACAGCAGCTGTAAGAGAGAGGAGAGAGCCGATGCCCCTCGCCGAGATCCGGAAGGAAACCGAGCGCCGCATGGTGGTCTCCATCGACGCGCTCAAAGCGGAGCTGAAGCACCTTCGGACGGGCCGTGCCTCCGTCGCCCTGCTCGAGGGCGTCCACGTCGAGTACTACGGCACGCCGACGCCGCTCAACCAGGTCGCCAACCTGTCGACGCCCGACGCGACCCTCATCCTGATCCAGCCCTGGGAGGCCCAGCTCTGCCCTGTCATCGAGAAGACGATCCGCACCAGCGACCTGGGCCTGAACCCGAGTTCCGACGGCCGCGTCGTCCGCGTGCCGGTCCCCTCCCCGACGGAGGAACGGCGCAAGGAGATCGTGAAGAAGGCCCACACGCTGGCCGAGCAGGCGAAGGTGGAGATCCGCCACCATCGGCACGAGGCCAACGACAAGGTCAAGAAGGAAGGAAAGGCTTCGACGATCTCGGCCGATGAGGAGAAGCGCGGCCTCGACGAGATCCAGAAGCTGACCGACCGGTACGTGGCCGAGGTCGACGCCGTCGTCAAGGCCAAGGAAACCGACATTCTCGCGCGGTAGCGTGACCGTCGTCGCGCTGATCCCGGCGGCGGGCCTCGGGGCCCGGTTTCACGACGCGGGGCCGAAGGCCCTCGTTCGGCTCGCGGGGAAGCCCTTCCTCATCCACGCCCTCGAGCGGCTCGCGGCGTCCGGAAGGGTCGACCGGGCCGTCGTCGCGGTCTCGCCGGGGAGCGAGGCGGCCTTCGCGGAAGCCCTCGCGGGATTCGCTGCGATGCCCGTGGAGACGACGCAGGGCGGCGAGACGCGCCGCGACTCGGTCGTTGCCGCCTGGCGCGCCTCGGCCGCCGGAGACGACGACCTCCTCTGCATCCACGATGCCGCCCGGCCGCTCGTCGACCCCGCCGACGTCGCGGCCGTCGTCGCAGCCGCGGCGGAGCACGGGGCCGCCCTCGCCGGGAGCCCGGTCACCGACACGGTGAAGCGGGTGAAGGATGGTGTCGTCGTCGAGACGGTCCCGCGCCACGACCTCTTCGCCGCTGCGACGCCCCAGGTCATGCGCGCCGGTCTTCTTCGCGAGGCGGTCGACGCCGGTCTCGCCGACGCCACCGACGACGTCGAGCTTCTCGAGCGGCGCGGTGTCGTCGTGCGGACGGTCGTCACGTCCCGCTGGAACGTGAAGATCACCTACCCCGAAGACCTGGCCCGGGCCGAGGCGTGGCTCGCGGCGGAGGGAAGACCGTGAGCCTTCGGATCGGCCAGGGGCTCGACGCCCATCCCCTCGTTCCGGGGCGCCGCTGCGTTCTCGGGGGAGTCGAGATCCCGTCCGACGCCGGGCCCGAGGGGCATTCCGACGGCGACGTCGTCCTCCACGCCCTCGCGGACGCCCTCCTCGGGACTGCTGCCGCGGGAGATCTCGGGAGCGTCTTCGGGACGACGGCCCCGGAGTGGAAGGACGCGTCCTCCTCCCGTTTCGTCACGGAGGCTCTCGAGAGGGCGGGGCGCCCGCAGGTCCTGAACGTCGACGTCACGCTGATCGCCGAGCGCCCCCGCGTCGGGCCGTACCGCGACGCCATGCGCGAGACGATTGCCGCCCTCCTCGGCATCCCCCTCGAACGCGTCTCCGTCAAAGCGTCGAGCGGCAACGGCATGACCGGCTTCGGGCGGGGCGAAGGGGTCTTCGCATCGGCCGTCGTCCTGGTGGACGGTCGATGATCGTCGCGGGCTTTCACCCGGTCCTGGCCGCCCTCGCCGAGCGCCCGGAGGCGATCGAGGCGCTCCTCCTTCAGGAAGGCCGCCGTGACGCCCGGGTCCGGGAGCTGGAGCGATCGGCGCGCGAGAAGGGAATTCCCGTCAGGGTCGTTCCCCGCGAGGAGCTCGACAGGACGGCGGGGAAGGCGCACAACGGCGTCGCGGCCCGGGTGGCGACGCGGGAGTACGACCCGATCGAGGAGGTCCTCGGCGGCGAGCCGGGCAGCCGGCTCGTCCTCTTCCTCGACGAGGTGACCGACCCGGGAAACCTCGGCTCGATCCTCCGGACGGCCGCCGCGGCGGGGGCCTCCGTCGTCCTGCCCGAGCGGCACTCCGCCGGCCTGAACGAGTCGGTCTCGAAGGCCGCCGCCGGGGCGCTCGAGAGGGTGAAGGTCGCACGCGTCGGGAACGCGGCGCGCTTTCTCGGGGACGTGAAGAACGACCGCTTCTGGGTCTACGGCGCCTCGCCGGAAGGCGAACCGCTCTGGGACGTCGATCTGACCGGTGACGTCATCTTCTGCCTCGGCGCCGAGGGCCCGGGCCTCCGGCGGCTGACGCGAGAGACGTGCGACCGGCTCGTCGCGATCCCGATGGCCGAGGGAGCCGGCTCGATGAACGTCGGGGTCTCGGCGGCCATCCTCCTCTTCGAGTCCCTACGCCAGCGACGGTCGAAGCGGCCGGCCTGACCGGCGGACGCCGGCGCACTCCGAACGCGCCGCCACCGGCCTCGGCGAGGGTCACCGCACACGGAACACGTGGATGACGGGCCTCGCCTCGTCCGCGAAGAGCTCGATCAGGTAGAGAAGGCCGTTCTGCCGGTCGAACGTGACGTCGCCGAGGCGGAACCGCTGCTGGACTCCCGGGCCGACCTCCTCGACGTCGACGCGCGACGGGTTCAGGAAGAGGTGCGGGTCGACGTCGAGGAACCCGTAGGGCTGTGGCGCCCAGGGCTCCAACGTCCCGGACGCGACGCGGGCGAGGTCGTCCGGGTCGTAGAAGAGGAGACGCCCGGCGAAACGGCTGCTCCACCAGCCACGGCTCGAAGTGTGCCCCGCGCACTCGACCACCTCCGCGGCCGGGCATGGAGTTCCGTCGGCCATCCGGCAGGTCGTGTACTCGTTCACGAAGTCCCCGGCCACGCAGGGCCGGTCCGGTCCGGCCGGGTTCAGGAAGCCATACCAGAAACGGTCGCCGACACCCTTCGTCCCGGCGAAGAGGACCGCCGACCTCCCGGACGCGGTCGTGAGGAACGCCGCTCCTTCCCACGTGTCGGCGTGCTGCGTTCCAGCAAGGCACCGCTCGATGCGTTCGGAGTCGAGGGCGGAGGCGTAGAGGAGAAGCGTCGTCGCAGGAAGGGTCGCTCCGGCGGCAGGGGGCGTTCCCGCCGCGTCGAGCCAGGGCCGGTAGGCGAAGAGCGCCGGACCCATTCCGGCGAGTCCGCCGTCGCGGTAGCGGCCCGTGCCGAGGACCCGGCCGGCAGTGTGCGCGTTCGCCCAGGCCTCCGGGATCTCGAGCATGTACCCGTTGACGGCGTAGGGTGAGAGGCCGCCGAGGAACCAGGCTCCCCTGGGCCGCGGGGCGGAGAGGTCGGGGTCGAACCAGGCGTGCGTGGGCCGGTCCGGGGGAGGCGGAAGGTGCTCTCCCCAGGCGAGGTGGATGCGTGAGCCGGTCTCGGGCCGGTCGAGGTACTGCATCCCGAGGCGGGGGATCTCGTCGATTCCCGCAAAGAGTCCGCCCGTGACGTCCGTCAGCGGCTGGATCAGTCGCGCCTGCGGCAGGTTCTCGACGTTCCTGGAGACGACCGGGGCCGGGATGCCGATCTCGGCGACGCGGCTCCCGTCCGGGAGCTCGCCGTAGGGCATTCGGTCGTGCCCCGTGACGAAGAGCGAGCCGGGAAAGCCGTCCGCTCCGCCCGCCGGGTCGCCGCCGGGTCGGAACGTCATCGCGTTTCCGCCGTACTCGAAGGTGAGGGGCCTCAGACCGCCCTCGGGGAACCTGAAGGCGCCGAGATACTCGATGTCGGCCGGCGAGATGCGCGCGGACGGCACTGCGGGGGAGATCACGGCAGGGACATACGCGCCGTCCCCCGTCCGCTGCCCTGGGATGCCTCCGTCGTTGAGGACGCCGTAGGCGATCCAGGGCGCGCTTCCGGAGGTCCTTCGCACCCGTGCCCAGGCGCTTCTCACCCCGAGAGGCCGGAGGGGGTCGGGCAGCTGAAGCCAGGCGGCCTCGTCCAGCCGCACCGTCGTGGGGGGGCCCGCCGGGCTGCCGCCGGCCTCGGCGTCGAAGAGCTGGACCTCCAGCGTGATGGGTCCGGAGCCGGTCTCGCCGGCGTGGACGAATGCGACATTCGAGCGGACGTCCGCCTCGGCCCGGAGTCCCGTGACGACACCCTCGGCCGTCGCCTCATGGCCCTCCGCCACGCCGGGGAGGAAGACGCCGTAGGCGCCCCCACCCGGTGATAGGGAGGAGACCCGGGCGCCCGCGTAGAGCCCGGCCATCCCGGCGGAGCCCGTCACGCGGAGCCGGCCCGCGTACGAGGCCGCCCCGGCGGGTCCGACGGCGATGCCGAGAGCGCGGAGATGCGAGAGGGCATCCGGGACGATGCGCTGTTCGCGCGGCGCGAGCGTCAGAGTCGCAGCTCCGCCCGCTCCGAAAGCCGGGGCAAGGGACTCACGGTAGTCGAGGGTGAGCGTGGCCGCCGTCGTCCCGCGGTTCACGAGGACCAGCTCCGTTCGAAAGGCCGGCGTCTCGACCAGAGCCGGCACCGTCACGGAGTCCGCCGTCGCCGTGTCCGGCTGCGCCTCCAGGAACGAGCCATCGTTCGTACCGCCGTCGTTGACGACGCCGTAGGCGCCGAAAGCCCCTCCTGCGATCCTCTCGACTACCGCCCAGCCCTGCACGAGCCCGGCCTTCGCGAAGATCCCGTCGATCTGCCGCCAGTCACCCGCCTCCAGCCTCAGCGCGTCGGCAGAAACCACTTCGACGCCGTTCCCGGTTCCGCTCACGGCAGTGACCCGTACGCTGACGAACGACGTTCCGGGATTGAAGACGGCGAGGTTAGAGCGTTCCGCTGCGGTCGCCCTGAGTCCGTGGACGACGGCCCGGCCGGTGAACGCCGTGGACGGGGAGACCGCGAGGTAGGCGAGGCCCGAGGCTCCCGCCGGGTGGGGTGCGAAGGTGGGGCTGGTGGTTCTCGCGACGGCGGAGAGAATGGCGGCAGCGGTGTCCGGGAAAGTCACCCGGAGCGTTCCGGCGTGAGGGGCACCCTCCGACAGGCCGGGGAAGTCGACGCCGCGTCCAGCCAGGATGCCGAGGACGTCGGGCAGGGTCCGTTGCGTCCCGGCCGGGAGATTCTCGGTTACCATTCCGGAAGCCGCGCCGAGCGAGCCCCGGTACGAGAGGGAGAGTTCGACGGCGGCGTTTCCCCGGTTCGTCAAGGTCAGCTCCGTGCGGTAGTGCGCCGCTGGGGACCGGACGTCGAGGACGACGGGGACGACGAGGTCGGCTGCGGGGAGCGGGAATCCCCCCAGAACACCCACGACCCCGATCGCGGGGACGAGGCCAGCTCGCATGTCCGCCTCCGGTGGAACCTCCCGGAATATGAGGTCGACGGGACGGGACCGCCATCCCTCCCCGCTGAGACGTTTCGGGCACGAGAATCGCTTGACGGAAGATCCGGGCGCTGATATACACCACGGTTCGCGCCTCTCGGCTTCGGCCGGGTGTCCGGCCGGGGCCTCGGGTGCGACGGGCTGGCGTAGCTCAACTGGCAGAGCAGCTGATTTGTAATCAGCAGGTTGCGGGTTCAAGTCCCATCGCCAGCTCCACGGTCGACTCCGGAGGCGGCTCCGGGGCGGTCCGCGGGAAGGAGAATCCAGAGACGGACGAAGACGTGGGTAGGTGGCCGAGTGGTTAATGGCAGCAGACTGTAAATCTGCCGCGCTTAGGCGCTACGGGGGTTCAAATCCCTCCCTGCCCACCAATAACTCCGACATCGGTTCCGGCCCCTCGAGGGGTGCGGACCAGACAGCGGTGACCGGGCCCACGTAGCTCAGTTGGTAGAGCACGTCCTTGGTAAGGACGGGGTCAGCAGTTCAAATCTGCTCGTGGGCTCCAGAAACCTCTCCCGGGCGCGAGGCCCCGCCTGGGACAGGGAAGACGAAGGGCCGGAAGGACACCGGCGGGAGTAACTCAGGGGTAGAGTCACAGCCTTCCAAGCTGTTGGTCGCGGGTTCGAATCCCGTCTCCCGCTCCAGACCTTTCCGGGAAGCGGGAAGACCGGAGAAGCAGGGGAGCCGGGACCGGCCGCGGGGACGGCGAGGAAGCGGAGAGAGCGATGCCGAGAGACCTGATCAGCCTGGCGTGCGGCGAGTGCAAGCGCCGGAACTACACGACGACGAAGAACAAGAAGACCCACCAGGAAAAGCTGGAGGTCGCCAAGTACTGCCGTTTCTGCAGGAAGCACACGGCGCACAAGGAAGGCAAGGTCTAGGGCCACCGGGGCCTGGACGTGCGAAGGGGTGTAGCTCAATTGGCAGAGCAACGGTCTCCAAAACCGTAGGTTCGGAGTTCGAGTCTCCGCACCCCTGCCACTTTTCCCGCCGTGGAGGCGGGCCGGACGCCCCGGAAAGGGCGGCGCGGCGCCGAGGGCGCAAGGAAGACGGATCGAATGAACCTCACCGAGCGGTGGAAGACCTTCAGGGAGTTCCTCGTCGACGTCCGGAAGGAAGTCGGCAAGGTCAGCTGGCCGGCCAAGGACGAGGTCGTTGGCACGACCACGGTCGTCATCGTCTACACCGCCGTCGTCGGCGTGTTCCTCTTCACCGTGGACGCGGCGATCACGCCGGTCATCAACTGGTTCTTCGCCAGTTTCGGCCAGTGAGCCGCCGAGGCCTCGCGAGATGACGGAATACGACGGCTCCCCGGCCCCCTCCGACGCCCCTCCCGCGGCGCCGTCGATGGACTGGTACATCGTCCACACCTACTCGGGGTTCGAGGACCGGGTCGTCCAGGAGCTGACGAACCGGATCAAGGCCCAGGGCATGGAGTCTCAGTTCGGCGAGATCCGGGTGCCGAAGGAGACCGTCGTGGAGATGAAGGCGGGGAAACGCCGGAACGTCGAGCGCAAGTTCTTCCCGGGGTACGTCCTCGTCCAGATGGAGATGGCGGACGAGACGTGGCATCTCGTGAGGAACACCCCGAAGGTCACCGGCTTCGTCGGCGGCTCTTCCAAGAGCCCGGTGCCGCTGATGCCGGAAGAGGTCGAGGCGATCCTCCACCACACGGCCGAGTCGAAGGAAAAGCCGAAGCCGAAGTACACCTACGAGCGGGGCGAGAAGGTGAAGATCGTCGACGGTCCGTTCAAGGAGTTCACCGGCGACGTCGAGGAGATCAACGTCGAGCGGTCGACCCTCCGGGTTCTCGTCACCATCTTCGGCCGGCCGACCCCGGTCGAGCTCGAGTTCGTCCAGGTTCAGAAGCAGTAAATCCTCAGGGGCCGGCGCGCCGGCGCCCTCATGAACGCGGGGCCCGCCCCGCCACCGATCGAAGGAACCCACAATGGCCAAGAAAGTCGTCGGGATGGTCAAGCTCCAGATCGAAGCCGCGAAGGCGACGCCCGCGCCGCCCGTCGGCACCGCCCTGGGCCCGCAGGGCGTCAACATCATGGACTTCTGCAAGTCCTTCAATGCGAGGACGGCGAAGGACGCGGGGCTGATCATCCCGGTCGTCGTGACGGTCTACTCCGACCGGTCCTACACCTTCATCACGAAGACCCCCCCGGCCTCGGTCCTCCTCAAGAAGGCGGCCAAGGTCGAGAAGGGCTCGGGCGTCCCGAACAAGAACCGTGTCGGGAAGGTCACGATGAAGCAGGTCGAGGAGATCGCGAAGCTCAAGTTCCAGGACCTCAACGCGGCCGACGTCGAGGCTGCGATGAAGTCGGTCGCAGGAACGGCGCGGTCCATGGGGATCGAGGTCATCGGCTGACGAGAGCCAGGGAAGACATGGAGAACGAAATCGTCGCGTGACGGTTTCTCATTGAGACGGTGTACGGGCCGGCGCTGACCCTCTCACGGCGCGCGGTCCCGCGATGCCCGGGGTGCCACCGGGGCTTCTCTTCGCGGGGACGCTGGACGGACGCCGCTCTCGGAAGAGCGGAAGAGAAATGACGGAAGGCAAGAAGTACACCGCTGCGGCCGCCCGAGTCGACCGGACGAAGCTCTACGACGTCCAGCAGGCCGTCGCGCTCGTCCGCTCGGCGGCGTACGCAAAATTCAACGAGACGCTCGAGGTGGCCCTGCGCCTCGGCGTCGACCCCAAGCACGCCGACCAGATGGTCCGTGGCACCGTGGTCCTCCCGCACGGGACGGGCGCGAAGATTCGCGTCGCGGTCGTCGCGTCGGGTGAGAAGGTCCGCGAGGCCGAGGACGCCGGCGCCGACGTCGTCGGAGGGGACGACCTCGTCGCGAAGATCCAGGCCGGGTACCTCGATTTCGAGGCTCTCGTCGCCACGCCCGACATGATGAAGTCTCTCGGAAGGCTCGGAAAGGTCCTCGGGCCCCGCGGCCTCATGCCGAACCCGAAGGCCGGAACGGTCACGTTCGACGTCGCCAAGGCCGTCAAGGAGCTGAAGGCGGGCAAGATCGAGTTCCGGGTCGACAAGACCGCCATCATCCACTGCCCGGTCGGCAAGATGTCGTTCGAGGACAAGGCCCTCGTGGAGAACGCGGAGGCCCTGATCTCGGCGATCCAGAAGGCCAAGCCCGCGGCGGCGAAGGGCAAGTACGTGAAGTCGATCTTCCTCGGGTCGACCATGGGCCCGAGCGTTCCGGTCGACCCGGCGGTCGCCGACAAGCTCGTGGGGAGGACCGCGTGAACCGCGCCGAGAAGACCGACGCCATCGCCCGGATGACGGACGCCGTGGGGCGCGCCCCACATGCGTTCCTCATCGACTTCCAGGGGATCAACGTCCCCGACGTCACCGAGCTCCGCCGGCAGATCCGGGCGACCGGCTCGGAGTACGTCGTCGTCAAGAACACGCTCGCCCTGCGCGCCTTCAAGGACGTCCCGATGGGCGCGCTGTCCGAGCACTTCTCCGGCATGACGGCGGTCGCCTACTCGACGACCGACATCGTCCAGCTGGCGAAGGTCCTTCACCAGTTCGGCAAGACGAACCCGAAGGTCAAGGTCAAGGCCGCCCTCGTCGAGGGCCTGCCGGTACCGGCCTCCGCCCTCGAGGCGCTCGCGAGCCTCCCGACCCGTCCGGAGCTCCTCGCCCGTCTCGTCGGGCTCCTCCAGTCGCCGGTGCGCCGCCTCGTGGTCGCGCTGTCGACCCCGCAGCGCAAGCTGGCGATGACGATCTCGGCCGTTGCCGAGCAGAAGGGTGCCGCGGCCTGAGGCCCGGACCCGCCCGCGACCTCACAACAACAACGCGTACGCGCGAAGAGACAAGGAGAACGCAATGGCCCTTACCGTCGAGCAGTTCGTCACCGAAGTCGAGGGGATGTCCGTCCTCGAGCTCAACAACCTCGTCAAGGCCCTCGAAGAGAAGTTCGGCGTCTCGGCCGCGATGATGGCCGCCCCGGCCGCCGCCGCGCCGGCTGCCGCCGCCGCCCCCGTCGAGGAGCAGACGGAGTTCACGGTCTCCCTCAAGGAGGCCGGCTCGAACAAGATCAACGTCATCAAGGCGGTTCGCGAGGTCAACTCGTCCCTCGGCCTGAAGGAGGCCAAGGACCTCGTCGAGAACCTGGGTGTCCTGAAGGAATCCGTGTCGAAGGACGAGGCGGCCGCGATCAAGAAGAAGTTCGAGGAGATCGGCGCCAAGGTCGAGGTCAAGTAGTCGAAGTCCGGCTTGTCCCCAACGGGAGGCCGTCCGGTGACGAGCGTCGATTCCCCGAGGGGCCGGTCCGACCGGCCCCCCGGGAATCGCGCCGTCGCGCCGGACGGTATATCCCTCTTTACGCCTTACCCCTCTCTCGGCTGAAGGGAGCCCGCTCGAATGGCTGACCGCATGCTCGCCCCGGGGCAGACCCCCCGCCACGATTTCGGCAAGATCAAGACCTTCCTGCCCCTGCCGAACCTGATCGACGTACAGAGGAGGTCCTACGAGGACTTCCTCCAGATGGACCTGCTCCCCGTGGAGCGGGCCGATGTCGGTCTCGAAGCCGTTTTCCGCGGTGTGTTTCCCTTCTCCGACTTCCGCGAGACCTGCGCCCTCGAGTACGTGTCGTACCGGATCGGCGACCTGGCCTCGCGGAGCGGACGGCTCGAGGGAATCCAGCACCTGCGCTTCACCTGCGAGCACTGCGGGGCTACGGTGCGCGTCAAGGACCCGAGGGCCAACCGGGTCGAGTGCCAGGTCTGCGGGCACCCCAACCCGAACAAGGTCACGATCGACGAGGTCTGCGGGACCCCGGTCGAGCTCCGCCTCCCCTTCACCGTGGCCGAGTGCCAGGAGCGCGGGCTGACCTACGCCGTGCCGCTCAAGGTGACGTTCCGGCTGAAGGTCTTCGACAAGGAGAACGCCCCGACCGGGAAGAGCGCCCCGAAGGAATGGCCGATCCGGGACATCAAGGAGGAGGAGGTCTACTTCGGAGACATCCCCCTCATGACGGACAACGGGACCTTCATCATCAACGGCACGGAGCGCGTCATCGTTTCGCAGCTCCACCGTTCGCCGGGGGTCTTCTTCACCCGCGAGGGGGCTCACACCCTCATCGGCAAGATCATTCCCTACCGCGGCTCCTGGGTGGAGTTCGAGATCGATTCCAAGGGCCTCTTCGGCGTCCGCATCGACCGGAAGCGGAAGTTCCCGGGGACGGTCTTCCTCCGCGCGCTGGGCCTCGAGAGCGACGAGCAGATCCTCAAGAAGTTCTACTCGGCCGTCGGTCTGACGTTCGACAAGGGCAAGGCACACCTCGTCCTGCCTCCCGACGTCCTCACGAAGGAAGAGCTGCGCCTCAAGCACCTCCGCGGCATCAAGAAGGACGGCAAGATCTTCGCCGACGTCAAGCTGAACGCCGACCAGCGTGAGAAGCTGGCCGCCGGCACGCCGGTGACCGTCGCGGTCGACCCGGCCAAGCTCGGCCGAATCCTCTTCGCCGTCGACGTCGTCGACCTCTCCTCGGGCGAGGTCCTCTACGAGGCCGGGAGCGAGGTACCGGACGATCTCGGCACGGTCATGACGGAGAAGCAGGCGACCCCGGTCGAGGTCCTCTTCCCCGACTGGGAGCCGATCGGCGAGACCCTCATCGCCACCCTCCGGAAGGACTCCGTCAAGACGAAGCGAGAGGCGCTCCTCGAGATCTACAAGCGGATGCGCCCCGGCGACCCGCCGACGGACGAGAGCGCCAAGAACCTCTTCGTGGGGATGTTCTTCGACCCGCGCAAGTACGACTTCTCGCGCGTGGGGCGCTACAAGTTCAACATCCGGATGGACCTCTCGACGTCGCTGGACCAGAAGACGCTCTCCTCGGACGACTTCTTCGTCGTCATCAACTCGCTCCTCAAGCTCAAGCGCGACATCGGCAAGATCGACGACATCGACAACCTCGGGAACCGCCGCGTCCGCTGCGTCGGCGAGCTCCTCGAGAACCAGTTCCGGATCGGCCTCGTCCGCATGGAGCGGGCCATCAAGGAGAAGATGTCCGTCCACCAGGACATCGACTCCGCGATGCCGCACGACCTGATCAACTCCAAGCCGGTCATCGCGGCGATCAAGGAGTTCTTCGGCTCCTCGCAGCTGTCGCAGTTCATGGACCAGACGAACCCGCTCTCCGAGGTGACGCACAAGCGCCGTCTCTCGGCCCTCGGGCCGGGCGGCCTCTCGCGCGAGCGCGCCGGGTTCGAGGTGCGCGACGTCCACGCCACGCACTACGGCCGCATCTGCCCGATCGAGACGCCTGAAGGGCCGAACATCGGCCTCATCTCGTCCCTCTCGACCTACGCGCGGATCTCCGAGTACGGCTTCATCGAGGCACCGTACAAGAAGGTCCGCGACGGACGCGTTCTCGAGCACTACGAGGTCGTCACCGTCGGCGACTCCGGCTGGTCGAAGGGCGCCATCGTCGAGGGGTCCGAGCTCGAGGCGATGAACGCCAAGCTCAAGAAGGCCGGCAAGAAGCTCGCCGTCGGGAGGCCGACCGCCTTCTACCTTCCCGCGTGGGAGGAGGAGGACTACAGCATCGCTCAGGCGAACGAGCCGCTCGAGGCGGACGGCCGGTTCCAGAACGACCGCGTCCAGGTCACGCTCCAGGGCGAGTTCAAGGCCGAGCCGCGCGAGAAGGTCCAGTTCATGGACGTCTCGCCGAAGCAGCTCGTCTCCGTCGCGGCCGCGCTCATCCCGTTCCTCGAGCACGACGACGCGAACCGGGCCCTCATGGGCTCGAACATGCAGCGCCAGTCGGTTCCCCTCCTCAGGACCGAGCCGCCGATCGTCGGCACGGGTCTCGAGGGCGTCGTCGCCCGGGACTCCGGGGCCGTCGTCCTCTGCAAGAGGGACGGCATCGTCGACACGGTCGACGCCCGTCGCATCATCGTCCGGGTCGAGGGGATCGGCCCCGACGGCAAGCCCCGCGAGTTCGGCGCCGACATCTACCCGCTCCTGAAGTTCCGGCGCTCGAACCAGAACACCTGCATCAACCAGAAGCCGATCGTCAAGGAAGGCGAGCGGGTCGTGGCGGGCCGGGTCCTGGCCGACGGTCCCTGCACCTCGGGCGGCGAGCTCGCGCTCGGCCGCAACATCCTCGTCGCCTTCATGCCGTGGCGCGGCTACAACTTCGAGGACGCGATCCTCATCTCCGAGAAGATGGTGAAGGAGGACTACTACACCTCCATCCACATCGAGGAGTTCGAGATCGAGGCCCGCGAGACCAAGCTCGGCCCCGAGGAGATCACCAAGGACATCCCGAACGTCTCCGAGCACGCGCTCAGGGACCTCGACGAGTCGGGGATCATCCGGATCGGCGCGAACGTCAAGCCGGGCGACATCCTCGTCGGCAAGGTCACGCCGAAGGGCGAGACCCAGCTGACCCCCGAGGAGAAGCTCCTGCGCGCCATCTTCGGCGAGAAGGCCGGCGACGTCCGCGACGCCTCGCTCAAGTGCCCGCCTGGCATCGAGGGCGTCGTCGTCGACGTGAAGATCTTCACCCGCAAGGACGACGAGAAGCAGAAGGACGTCCGGGCCAAGCAGATCCTCGACGAGGAGATCGGCTACCTCAACAAGGACGCCGACGACGAGATCCGCATCGTGCGGACCGAGGCGCGCGAGAAGATCGAGCGCCTCCTCGAGGGCCGCGCGGTCCTCGAGGACGTCGTCGACCCGCAGGGGAACGTCCTCGTCGCCTCCGGGCACAAGCTCACGGTCGAGAAGATCGGGATGATGGGGCCGCGGCTCCTCAAGGGGCTGAAGCTCCGCGACGAAGAGGTCCGCGACACCGTCCGGCTCGTCCTGCAGCGGGCCGACTCCCAGGTCGACGTCATCCGCAAGGTGGCGGCCGACCGGATCCACCTCCTCTCGAAGGGGGACGAGCTCGCCCCCGGCGTCAACAAGACCGTCAAGGCCTACGTGGCCATGAAGCGCAAGCTCCAGGTCGGCGACAAGATGGCCGGCCGCCACGGGAACAAGGGCGTCATCAGCCGGATCCTCCCCGAGGAGGACATGCCGTACCTTCCGGACGGCACGCCGGTCGAGATCGTCCTCAACCCGCTCGGCGTTCCGTCCCGAATGAACGTCGGGCAGATCCTCGAGACCCATCTCGGCTGGGCCGCCAAGGCGCTCGGCCTGAGCATCGCCTCGCCCGTCTTCGACGGCGCGAACGAGGACGAGATCCGCGTCCTCCTCGAGAAGGCGAACCTGCCGCGCAGCGGCAAGACCGACCTCTACGACGGCATGACGGGCGACCGCTTCGAGCAGAAGGTGACGGTCGGGTACATCTACATGCTCAAGCTGTCGCACCTCGTCGACGACAAGATCCACGCCCGCTCCATCGGCCCCTACTCGCTCATCACGCAGCAGCCCCTCGGCGGCAAGGCCCAGTTCGGCGGCCAGCGGTTCGGCGAGATGGAAGTCTGGGCGCTCGAGGCCTACGGCGCGGCGTACACGCTCCAGGAGCTCCTCACCGTGAAGTCCGACGACGTCGAGGGGCGCTCGCGCGTCTACGAGTCGATCGTCAAGGGCGAGGTCCCCGAGGAGCCCGGACTGCCGGAATCGTTCAACGTCCTCGTGCGCGAGCTGCAGTCGCTCTGCCTCGACATCGAGCTTCTGAAGGTCTGAGGAGGGAGACATGACCATGGACACCTTCGGCGTTCCCCCCCTCTCGCCCGCGGCGCCCGCGTTCCGGGGCACGGGGCCGCGCGACTTCAACGCGATCAAGATCGCCCTCGCCAGTCCAGAGAAGATCCGCTCCTGGTCCTTCGGCGAGGTCACGAAGCCGGAGACGATCAACTACCGGACGTTCAAGCCGGAGAGGGACGGCCTCTTCTGCGCGAAGATCTTCGGGCCGATCACCGACTGGGAATGCCTCTGCGGCAAGTACAAGCGGATGAAGCACCGGGGCGTCGTCTGCGACAAGTGCGGCGTCGAGGTGACGAAGTCCAAGGTCCGCCGGGAGCGGATGGGGCACATCGAGCTGGCCGCGCCGGTCTCGCACGTCTGGTTCTTCAAGGGCCTCCCGAGCCGGATCGGACATCTCCTCGACCTGACCCTGCGCGACCTCGAGCGGATCCTCTACTTCGAGGCCTACGTCGTCGTCGACCCGGGTCCGCTCGCCGACGAGGAGAACATCCTCGAGAAGGTCCTCATCACCGAGGAGCGCTACCGCGAGTTCAAGGCGAAGTACGGCCCCGACGCGTTCGTCGCCAAGATGGGCGCCGAGGCGATCCAGGAGCTCCTCCAGCGGGTCAACATCGACGACCTCGCCGACGAGCTCCGCCTCATCATGAAGACCGAGACCTCGGCGCTGAAGCGGCTGAAGGCCGCCAAGCGGCTCAAGGTCGTCGACGCCTTCCGGCGCTCGGGCCACAGGCCCGAGTGGATGATCCTGAACGTCATCCCGGTCATCCCGCCGGAGCTGCGGCCCCTCGTGCCGCTCGACGGCGGCCGGTTCGCGACGTCCGACCTGAACGACCTCTACCGGCGCGTCATCAACCGCAACAACCGTCTCAAGAAGCTCCTCGAGCTGCGCGCCCCGGAGGTCATCGTCCGGAACGAGAAGCGGATGCTCCAGGAGGCGGTCGACGCCCTCTTCGACAACGGCCGCCGGGGCCGCGTCCTGAAGGGGACGAACAACCGCCCGCTCAAGTCGCTTTCCGACACCCTCAAGGGCAAGTCCGGCCGCTTCCGGCAGAACCTCCTCGGCAAGCGTGTCGACTACTCGGGCCGTTCGGTCATCGTCGTCGGACCCGAGCTGAAGCTCCACCAGTGCGGCCTTCCCAAGAAGATGGCGCTCGAGCTCTTCAAGCCGTTCATCTACCGCCGCCTCGAGCAGAAGCAGCTCACGTCGACGATCAAGATGTCCAAGGAGCTCGTCGAGCAGGCGCCGAACGAGGTGTGGGACGCTCTCGAAGAGGTCATCAAGGAGCACCCGGTCCTCCTGAACCGGGCGCCGACGCTCCACCGCCTCGGCATCCAGGCCTTCGAGCCGGTCCTCATCGAGGGCAAGGCCATCAAGATCCACCCGCTCGTCTGTGCGGCCTTCAACGCCGACTTCGACGGCGACCAGATGGCGGTCCACGTGCCGCTCTCGCCGAAGGCGCAGGTCGAGGCGCAGGTCCTGATGCTCTCGTCGCACAACATCCTCTCTCCCGCGCACGGCAAGCCGCTCACGGTGCCGTCGCAGGACCTCGTCCTCGGGCTCTACTACCTCACGCGCCGCAAGGAAGGCACCAAGGGAGAAGGACGGGTCTTCCCGGGCTTCGACGAGGTGCTCCTCGCGCACGGCGCCGGCGAGCTCGACACGCACGCCGGGATCACGGTCCGCTACACGGGGAAGCTCATCGACCTCGAGAGCCAGGTCCTCGGCGACCAGGACATCGTCCACGCCGAGCCGATCGAGTGCAAGGCGACGCGGATCGAGACGACCGTCGGCCGCGTCCTGATGTCGGCCCACCTCCCGAAGGACATCCCGTTCATCAACGGGACGCTCAAGAAGAAGGGGCTCCAGGACCTCGTCAACTACTGCTTCGTGAACCTCGGGCTCCCCCGGACGGTCGAGATCCTCGACATCGTCAAGACCCTCGGGTTCACGGTGGCGACCAGCGCCGGGATCTCGATCGGCATCGACGACATGCGGATCCCGGCGAAGAAGACGGTGTTCGTCGACAAGGCGCGCAAGGACGTCCTCGAGGTCGACAACCAGCGCGCCCAGGGCGCCATCACGGACGGCGAGCGCCACAACAAGATCATCGACATCTGGCACCGGGCGACCGAGTCCGTCGCCGAAGAGATGTTCAAGGAGATGAAGGCGGAGGACGCCGCGCCGGGGAACGAGTTCAACCCCATCTACATGATGGCCGACTCGGGCGCCCGAGGCTCCAAGGAGCAGGTGCGGCAGCTCGCCGGGATGCGCGGCCCCATGTCCAAGCCCTCGGGCGAGGTCATGGAGCAGCCGATCATCTCGAACTTCCGCGAGGGCCTCTCCGTCCTCGAGTACTTCATCTCGACCCACGGCGCCCGCAAGGGCCTCGCCGACACCGCCCTGAAGACGGCGGACTCGGGCTACCTCACCCGCCGCCTCGTCGACGTCGCCCAGGACGTCATCATCAACGAGGAGGACTGCGCCACGCTCGACGGCATCACCGTCACGGCGATCGTCGAAGGGGGCGAGATCCTCGAGCCTCTTCGCGACCGCATCGTCGGCCGGTACGTCCAGGAAGACGTCTACGACCCGGCCTCGGACGCCCCGATGGTCGAGGCGAACGACCTCATCAGCGAGGAGATCGCGACGGCGATCCAGGAGGCGGGCATCGAGCGGGTGAAGATCCGTTCGGTCCTCACCTGCGAGACCCGCCGCGGCGTCTGCCGCAAGTGCTACGGCCGGAACCTCGCGACGGGCCGAATGGTCGACATCGGCGAGGCGGTCGGCGTCATCGCGGCGCAGTCGATCGGCGAGCCCGGCACCCAGCTCACGATGCGGACGTTCCACTACGGAGGTACGGCCCGCGTCGCCGAGGCGGCCCGCCACATGGCGAAGAACCCCGGCGTGGCCCGCATCCTCAACGCCCTCACGGTCCGCAAGAACGACGGCACAGAGGTCGTCGTCAACCGCAACTCGAAGCTCGTCATCCAGGACGCCAAGGGGCGCGAGAAGGAGCGCTACTCGCTCGCCTACGGCTCCGTCCTGAAGGTGATCGACGGGGAAGAGGTGAAGCCGGGACAGCTGCTCGTGAGCTGGGACCCGTTCGCCTCGCCGATCCTCTCGGAGATCGCGGGCAAGGTCGTCTTCAAGGACATCATCGAGGGGGAGAACCTCCGCGAGGAGACCGACAAGGTCACCGGCAAGGCCCAGCGGATCGTCGTCGAGACGACCGGCACGACCGAGAAGCGGGCGCCCCAGCTCGTCGTCCTCGGCGTCGACGGGACGGAGCGCCGGTACGCCCTCCCGATTCCGTCGAACCTGATGGTGGCCGACGGCGACACCGTCAACCCCGGAGACGCGCTCGCCAAGAAGCCGGTCGAGAAGAAGCGAACCCGCGACATCGTCGGCGGCCTTCCTCGCGTCGTCGAGCTCTTCGAAGCGCGCCGGCCGAAGGAGCCCGCGGTCATCACCGAGGTTTCCGGCGTCGTCCGGCATGCCGGGACGGTGAAGGGGCAGCAGAAGCTCGTCGTGGAGTCCGAGGACGGGCAGAAGCGCGAGATCCTCGTCCCGCGCGGCGCGCACGTCATGGCCCAGGAAGGGGAGCGCGTCGAGGCCGGGGACTCCCTGACCGAGGGCGATCCTTCCCCGCACGACATTCTCGCCGTCAAGGGCGAGAAGGAGCTGCAGCGGTACATGACCGACAAGATCCAGGAGGTCTACCGCTCGCAGGGCGTCGGCATCAACGACAAGCACATCGAGGTCATCGTCCGCCAGATGATGCGGAGCGTCCGCGTCGAGGAGGTCGGCGACACCGAGTTCCTGATCGACGAGCAGGTCGACAAGTTCCGGTTCCGCGAGGAGAACGACCGGATCGTCGCGGCGGGCGGAAAGCCCGCGCAGGGGCGCCCGCTCCTCCTCGGCATCACGAAGGCCTCCCTCTCGACGGACTCGTTCGTCTCGGCGGCCTCGTTCCAGGAGACGACCCGCGTCCTCACGGAGGCTTCGATCGCAGGGCGCATCGACCTCCTTCGTGGACTGAAGGAGAACGTCATCGTGGGACGCCTCATCCCGGCGGGCACCGGGATGGAGTACTACCGCAATATCGAGCTCGAAAGGGAAGAGATCCCGATCCAGCCGGACGAGATCGAGGAGCCGTACTACGACGACGAGCCGCCGGTGGTGGCGGCGGACCTCGACGAAGAGATCTGAATTTAACCTGGGGGAACCCGGTCCGCCGGGTTCCCCCAATCCCCCTCCGCGCGGGGAGGAAGCTCGCTCGCTCGCACGGAACCATGGAACCCGGTCCGCCGGGGGAGCCGGGGGTGGGACCCCGGCGAGTCGAACCCCTCCGCGCGGGAAGGAAGCTCGCTTCGCTCGCACGGAATCATGGGGGAACCCGGACGGCCGGGTACCCCCTCCGGACGCAGGACGCTCGTTCCTGCCGCCCGGAACCGCCCCGGACCGGCCTTTGAACCGCATGGGTTGACAGGCCGGGGACTTGCACGTAATCTCTGCCGGTTTCGCCCCTCGGACTGAGCCCTTCGGGCTCTCCGGGAGAGCGATCCGACATCGAAAATTCCGGGGAGACACGGCCCGATGGGCCGAAAAGTCGTCTCTCCGGCGCGGAAGAGGAACCGAGGAAACCTGATGCCGACGATCAGCCAGCTCGTTCGAAAGGGGCGCGAAGCGGTTCGTTACAAGACGAAGTCGCCCGCCCTGCAGTCCTGCCCGCAGCGCCGGGGGGTCTGCACCCAGGTCAAGACCACGACTCCCAAGAAGCCGAACTCGGCGCTGCGAAAGATCGCGCGCGTCCGCCTCACGAACGGCATCGAGGTCACGACGTACATCCCCGGCATCGGGCACAACCTCCAGGAGCACTCCATCGTCATGATCCGTGGCGGCCGCGTGAAGGACCTTCCCGGCGTTCGCTACCACATCATCCGTGGGACTCTCGACGCCGTCGGCGTCGCGAACCGCAAGCAGTCCCGCTCCAAGTACGGCGCCAAGCGCCCGAAGTCATAAGGGACAGGGGAGAAGAGTCGTGCCGCGCCGTCGCGAAGTTCCCAAGCGAGAGGTCCTTCCGGACCCGCTCTACCAGTCCCAGCTCGTCACCAAGTTCATCAGCTCCGTCATGAAGTGCGGAAAGAAGTCCACCGCCGAGGGGATCTTCTACGGCGCCATGAAGCAGATCGAGGGCAAGACCCAGGACGATCCGCTCAAGACGTTCAAGAAGGCCCTGGAGAACGTCAAGCCGGCCCTCGAGGTCAAGTCCCGCCGCGTCGGCGGCTCGACCTACCAGGTCCCGGTCGAGGTGAAGCCGAATCGCCGGACGTCTCTCGCGATCCGCTGGATCATCAACTACTCGCAGGCCCGTGGCGAGAAGACCATGAAAGACAAGCTCGCGGGCGAGCTCCTGGACGCGGCCAACAACCGCGGGAATTCCGTGAAGAAAAGGGAGGATACCCACAAGATGGCGGAGGCCAATAAAGCCTTCGCGCACTACCGCTGGTAGTCGCCTGCACGGAAAGGGAGGAAGCCGGTTGACGGCATCCTCCCCGGGAAACCCGGAGTCCGTGGAAACCGGCCGCACCCTCTAGGGGACGGCGAGGTCCGCGGAGACAACCGAACCGGGACACGCATTACAGCGTGCGGAACCCGCCCGAGGTCGCGGAAACGCGAAGCCCGGGAGGGTTCGACGGCGCAGACACGACCGAGGTCGGGAAACAAAACCTTTATGGCGAGAACGCACGCGCTCGAAAACTGCAGAAATATCGGCATCATGGCTCACATCGATGCCGGTAAGACGACGACTACGGAGAGGATCCTCTTCTACACCGGCGTCAGCTACAAGCTGGGTGAGGTCCACGAGGGCACTGCCACGATGGACTGGATGGTGCAGGAGCAGGAGCGCGGCATCACGATCACTTCGGCCGCCACGACCTGCGCCTGGAAGGGCACCCGGATCAACATCATCGACACGCCGGGGCACGTCGACTTCACCGCCGAGGTGGAGCGCTCGCTCCGCGTCCTCGACGGCGCGGTCGCGGTCTTCGACGCGGTGTCGGGCGTCGAGCCGCAGTCGGAGACGGTCTGGCGCCAGGCCGACCGCTACGGCGTTCCCCGCATCGCGTTCGTCAACAAGATGGACCGCGTCGGGGCCGACTTCGACCGCTGCGTCGAGATGATGATCTCCAAGCTCGGCGCCAAGCCGGTGCCGATCATCCTCCCGTGGGGCTCTGCCGAGACGTTCCGCGGCGTCATCGACCTGTTCGACGAGATCGCGTACGACTTCAAGGACGAGGCCCTCGGCGCCGAGTTCCAGACCGTCGAGGTCCCGGCCGAGCACCGCGCCGAACTCGCCGCCTGGCGCGAGAAGGCGATCGAGGCGATCGCCGAGACCGACGACGAACTGATGCACAAGTACCTCGAGGGGATCATCCCCTCGGCGGCGGAGCTCAAGGCCGCCCTCCGGCGGGCGACGATCATCGGGCGGCTCCACCCGGTCGTCTGCGGCTCCGCGTTCAAGAACAAGGCCGTCCAGCAGCTGCTCGACGCCGTCATCGCGTACCTCCCCTCTCCGATCGACATCCCGCCCATCAAGGGAGTCGACGAGGACGGCAAGGACACGTGGCGCGAGACGAAGGACGACGCCCCGTTCGCGGGCCTCATCTTCAAGATCATGACCGACCCCTTCGTCGGCCAGCTCGCCTTCTTCCGCGTCTACTCGGGGCACCTCGACGCCGGGTCCGGCGTCTACAACGCCACGAAGCAGACGAACGAGCGGGTCGGCCGTCTCCTCAAGATGCACGCGAACAAGCGCGAGGAGATCAAGGAGATCTGGGCGGGCGACATCGGCGCGGCGGTGGGCCTGAAGAACGTCGTCACGGGCGACACGATCTGCGAGAAGAAGTCCGTCGTCGTCCTCGAGGCGATGAAGTTCCCCGAGCCGGTCATCACCCTCTCGATCGAGCCGAAGACGAAGGTCGACCAGGAGAAGATGGGCCTCGCCCTCGCGAAGCTCATGCAGGAAGACCCGACGTTCCGGGTCACGACCGACAAGGAGACGAACCAGACGATCATCGCCGGGATGGGCGAGCTCCACCTCGAGATCATCGTCGACCGCCTGATCCGCGAGTTCAACGTCGGCGCGAACGTCGGCAAGCCCCAGGTCGCCTACCGCGAATCGATCCGCAAGGAGGCGCAGGCCGAAGGGCGCTTCATCCGCCAGACGGGCGGCAAGGGCCAGTACGGCCACGCGAAGATCCGGCTCCGGCCCCACCCGGAAGGGAAGGACTACGAGTTCGTCAACGCGATCGTCGGCGGCGTGATCCCGCGCGAGTTCATCAAGCCGATCGACCAGGGAATCCGGGAGGCGATCCTCACGGGGGTCCTCGCGGGCTATCCCACGACGCAGATCCAGGTCGAGCTCTACGACGGCTCGTACCACGACGTGGACTCCTCGGAGATGGCGTTCAAGATCGCCGGCTCCATGGCGTTCCAGGCCGCGGCAAAGAAGGCCGACCCGGCCCTCCTCGAGCCGATGATGGCCGTGGAGGTCGTCACGCCCGAGGACTTCATGGGCGACGTCATCGGGGACCTGAACTCGCGCCGCGGAAAGATCAACCACATGGAGCCGCGCGTGAACTTCCAGGTCATCACGGCGAGCGTCCCGCTCTCGGAGATGTTCGGCTATTCCACGACCCTGCGGTCCCTGACCCAGGGCCGGGCCAACTACAGCATGCAGTTCGAGCGCTACGACGAGGTCCCGAAGGCGATCGCCGAGGGAATCATCGCGAAGGTCTCAGCCTGATCCGGCTGGTCCCCCGCGAGAGAACGAGTCGGGCAACACCCAACAGACTTCCCTAGAGGTCTGACACGACGGACCGAGGAGAGATTCGGAGGAAACGATGGCCAAGGAGAAATTCGCGCGCACGAAGCCCCACGTGAACGTCGGGACCATCGGGCACATCGACCACGGCAAGACGACGCTCACCGCCGCGATCACGAAGGTCCTCTCGACGAAGGGCTTTGCGACCGCCAAGGCGTACGACGACGTGGCCAAGGCCGACGCCAAGACCTTCCGTCGCGACGCGACGAAGATCCTCACCGTCGCCCTCGCGCACGTCGAGTACGAGACCGAGAAGCGCCACTACGCCCACATCGACTGCCCGGGCCACGCCGACTACATCAAGAACATGATCACCGGCGCGGCGCAGATGGACGGCGCGATTCTCGTCGTCGAGGCCCCGAAGGGCCCGATGCCGCAGACCAAGGAGCACGTCCTCCTCGCCAAGCAGGTCAACGTCCCGGCGATGGTCGTCTTCCTCAACAAGTGCGACCTGATGGAGGACCCCGAGCTCCTCGACCTCGTCGAGCTCGAGGTGCGCGACCTCCTCAACAAGTACGAGTTCCCCGGCGACACGATTCCGGTCATCCGCGGGGCGGCCATCAAGGCGCTCAACGACCCGTCCGGTCCGGACGCCCAGTGCATCTGGGACCTGGCGAAGGCCCTCGACGACAACATCCCGGACCCGGTCCGTGAGACCGACAAGCCGTTCCTCATGCCGATCGAGGACGTCTTCTCCATCTCCGGCCGCGGCACGGTCGTCACCGGCCGTGTCGAGCGCGGCATCGTCAAGGTCGGCGAGGAGATCGAGATCGTCGGCTTCAAGGACACGGTCAAGAAGGTCGTCACCGGCGTCGAGATGTTCAAGAAGCTCCTCGACCAGGGACAGGCCGGCGACAACATCGGCGTCCTCCTCCGGGGCGTCGAGCGCACCGACGTCGAGCGCGGCCAGGTGCTCTGCAAGCCCGGCACGATCAAGCCCCACACGAAGTTCATGGGCAAGATCTACGTCCTTTCCAAGGAAGAGGGCGGCCGCCACACGCCGTTCTTCAACAACTACCGTCCGCAGTTCTTCATCCGCACGACGGACGTCACCGGCTCGGCCAAGCTCCCCGAGGGCGTGGAGATGGTCATGCCGGGCGACAACGTCGAGCTGGAGATCACCCTGATCGCCCCGATCGCCATCGAAAAGGGGCTCAAGTTCGCAATCCGCGAGGGCGGCCGTACCGTTGGTGCGGGCACCGTCACGGAGATCCTTGCCTAACGAGGGGCCGGTCGTGAAGGGGGGCGCAGAAGGCGCTCCCCGTACACGGCCGGTCTCCGCCCCAAAGGGCGGAACCACGAGAAAGACGATGGGCAACGACAAGATCCGCATCCGCCTCAAGGGGTACGACTACCGCATCCTCGACCAGTCGACGCTCGAAATCGTCGACACGGCGCGCCGTTCGGGCGCCAAGGTCGCCGGCCCCATCCCCCTGCCGACGACCATCTCGCGGTGGACGGTCAACCGCTCCCCGCACGTCGACAAGAAATCGCGTGAGCAGTTCGAGATGCGGACCCACAAGCGACTCCTCGACATCTTCGAGTGGACGCCGCAGACCGTCGACGCCCTCACCAAGCTGGAGCTCCCCGCCGGTGTGGAAGTCGAAATCCGCACCATGGGGAAGTAGTCCGGAGCCGCAACGAGGTTTTTGACCATGATCACAGGGATTCTGGGGCGCAAGATCGGGATGACCCAGCTCTTCGCTGCCGACGGCACCGTGGTGCCGGTGACGGTGGTGGAGGCCGGGCCGTGCCTGGTCGTCCAGCGCAAGACCAAGCAGAACGACGGCTACGACGCGGTCCAGCTCGGGCTCGTCGGGCCCCGTCCGTCGCCCCGCCGCCTCACGAAGGCCGCCCGCGGCCACTTCGAGAAGGCCGGCGTCCCCCCGACCCGGACCGTCGGCGAGGTCCGGTGTGAGGAGGGGGACCCGTTCGCCCCGGGCGACAAGGTCCTCTGCGACATCTTCAACCCCGCCGAGCACGTCGACGTCGTCGGCGTCTCCAAGGGGAAGGGATTCCAGGGGGTCGTCAAGCGCCACGGCTTTGCCGGCGGCGTCGCGACTCACGGCTCGATGTTCCACCGAGCCCCCGGCTCGATCGGAGCCTCGGCGTACCCCTCCCGCGTCTACCCCGGGACCCGCTCGTCGGGCCGGATGGGCGGGAAGCAGATCACGACCAAGAACCTCGAGGTCGTCAAGATCGACGCCGAGAACCACCTGATCTACCTGAGGGGCGCGGTCCCCGGGGCCCGGAACACGGTCATCAAGATCGTGAAGAAGGCCCCGCGGACGCAGGCGGCTTGAGGAGAGGGACGATGCCGACCATCAAGAAGACGGCTCCCTCCACGAGCCTCACCGTCCCGATCCGGAACCTGAACGCCGAGACCGTCGGCGAGGCGAACCTCCCCGAGGAGATCTTCGGGGTTCCCTTCCGCCGCCACATCGTGTGGGAGGTCGTCCGGGCGATCCGCGCGCGCGAGCACGCGGGGACCCACAAGGTCAAGGTCCGCTCCGAGGTCTCCGGCTCGGGAAAGAAGCCTTTCAAGCAGAAGGGCACCGGCCGGGCCCGCCAGGGCGGCGGCCGTCCGCCGATCCACCGCCACGGCGGCACGGTGCACGGGCCGGTCGTCCGCTCCTACGACCTCAAGGTCAACGTCGCGACGAAGAAGGCGGCCCTGCGCTGCGTCCTGTCGGAGAAGCTCCGCGAGAACCAGCTCTTCCTCCTCGAGAGCCTCGAGCTCCCGACGCACCGGACGAAGGACCTCGCCGCGACGATGGCCAAGCTCGGCATCACCGGCAAGGCGCTCCTCCTGGACCGCCGCGAGAACGAGAAGCTCGCGAAGGCCGCGCGGAACAACCCCTTCCTGGCCGTGGAAGACGCTCTCGGCCTCGACGCCTACTCGGCGCTCGAGGCGGGGGCGGTCATCCTGACGGAGCAGGCACTCAAGACGGTCACCGAGGTGCTCGGATGAAGACCGCCCAGTCGATTCTCCTGAAGCCCATCATCACCGAGAAGTCGACCACCTTGCGCGAGACGCAGAACGTCCTCACGTTCAAGGTGGCCGGCGACGCGAACAAGATCGAGATCCGGCGCGCCGTCGAGGTCCTCTTCAGCGTCAAGGTCGACTCCGTCCGCGTCCTGAAGACGACGTCGAAGATCAAGAAGGTCGGGCGTTCCATCGGCCGGACGAGCGAAGGGCGGAAGGCCTACGTGAAGCTGAAGGCGGGCGAGAAGCTGCCGCCGATCTTCGAGGGGGTCTGACATGCCGGTTCGCTCTTACAAGCCCACGTCCCCCGGTCTCCGGCAGCGGACGACCAGCGACTTCGCGGAGATCACGCGGAGCGCCCCCGAGAAGAGCCTCACGCGCGGGAAGATGAAGACGGGCGGCCGGAACAACCTCGGCCAGCTCACTTCCTGGTGGCGTGGTGGCGGCCACAAGCGCCGCTACCGGGTCATCGACTTCAAGCGCGACAAGACCGGCATTCCCGGCAAGGTCGCGTCCGTCGAGTACGACCCGAACCGGTCGGCCCGCATCGCGCTGATCCACTACGCGGACGGCGAGAAGCGCTACATCATCGCGCCGAACGGTCTCGAGATCGGCCAGACGGTCGTCGCCGGCCCGACCGCCGACATCCTGACCGGGAACTCGCTTCCGCTGAAGTCGATCCCGCTCGGCACGGTCGTCCACAACGTCGAGCTGACGCCCGGAAAGGGCGGGCAGATGGTCCGGTCGGCCGGCGCGGGCGCCCAGGTCATGGCGAAGGAAGGCGAGCACTGCCTCCTCCGCATGCCCTCCGGCGAGCTCCGCAAGGTCCGCATCGGCTGCTATGCCACGATCGGGCAGGTCGGGAACCTCGAGCACGAGAACATCTCGATCGGCAAGGCGGGGCGGAACCGCTGGCTGGGGTGGAAGCCGCACAACCGCGGCGTCGCGATGAACCCGGTCGACCATCCGATGGGCGGCGGCGAGGGAAAGACGTCGGGCGGCCGGCACCCCTGCTCCCCGTGGGGCTGGAAGACCAAGGGCTCGAAGACCCGGAACAACAAGCGCACTGACAACATGATCGTCAAGCGCCGCAAGAAGTAAGGCGGAGCGAAGGAAACCCTGATGTCGCGTTCGACAAAGAAAGGCCCCTTCGTGGACGGGCACCTCCTGGAGAAGATCGTCGCCCTCAACTCGGCTGGGGACAAGCGCGTGGTGAAGACCTGGTCGCGCCGTTCGACGATCATGCCCGAGATGGTCGGTCACACGCTCGCGGTCCACAACGGGAAGAAGTTCATTCCCGTCTACGTCTCCGAGAACATGGTCGGTCACAAGCTCGGCGAGTTCTCTCCCACCCGGACCTTCAAGGGCCACTCGGGCCGGAAGGTCGAGAAGGGGGCTTCGCCCGCCCCGGCGGCGAAGTAACGGAGCGCCGATGGAAGCCGTTGCCCGCCTCCGCCACTACCGCGGCTCCGCGCAGAAAGTGCGGCTCGTCGCCGACCTGATCCGCATGAAGCCCGTCGGCCGTGCGCTCGCGATGCTGCGCGCCACGCCGAAGGGCTGCGCCCCCGACCTGAAGAAGCTCCTGGAGTCGGCCGTCGCCAACGCCCAGCAGAACGGCTCCGGCGTCGACGCCGACGCCCTCGTCGTCTCCCGGATCCTCGTCGACGGCGCAGGTCGCAAGCCCCTCCAGCGCAACGCCATGATCCGCTCGGTCTCCAACTACAAGAAGCGCTACGCCCGGCCCCGCTTCATGAGCGGACCGCAGGGCCGGATGTGGCTCGTCACGAGGCCGTTCTGCCACGTGACGGTCCACCTGTCGGACGACCCGGTCGTCCGGCGCAAGGCGGGGCTCGCCGCCGAGCCGGCGCGGCCCGTCGCCAGGAAGAAGGGCGGAAAGGTCGCCGCGGCCGTCGCCAAGGCCGCCGCCCGGCCGCCGGCCCCGAAGGACGCGGCGAAGGCCGCCCCGAAGGCCGAAGGCAAGCCGAAGGCCCCCAGGGCCAACAAGAGCGCGAAGGCCTCGGAGCCCGCCGGCGGGCAGGAGTAGCAACGATGGGTCAGAAGGTTCATCCGTACGGGTTCCGCATCGGCTACAACCGGACCTGGCACTCGCGCTGGTACGCCGAGAAGGACTACCTCCGCTTCCTCCACGACGACCTCAAGCTGAGGGCCGAGCTCAAGCGCGACCTCGCGAACGCGGCCGTCTCCGAGGTCGAGATCGAGCGCGGGAACAAGCTCAAGATCAACATCATGACCGCCCGCCCCGGCGTCATCATCGGGAAGAAGGGCGCGGCCGTCGACCAGCTCCGCGACCGTCTCCAGCGCCGGCTCGGCAAGGACATCCACGTCAACATCGTCGAGATCCAGCGCCCCGAGACGGACGCCCAGCTCGTCTCCGAGTCCATCGCGATGCAGCTCGAGCGGCGGGTCGCGTTCCGCCGGGCGATGAAGAAGGGGATGGAATCCGCCTTCCGCTTCGGTGCCCAGGGAATCAAGATCCGCTGCTCCGGCCGCCTCAACGGCGCCGAGATCGCGCGGTCGGAGTGGTACCAGGAGGGGCGCCTGCCGCTCCACACGCTCAAGGCCGACATCGACTACGGCTTCGCCGAGGCCCGCACGACGTACGGGAAGATCGGCGTCAAGTGCTGGATCTACAAGGGCGACCTCCACCGCGCGAAGTCGCGCCGGAAGGTCGCGTAAGGAAGCCCCGCCATGTTGATGCCCTCCAAGGTCAAGTACAGAAAGCAGCAGAAGGGGCGCCGGCGGGGCACCGCCCTGCGCGGCGGGTCGCTCTCCTTCGGGGAGTTCGGCCTGCAGGCGCTCGAGCCGGGGTGGCTCACCGCGCGGCAGATCGAAGCCGGACGCGTCGCGATCCAGCGCCACGTCAAGCGTGGCGGAAAGCTCTGGATCCGCGTCTTCCCCGACAAGCCCATCACGAAGAAGCCCGCCGAGACCCGAATGGGGAAGGGCAAGGGTGCGCCGGAGGCCTGGGTCTCCGTCATCAAGCCCGCCCGGATCCTGTTCGAGATGGAAGGCGTGGACGAAAAGACCGCCCGGGACGCCTTCCGGCTCGCCGCCGACAAGATCGGCATCAAGACCCGGTTCATCTCGCGCGCATTCGAGGAGGCCGTGCGATGAAAGGGACGAACGTCGAGACGATGAAGGGCTGGTCCGCCGACGAGCGCACCGTCAAGCTCCGCGAGTGGACGCAGGCGCTCTTCAACCTCCGCCTCCAGAAGGCCACCGGCCAGCTGGAGAACCCGATGAAGATCCGCCAGCTGCGCCGGGACATCGCGCGGCTGAAGACGGCCGAGAGGCAGGCCCGATGACCACCGAGACCACACCCGCCGCGGAGAAGCCCGCGGTCCGCAAGAGCCGCAAGGTCGGCACGGTCGTCTCCAACAAGATGGAGAAGACCGTCGTCGTCGAGGTCACCCGCCTCGTCAAGCACGGCCGCTACGGGAAGTTCATGAAGAAGTCCGCCCGGTTCCTCGCCGACGACCGCGTCTTCGCGTGCATTCCCGGAGACGTCGTCGAGATCGAGGAGACGCGGCCCCTGTCCGCGCGCAAGCGCTGGCGCGTCCGCGCCGTCGTGACCGCGGCGCGGCGCGAAGGGTAGGGGAGGAGAGCCGCCATGATTCAGATGGGGACGATCCTCGACGTCGCGGACAACTCCGGAGCCAAGCGCCTCTTCTGCATCCGCCTCAAGGGGGGATCCGTCGGGCAGTACGGGCACCTGGGAGACGTGATCACCTGTGCGGTGAGGGAGTCGGCTCCGGACGCGCCCGACGCCGTGAAGAAGGGGAAGGTCGTGAAGGCCGTCATCGTGCGCACGCGCCGCGAGCAGCGCCGCCGCGACGGCAGCTACATCCGGTTCGACACCAACGCGGCCGTTCTGATCAACAACGACAAAGAGCCGATCGGCACCCGCGTGTTCGGGCCGGTCGCGCGGGAGCTGCGCGAGAGGAAGTTCATGAAGATCATCTCGCTGGCTCCCGAGGTGATCTGAGGCGCCCGCGATGAAGAAAAAACAGCCCGAATACAAGGGGAAGATCACCGTCCGGAAGGGTGACGACGTCGTCATCCTGACCGGCAAGAACCGGGGGGCGCACGGGAAAGTCCTGCGCGTCGTGCCGGCGAAGGGCCGGGTCGTGGTGGAGGGAGTGAACCTCATCAAGCGTGCCACGCGCCCGAACCCGCAGAAGAACATCAAGGGCGGGATCGTCGAGAAGGAAGCGGCCATCGCCATCTCGAACGTCATGCTCCGCGACCCGGAGACGGGCAAGCCGACCCGCGTCGGCGTGCGCGTCGAGGGGGGCGAGCGCGTGCGCTTCGCGCGCCGGAGCAACGCGACGATCTCTTCCGTTGTCAAGAAGACGGGAGCGTAAGAGATGACGTCGCGGCTCAACGACAAGTACCGCAAGGACGTCGTCCCGGTCCTGAAGAAGGAGTTCGGGATCGACAACGAGATGGCGGTTCCGAAGATCGAGAAGGTCGTCCTGAACATGGGCGTCGGTGAGGCGATCACGAACGTGAAGATCGTCGAAGCCGCCGCCGAGGAGCTGACCAAGATCGCAGGCCAGCGGGCCGTCATCACACGCGCCCGCAAGTCGATCGCGACCTTCAAGCTCCGCGCCGGCATGCCGATCGGCTGCCGGGTCACACTGCGCGGCGAGCGGATGTACGAGTTCCTCGACCGCCTTCTGAACATCGCCCTTCCGCGGGTGCGTGACTTCCGCGGCGTGCCCTCCAGGGCCTTCGACGGCCGCGGGAACTACACGCTCGGCATCAAGGACCACCTCGTCTTCCCGGAGATCGACCCGGGCAAGGTGGACAAGTCGAAGGGCCTCAACGTCACGATCGTGACGACGGCCGGCTCCGACGACAGGGCGCGAGTCCTGCTCCGCGAGCTGGGCATGCCGTTCGGGCGCTAGGAACAAGGGAGAACCGTCGATGGCTCGTCGCTCCTCAATCGTCAAGGCCAACAGGACGCCGAAGTTCGCGATCCGGGCGAAAAACCGCTGCAAGATCTGCGGCCGTCCCCGCTCGTACATGCGCAAGTTCGGCACCTGCCGCATCTGCTTCCGAAACCTCGCGCTCGCGGGCTACGTCCCGGGCGTGACCAAGGCGTCGTGGTGAGGGGGGGCGCGTGGCTGCTCTGACCGACCCCATCGCCGACCTCCTGACTCGCGTGCGCAACGGGCTGACCTCGCGCCACGAGAAGATCGACGTCCCGTCTTCACGCCTGAAGATCGAGATCGCCCGCATCCTCAAGGACGAGGGCTATCTCAAGAACTTCAAGGTCCTTGACGACAAGGGCGCCGGCATGCTCCGCCTCTATCTCAAGTACGACGACTCGGGCAATCCCGTCATCCACGGCCTGACGCGCGTCTCGCGCCCCGGCCGCCGTCTCTATCGCGGCAAGGACGAGCTCCCCCGCGTGCTGGGCGGGCTCGGGATCGCCATCGTCTCGACTTCACAGGGCCTCCTCACCGGCCACGACGCGCGCAAGCGCGGCCTGGGCGGAGAGGTCGTCTGCTCGGTCTGGTAGGACCGGGAGGAAAGACGATGTCTCGAGTAGGAAAGAAGCCGATCACCCTCCCCAAGGGCGTCGAGGTCAAGGTCGACGCCGCGGGAGTCCACGTCAAGGGGCCCAAGGGAACGGTTTCCACGCCGATCCTCGACGGCATCTCCGTCGCCGTGAAGGACGGCCGCGTCGACCTCGTGAGATCGAGCGAGGAGAAGCGGATCCGCGCCTTCCACGGCCTGAACCGGGCGCTCGTCGCCAACGCCGTCCTCGGTGTCGCGGACGGGTACCGTCGCGCCATCGACCTCGTCGGCATCGGCTACAAGGCCGAGAAGAAGGGGAGCGAAGTCGTCTTCACGTGCGGCTACTCGCACACCGTCCGGTTCCCCGAGCCGGCGGGCGTGACGATCGAGGTGGCTCCGGACGCGAAGGCCAAGGACGTGACGCACATCGTCGTCACGGGCGTCGACAAGCAGAAGGTCGGCGAGACGGCGACGCGCATCCGCTCCATCAAGCCGCCCGACCCCTACAAGCTCAAGGGCTTCCGCTTCGTCGGCGAGGTCCTGAAGAAGAAGGCCGGAAAGGCCACCGGCAAGTGAGGTCGCGAGGATGAACAGGGCTCAGGCACGCGTCGAGGCGCGCGAGAGGATCCACGAGAGGATCCGCCAAAAGGTCGAAGGGACTTCCGAGAGGCCCCGGCTGGCCGTCCGCAGGACGTTGAAGTACATCTACGCGCAGCTCATCGACGATGCGTCCGGTCACACGGTCGCGCAGGCCAGCTCCCGCGAGGCGGGCGTCCTCGGCGGGCGGAAGAGCGCCGCGGGCAAGGCGGCGGCGGTTTCCGTCGGCGCGCTCATCGCCGAGCGAGCGAAGGAGAAGGGTGTCGTCGCGGTCGTGTTCGACCGGGGCGGGCACCTCTACCATGGCAACGTCAAGGCTCTCGCCGACTCCGCGCGCGAGAAGGGGTTGAAGTTTTGAGCAGCACACCTCCCCGTCCTCCCCGCTTCGGAAACCGTCCGGGCGGCCCGGGCGGCCGCCCCGGCGGCCCGAACGCCGCGCCGCAGCGTCCCGCGGGGGCCCTCGGAGAGGGCCGCGCGGGCGCCGACCTGATCGACCACGTCGTGCACATCAACCGTGTCACGAAGGTCGTCAAGGGCGGTAAGAACTTCTCGTTCTCCGCGCTGGTGATCGTCGGCGACGGCAAGGGCCGCGTCGGCTACGGCGCCGGGAAGGCGAAGGAAGTCCCCACGGCCATCAAGAAGGGGATCGAGATGGCCAAGAAGACCATGATCTCGGTCACCCTGAAGGGCAAGACCATCCCCCACGCCGTCACCGGGCACTACGGTGCGGGACGGGTCTTCCTCAAGCCGGCCTCGGAAGGCACCGGCGTCATCGCCGGCGGCGCCGTCCGCGCCATCCTGGAGGCCGTGGGCGTCCAGAACATCCTCACGAAGTCGCTCGGGACGACGAATCCCCACAACGTGGTGAAGGCGACGTTCGACGCGCTTCGGAACCTCCACCTGGCCCAGGCGATCTTCAAGGCCCGCGGCCGGACGACCGGCGCGGCGGCCGAGGCGGCCGCCCCGGTCGTGGTCGCCGAGCCGGCCCCGGAGGCCGTGGCGGAGACCAAGTGATGGCCGAGAAAGAGAAGAGCTCGAAGAAGACCGTCGACGCCCTCCTGACGGAGGTCGCCTCGGCGGCCGGCGTACCGAAGAAGGCGGCGAAGACGCCCAGCGCCCCGCCGCCGCCGGCCAAGCCCGCCCCTCCGGCGGTGCCCAGCCCGGCCTCCCCGGCCGCCGCGCCGAAGACGATCCGGATCCGGCAGATCCGCTCCGGCATCTGCACCCCGGTCGACCAGAAGCAGGCCCTCAAGGGCCTCGGCCTCCGGCGGATCCGCCACGAGGTCGTGAGGCCCGACACGCCCGCCATCCGCGGGCAGATCCTCAAGGTCCGCCACCTCGTCGAGGTCGTGGGCGAGTAGCGAGAGGGACGAGACGCCATGGCTCACGGACTCCACACACTCGGTCCCCGCAAGGGGGCGACGTCGTCGCGCAAGCGCGTCGGCCGCGGTCCCGGTTCCGGCCTGGGCAAGACCTCGGGCAAGGGCCACAAGGGGCAGCAGTCCCGCAGCGGCTATTCCGGCCAGCTCGGGCGCGAGGGCGGCCAGATGCCGCTCCATCGCCGCCTGCCCAAGCGCGGGTTCAAGAACATCTTCCGCAAGGAATGGAACACCGTCCCCGTCGAGGCGCTCGAGCGCGTCTTCGCCGCCGGCGCCACGGTCGACGCCGAGTCCCTCGGCAAGGCCGGCCTCCTCCACCGCAAGGGCGCGGAGGTGAAGGTCCTCGGCACGGGCGACCTCAAGAAGGCGCTCACGGTCGTCGCCCACCAGTTCACGGCCGGGGCGCGCAAGAAGATCGAAGCGGCCGGGGGCCGTTGCGAGGAAGTCCCCGCGTGATCATCCTCGAGTCCTTCCGGAACATCTTCGCGGTCCCGGACCTCAGGAAGAGAGTCCTGTTCACTTTCGGGCTGCTGGCGATCTACCGGGTCGGCGCGCACATCCCGACGCCCGGGCTCGATGCCCAGGCGCTCGAGGAGTTTTTCAAGGCGAGCGCCGGCGGGCTCCTCGGGTTCCTGGACATGTTCTCGGGGGGCGCGCTCCGCCGCCTTTCTGTTTTCGCTCTCGGCATCACGCCCTACATCACGGCGTCGATCATCCTGCAGCTCCTGACGGTCGTCTGGCCCTACCTCGAGAAGCTCTCGAAGGAAGGGGAGATGGGCCGGCGGAAGATCACCCAGTACACGCGCTACGGGACCGTCGTCCTGTCCGTCGTCCAGGGGGCGGGAATCGCCCTCTGGCTGTGGGGCTCGTCGACGCCGACCGGCAAGTTCCTCGTCCTGCGCGACCCGACCTCTGAAAGCGGAAAGCTCGCCTTCGTCCTGATGGCGATCCTCACGCTCACCACCGGTACGGCCTTCGTGATGTGGCTCGGCGAGCAGATGACCGAGCGGGGGATCGGCAACGGTATCTCCCTCATCATCTTCGCGGGCATCGTCGTCGGCCTGCCGACGGCCGTCTGGCAGTCGTTCCGGCAGATCCAGCGCGGGCAGATGTCGCTCTTCACGGCGCTGCTGCTGGTCTTCTTCATGCTCGCCGTCGTGGCGATCATCGTCTTCGTGGAGCGAGCCCAGCGGCGCATCCCGGTCCAGTACGCCAAGCGGGTCGTCGGCCGGCGCGTCTACGGCGGGCAGAACACCTACCTGCCCCTCCGGGTGAACACGGGCGGCGTCATCCCCATCATCTTCGCCGTCTCGATCATCCAGTTCCCGCAGTACCTCGCCTCCGCGTTCAAGAGCGATTTCATGAAGAAGCTGGCGGACCAGCTCGCCATGGGGCAGCCGCTGTACAACCTCTTCTACGCGCTCGCCATCATCTTCTTCTGCTACTTCTACATCTCGATCATCTTCAACCCGACGGACACCGCGGAGAACATGCGGAAGTACGGCGGGTTCATCCCCGGCATCCGGCCGGGCAAGGCGACGTCGGACTACATCGACAACGTCCTGACGCGCATCACCCTCATCGGGGCTCTCTACCTCACGATCGTCGCGCTGATTCCCGAGTTCCTGCTCATGGGCTTCAAGGTCCAGAGCATCCCGGGGATCGGACCGTGGCTCGACTCGAACCTGCCGAACTTCATCACCCAGGGCCTGGGCGTGCCGTTCTACTTCGGAGGCACGTCGCTTCTCATCGTCGTGGGGGTTGCGATGGACACCGTGCAGCAGATCGAATCCCAGCTCGTGATGCGGAACTACGACGGATTCCTCAAGAAGGGCCGCATCCGGGGGCGTCGGGGCTAAGCCGTGCCAGTCGACGTGATCTTTTTCGGCCCTCCAGGGTCCGGCAAGGGGACGCAGGCGGTGCGCCTGTCGTCCACGCTCGGGATCCCGCAGATCTCGACGGGGGATCTCCTCCGCTCGAACGTCGTGCGGGGGACCGAGCTCGGGAAGATCGCGAAGCCGATCATGGAATCCGGCGCCCTCGTGCCGGACGATCTCGTCATCCGGATGCTCAAGGAGCGCGTCGAGGAGCCTGACGCGGCGACCGGCGCGCTCTTCGACGGTTTTCCGCGGACGGTGCCGCAGGCCTTCGCGCTCGACGCGCTGCTCCAGGAAGAGGGCCGGGCTGTGGGGGTCGTCCTCTTCATAGACGTGTCCGACCCGGTCATCGTCGAGCGCCTCGTCCGCAGGTCCGTCATCGAGGGACGGACGGACGACACGCCGGAGACCGTTTCCTCGCGCCTGAAGGTCTTCAGGGAGAAGACGGAGCCTCTCGCCGAGTTCTATCGAAAGAGGAACCTCTTTCACCGGGTCGACGGCGATCGGCCGGTCGAGGCCGTGGCGGCGGATGTCCTCGCCGCCGTCAACCACGCCGCCGGCAGGAAGCTGGGATGATTACCTGCAAGGGACGGACGGAGCTCCTCAAGATGGAGCGCGCGACGAGGATCGTCCAGGAGACCCTGGCGGACTGCGTTGCGGCCTGTCGTCCCGGCGTGACCACGGAGGAGATCGACCGGATCGCCGCGGACGGCATCCGCCGGCGGGGCGGAAAGGCCGCCTTCCCGGGCTATCGCGGGTACCCGAAGACGATCTGCTCCTCGGTGAACGAGGAGGTCGTCCACGGCATTCCGACGCCGAAGCGAAAGCTCCGCGACGGTGACATCGTCGGTCTCGACCTCGGCGTGATCGTCGAAGGCTACTTCGGGGACGCGGCGCGGACCGCCGTCGTCGGCGACGTGCCCGCGCCGGTCCGCGATCTCGTGCAGGACACCTGGCGCGCTCTCGTCGCCGGCGTCTCCGCCGTGCGGGTGGGGGGACGGATCGGCGACATCG
This sequence comes from Holophagales bacterium, assembly GCA_016719485.1. Taxonomy (NCBI): domain Bacteria; kingdom Pseudomonadati; phylum Acidobacteriota; class Holophagae; order Holophagales; species Holophagales bacterium. The sequence continues at coordinate 278,944 of JADJZB010000021.1, forward strand.
GCGCCGCCGTCGAGGCGGTCGCGAAGGCGAAGGGCTACGGAGTCGTTCGCGAGTACGTCGGCCACGGCATCGGGACGTCCCTTCACGAGGAGCCGCAGGTCCCGAATTACGGTCCCGGGGGAAAGGGTGAGACCATCCGCGAGGGGATGACCCTCGCGATCGAGCCGATGTTCAACCTCGGGACCGCGAAGGTCCGCCTCGGCCCCGACGGCTGGACGGTCCGGACGGTCGACGGAAAGCCCTCCGCACACTTCGAACATACCGTGGTCGCGACCATAGACGGGCCGGTCGTCCTCGGTTTCGGCCGGTTCTCGGCCGAGGGTCTCGTCTCCGGAGTCCCGGACGAGACGGAATATCCGGTCTCCGCGGCACCGCCGCGAGGGGAACCGGCAGCTCCGGGCGAAGCCCGGGCTTATTGAGGAGAGGGTTTCGAGGCCCAGATGTCTAAGGAAGACGCCATCGAGGTGACCGCTACGGTCATCGAGCCCCTGCCGAACGCGATGTTCAAGGTAGAGCTCGAGAACAAGCACCAGGTCCTGGCCCACATCTCGGGAAAGATGCGGAAGCACTTCATCCGGATCCTGCCGGGCGACAAGGTGCTCGTAGAGCTTTCTCCCTACGACCTGAACCGGGGTCGCATCATCTACCGGTACAAGTAGTAAACTGTAAGGCTCCGCCGGCTCTCCCGCGAGGCCGAGGGCGAAACGATCGAGGAACCGTACGTATGAAAGTCCGCGCGTCCGTTAAGAAGATCTGCACGAAATGCAAGGTGATCCGCCGGGCCGGGGTCGTCCGAGTCATCTGCGAGAACCCCAAGCACAAGCAGCGTCAGGGTTAGAGGGAACAGGGAATGGCTCGTATCGCCGGCGTCGATCTCCCCCCGAACAAGCGCGTCGAGATCGGTCTCACCTACATCTTCGGGATCGGCCGCCCGTCGGCGAAGAAGATCCTGAAGGACACGGGGGTGGGCCTCGACACGCGGGTGAAGGACCTTTCTGAAGACGAGGTCACGAAGATCCGCAAGAAGATCCAGGACGAGATGAGGGTCGAGGGCGACCTCCGCAAGGAGACGGCCCAGGACATCAAGCGTCTGATGGACATCGGCTGCTACCGCGGGCTCAGGCACCGCCGTGGCCTGCCCGTGCGCGGTCAGAGGACGCACACCAACGCCCGGACTCGGAAAGGCCCGCGGCGCGGCGCCGTGGCCGGCAAGAAGAAGGCTACGAAGAAGTAATGATGAGGAAAGCCGATGGCTGCCGCTGACGCCAAGGGCCGCAAGAAGGGCCCCAAGAAAGAAAAGAAGAACGTTCCGCACGCCGTGGCGACGGTCCAGGCGTCGTTCAACAACACGATCGTGGCGATCACCGACCCTTCCGGGAACGTGCTCGCGTGGTCTTCCGCCGGCCGGATCGGCTTCAAGGGCTCGCGCAAGGGCACGCCGTTCGCGGCTCAGCTCGCGGCGGGCAACGCGGCCCAGCTGGCGAAGGAGCACGGCGTCCGCACGCTGGACGTGCGCGTCCAGGGCCCCGGCGCGGGGCGCGAGAGCGCGATTCGGGCGCTGGCCGCGGCCGGGCTCGACATCCGCTCCATCAAGGACGCCACCCCGATCCCCCACAACGGCTGCCGGCCACGCAAGCGGCGCCGCGTCTAGGTACCTGAACCGGCCCGGGGAGCGTCGCTCCTCCGCCGGGAACGCGAGAGCGGGAGGCCTCCGGGCCTCCCGGTCCCCCGGAGACGGGGGAGTCCCCGGCACGCGTCGCGCGTGCCGGCGCCCGTAAACCGGCTCCCGATTCCGGGCCGGGACGAAGGGCGGAACGCAACGACGGAGTCGGCCAGGAGGTTTCCTTTCCCGTGGCGCGTTATCACGATTCCGTTTGCCGGCTCTGCCGGCGTGAGGCCATGAAGCTCTTCCTGAAGGGCGATCGCTGCTTCACGAACAAGTGCGCCATCGAGCGCCGCAACTTCCCGCCCGGCCAGCACGGCCGGAGGCGATCCAAGATCCTCGGCTACGGCATCCAGCTGCGCGAGAAGCAGAAGCTCAAGAGGTTCTACGGGCTGCTCGAGGGGCAGTTCCGTCTGACCTTCGAGAGGGCCGAGCGGATGCGCGGCGTCACGGGCGAGAACCTCCTCTCCCTGCTCGAGCGCCGTCTCGACAACGTCGTCCACCGGCTCGGCTTCGCCGCGTCCCGGCAGCAGGCGCGCCAGCTCGTCCGGCACGGCCACGTCGCCATCAACGGGCGCAAGGTCGACGTCCCGAGCTTCACCGTAGGCGCGGGCGCCGTCGTCTCCATCAAGGAGAAGAGCCGCTCGAACCCGGGAGTCGTCGCATCCGTCGACTCGGCCAAGGGTCGTGGCGTCCCGGCGTGGCTCGACCTCGCCGCCGCCGAGTTCAAGGGTACCGTCAGGGCGCTCCCGCGCCGCGAGGACGTTTCCCTGCAGGTCAACGAGAAGCTCATCGTCGAGCTCTACAGCAAGTGACGGGCAGGGCCCCGAGGAGAAGCGAACGATGATGTGGAAGGGCTTCCAGCGACCGAACCGCCTCGAGGTGGACGAGGAGTCGGGGAACTATGGCCGGTTCACCGCCCAGCCGCTCGAGCGTGGCTGGGGAACGACGGTCGGCAACGCGCTGCGGCGCGTTCTCCTCTCGTCGATCGAGGGAGCGGCGATCACCGCCGTGAAGATCGACGGCGTCGAGCACGAGTTCACGGCGATGGCGGGCGTCGTCGAGGACGTGACCGACGTCATCCTGAACCTCAAGAGCCTCGCCATCCGGATGCACGAGGACGGGCCCCGCACGATCGTCCTCGACGCGAAGTCGAAGGGCGCCGTGACGGCCGACGCCTTCGAGGATGACGCGCAGGTCGAGATCCTGAACCCCGAGGCGCCGATCGCGACGCTCGCCGACGGAGGCCGCCTCCGTCTCGAGGCGACGGTCACGAAGGGCCGGGGCTACGTTCCGGCCGACCGGAACTTCGACGCCGAGGCCCCGATCGGCACCATCCCGCTCGACTCGGCGCACTCGCCGGTCCGCCGCGTGAACTACCACGTCGAGGCGGCCCGCGTCGGCCAGGCGACGGACTACGACAAGCTCGTCCTCGAGGTCTGGACGAACGGCACGATGACCCCGCGGGATTCCGTCGGGCTCGCCGCCGTCCTGCTCCGCGAGCACCTCGCCATCTTCGTGAACCTCGAGACGGACGAGGGCGGGCCCGCGACCGGGCCCGAGATTCCCCAGAGCGAGCTCGACGCCCTTCTCGACACGAACGTCGAGGAGCTGGAGCTCTCCGTCCGCAGCGCGAACTGCCTGAAGAACGCCGGCATCCGGAGCCTTCGCGAGCTCGTCCAGAAGACCGAGAAGGAAATGCTCGAGACGAAGAACTTCGGGCGGAAGAGCCTGAACGAGATCAAGGAAATCCTGCGCGAGAAGGGGCTCGCCTTCGGCATGAAGCTCGAAGCCCCCACGAGCGCGGGACGCTGAGGACCTGACCCATGCAGCACAACAGGGCCGGACGCAAGCTGGGGCGGACCAGCGCGCACCGAAAGGCCCTCTTCCGCAATCAGCTGACGTCCCTCTTCCTGCACGAGCGGATCCAGACGACGATCTCGAAGGCCAAGGAGCTCCGGCCCCTCGCCGAGAAGCTCGTCACCCTCGGGAAGAGGGGCGGACTCCACGCCCGCCGCCTCGCACTGCGCGACGTGACCCAGGATGCGGCCAAGCGGCTCTTCGACGAGATCGCCCCTCGCTTCGCGACGCGTCCGGGCGGCTACACGAGGATCCTCAAGCTCGGCCAGCGCCAGGGCGACGCCGCCGAGAAGGCGATCATCGAGTTCGTGGACTTCGACTTCGCCCAGCGCCGGGCGGAGAAAAAGGCTGCCGACAAGGCCGTGACCGAGAAGAAGGAGTCGCTCCTCGACAAGGCGCGGCGCCTCGTCACCGGCAAGGGCACGACCGACAAGGAAGCCGGCAAGGCCGACGAGTCGACCGATGCGTCCGGTGAGAAGAAGCCCGCGAAGAAGGCCGCCCCGAAGGGGGCCAAACCCGCCAAGGACTCCGCGACGAAGGGCCCGAAGACCCCGAGGGCCAAGGTGGAGAAGAAGGGCGGATCCACGACTCGCACCCCGCGCAAGGCGGGAGGCGCCTAGACCGGTTCTCCCGGCGGCCCTCCGTCTGCGGACGGAGGGCCCGCCGACACCGCCCCTCGCGCGGCGGTGAGGACCCCCTCCAGCTCCACGAGGAGCGCATTCGTCGAGAAGGGTTTCGTCAGGAAGCGTGCGGCGCCGAGGCGGAGTGCCGTCGACCGTTCGTCCGGGTGGGATCGGGCCGTCAGGACGATGACGGGGATCGAGGCGGTTCTCGGATCCTCCTTCAGTCGTCCGAGGACGTCGAATCCCGATAGGCCGGGCGAGAGGGACACGTCGAGAAGGACGGCGTCGGGGCGTTCGGAGAGGGCGGCGTGCAGGGCGTCCTCCCCTGTCGGAGCCTCGATCGGGACGAGCCCCGCCGTTCGCAGCTTGAAGACGAGGATCTTCAGGATATAGGGCTCGTCGTCGACGACGAGGATCCGGAGTCCGCGAAGGTGCTCGGGGTTTTCCACTCGACCTGACTCTACCGGTCTCCGAGGAGAAGGACCACCGCGACGGCCTCCCGCCGGCCGTGGGTGATCGTGACGTGCGCAGAGGCGACCCCGAGGGCGTCTGCGTGGGCGCGAGCGCGGCCGAGGAGGACGAGCCGTGGCGGGCCTCCCGGATCGCGCGTCACGGCGATCTCCCGGAACGCGACCCCCCGCATCCCCGTTCCCAGGGCCTTCATGGCAGCCTCTTTCGCCGCGAACAGGCCGGCGACGTGCTCACCGATCCGGCGTGAATCGAGAGGGTGCCGCACTTCGCCAGAGACGCAAACCCGCTCGAGGAACCTCTGCCCATGGCGGGCGAGCGCCTCCTCGATCCGGTCGATCTCGCAGAGGTCGACACCCAGGCCCAGGACATGACGACCGTGGGGGTATGCGGAGGCGAGAAGCGCGGCACGCGGCGAAGCGTCGGGCGTCATTCGGGACTGGCCTTCCGGCCGAGCAGCTCGCGCCCGGCGAGGACGAGGTGAAGGACGCCGAGCCCCGCCACGAATCCTCGGAAGGAGTGCGAGGCGAGGAGCGGCTCGAGGGATGCCGGCGACGGCAGTACGACGCGGTGGACCCAGAGCCGGCTCCACGGGGCCAGCATGAGAAACAGCCCCGCTTCCAGGAAGTAGAAGCCGAGGATGATCTGCGTGGCCCTGCCGGGACGGCTCTCGGACATCCCGGCATTGTAGAGGTCGAGCGACAAGCGGCGCCGCGAAGGGCGGCGCCGCGACGAGCATGGGTCTCCGGGGGCGTCAGCCCCGCGGCGAGGCGCTTCGGGGCGGGGCGTCGTTCGACCGGGCGGCGGGCGGCGGCGACGAGATGGAAGGCGGGGCGGGGGCCGACCGCGGTGCCTCGTAGGAGCGGGAAGGGGGCGGGGCGCTGTCGGACCTGGAGGGCGGCTCGGAGCGAGGGGCGGGGGCCGACCGCGGCGTTTCGGAGGAGCGGGACGGTGGAGCGCTGTAAGACCTCGAAGGGGGCTCGGAGCGAGGGGCGGGGGCCGACCTTGGAGTGTCGCTCGACCGGGGCGCCGCGTCCGATCCGCGCCATCCTTCGTCGCCCTTCAGGTCTGTCGACGGGCGGCGGCCGGACGGCACCGTTCCCGGTTCCGCCTGGGCCGGCGTTTCGCGTCTCGAAGAGGGCTCGGCTGTCGAGCGCCTGGGCCCGGGTTCGGGAGCGCTTTCGCGCCGCTCGGTGCGCTGCGGAGCCTCCGGACTGTCGGTCACGGGCACGATGCGACGGGAGGGGCCGTCGAACGTCCGCGACGGGGTCGTTCCCGAGCGGTCCTCGCCTCCGGGCGAACGCCAGCCATCGTCGCTCTTCAGGCCTCGGTCCCGGCCGAATCCGCCGGTCAGCGGGGCTTCGGCGCCGGCGCCTCCGTCACGCCACGCGTCTCGCGGCGCGGCACCGGCCCCGCGGCCCGGCGCCGCACCCTCCCCGCTGCGAGGGGTCGTGGAGCCGGAGCTGAGACCTCTGTCGCCCCCTCTCGAGGGTGTCCCTGCGGTTGCGCCGGCCACGGGCTCGCGCCGGGGAGCGGCGATCTGGCCAGGTGCGATGGGCCGATATCCGAGGTCCTTTCCAGGCGTCACGAAGGAGCGGCGGAGGCCCTCCCGCGCGGCCGGACCGAGCGTGCCGTCGCGGCGCAGCACCGGGGTGATGTCGTCGAGCGGGCCGCCTCCGCGGGGCTCGGCGCCGAGCGCCAGCGGCACCCTGCGGACCGCATCCTGGACGGCCGTGGTGATCGAGCCGCCGTTTCCCCGTTCGATGCGGAGAGGGCTCGTCGCCACGACGCCGCGCTCGCCGGCGCGAAAGCCGACCCGATCGTGTCCGAGGACGTCCCGACGGGAGTCGAAGCGCGTCCCCAGACGGCCGACGGAGGCATAGCTCCAGCCTCGGGGATCGATCCGGGTGACGTCGACGCGGCCGCGCAGGTGGGGGTAGGCGAGCGTCCCCCCCTCGGCGCCCCACCCCTTCCTGTGGGACCGGGCATAGGGCTCGGTGTATCCGCCGCCATAGCCGCCGCCGTAGTAGCCGTCGTAGTAGCCGCCGTAGAAGCCGATCGGGCACCACCCGACCCACGAGGGGGTGTAGCTCCAGTAAACCCACGCCGGCGAGTAGGTGGCGCCGGGGCTCCAGTACCAGCCGACGGCGACGTCCCAGCACCAGGAGCCGTAGTGATAGGGGAGCCAGCCCCAGGGCTCGTAGGAGACCCACGTCAGGCCCGCGGGCGACCAGCGCCAGTAGCCCTCGACGTAGGGCCGCCAGTCGGCCGCGACGGACGGCCTCCAGACGTGGGAGCCGTTCACGAGGATCCACGAACCGTGCTCTTCGAAGCCGGCGGCGGCATAGTCGTAGGCATAGTCCGCCGAGCCGTGCTGTGAGCCGGACCCCTCGCCGACGAGGTGGCGCCGCTCCCCGACGAAGCGGGTGAACCGGTCGCGCGGCTCGTCCAGCCAGTCGACCTCGAGCGCGGCATCGCCGGTGACGAAGGCATACTGGCCAGCGCGCAGAGTGGCCCGGCCGGAGCGGGCATAGACCTCAGCCTGGCCGGAGACGACGTAGATCTCGGTGCCCCTGCGCCCGGTCTCGACCCGGAGGAGGCCCTTGGCGGGGAAGAGCACGGTGACGTCGCTCGTGTCGACCCGCGTGGACTGGTCGCGTGAGGTCGACCACCGATGCTCGAGCGAAATGGCACCGCGATCGACGAAGAGGGAGTTGCGGTCGTCCTCGGCCTCGTAGGTCCTGGCGAGCCGGTCGAACCTCAGGTCCGTCTGGACGTCGATCCGGAGGATGTTCCCGTCGGCGAGGATCGCTTCGGCGCGCGACGTCGAGCCGGTGGAGATCCGGTCCCCCGCGAGGATGGGCGTGTTCGGACGGGCGGAGGAGTCGTCTTCGGCGGTCGACACGAGGGCGACCTCGGGACCGACGTACGAGAGGTACGAGTACCCCTCGCGCTGGGCGGCGGCTGTCGTGGCCGGCAGGAGGAAGGCGATTGCGAGGGCGATCCGGGAAGCGCGGGTGTTCATCGGATCCATCCTTCCGCCCATATCGATGCGACCCTCGTGCCAGCCGGAGAGTCCACCCTGGGAGACACGTGCCAGTGCGTGCGAGGAGGCCATACCGCGAAAGAGACGCTTGACCCGCGCGCTCCGGCGGGTCAACCTTGAGACGTGGTCTTTGAATTTCTCAAGAAAAAGTTCCATGACCTGACGACGTCTGCCGTTTCCCCCGATGCCGGCGAGACTCCGGGCGCGGCCGCGACCTACGAGGAGCGGCGCTCGGAGGCCGAAGCGCTCCACGAGAAGGGCGAGACGGCCAGAGCGGTCGAGCTCCTCGAAGGGCTGGCGGCGGATCTCGCAGGTGACGGGAGCTTCCCGCTGGCCGTGGCGATACGACACCAGATCAGCTCCTGGACCTCGGGCCCCTCGCCGGCGGAGACCGCTGCCGAGGACGGTGAAGCGATGGCCCGCCAGCGCGAGGTGAGCGGCAGCCTGAAGGTCCTGCCGAGGCGTGCTTCTCCCGGGCAGCCCGTTCCCGAGGGGCTCCGGACCTCGCGGTTCTTTGCCGACATGACGAGCGAGGAGATCGCCGGGTTCATCGCCTCTACGGGGCGCCGGACGTTTCGCGAAGGGGAAGTGGTCCTCGAGCAGGGCGAGGAAGGGCGCAGCCTCTTCATCGTGACCCGGGGCGTTCTCAGGGTCGAGACGACCGGGACCGCGGGAGGGACCCTGCGGATGGGCGTGCTCACCATGGGGGACGTGTTCGGTGAGGTCGCCTTCCTGACGGGCCGCCCGCGCACCGCGACGGTCATCGCCGAGACCGGGGCCGAGTGTCTCGAGATCGGGGCCGAAGCGTGGACGGGAATTCTGGGCCAGTACCCGCGCGTTCAGAAGGTCCTGGAAGAGGTCCATCGGGAGCGGGCGCGGTTCGCGGCCGACGCCATCCTCGAGGACCTGCGCCGGCGAAGAGAGGATAAAGAGGTCTGAATGGCGATTCGGGACATCGTGAAGTACGGCGACCCCCGCCTCGTCGCCAGGAACGAGGACGTCACGGACTTCGAGGACCCCGCGCTCCCGATCCTGGTCCGTGACCTGCTCGAGACGGGATGGGCGGCCCCCGGTCTCGGGATCGCGGCGCCCCAGATCGGAGTCAACAAGCGTGTCTGCGTCGTCGACCTCTCGGTCGGCAAGGACCCCTCCCAGATTCTCGTCCTCGTCAACCCGCGTGTCGTCGATGCCGAGGGGTTCGTGCGGGACGAGGAGGGGTGCCTCTCGTTTCCCGACATCGTCGAGATCGTCGAGCGTCCCGAGGCCGTCGCCGTCGAGGCCTACGACGAGAAGGGCGTGAAGCGCATCCTCGAAGGAGGCGACCTCCTCGCGCGCGCGTTCTGTCACGAGATCGACCACCTCGACTCGCGGCTCTTCATCGAGCGGATGTCGAGCCTCAAGAGAGGACTCGTCATACGCAAGGTCGTCAAGCGACAGAAACGCGGCGAGTGGTAGGCCGCGCCTGACGGCGCCGCGGGGAGGCTCGTGGCGAGCCTCCCCGATCCCGCTGCTCAGTGGAGGGGAGGCGTCGTGAGACGCCGCGGGGAGGCTCGTGGCGAGCCTCCCCGATCCATGTCAGTGACTGCCGTTGCGAAGAGTCTGGATGAGATCCGCCCTGTGAAGGGTCCTGGCGAGGTGACCGGCGAGAGCCACGAGATGCTCGAGCTCGGTCGAGTCGCCCGCCGCCGGAAGCCCGCTGTGCCGGTGAATCCGGAGCGTCCCGAGGAGCTCCGGCCCGACCCAGAGCGGGGCCGACACGACGATCCAGTCTCCGGCGGGGTCGCGTCCCTCGCCCGGGAGGCGGGGGGCCTTCTCGGCGCGGGGATCTTCGGAGAGCGCGAGAGCGGCGAGGTAGGACGGCGGCGTTCCGCCGGGCCAGGTCGGTGAAAGCGTCGTCCGGGTCTCCGGACGGCCGGGGCGGCGGAAATGGAGCGTGACGCCGTCGGCACCGAACAGCTGGGCAATGCGGTCGAGGATCGGTCCGAGAGCCGCGGCTCTCTTCTCCTCCGTGTCGGCTTCCTCCGCCTCGAGCTTGTCGGTGATCTCGTGCTGCAGCTCGAGGAAGCGGGTCCGCGCCCCGAGCGTGTCGAGGAGGTTCTTCGTGCGCAGGGCGTTCTTCGTCCGCGCCTTCAGCTCGCGCGCGGAGAACGGCTTCGTCAGGTAGTCGTTCGCAAGCGCCTCGAAGCCCTTGAGCAGGTCCTCTTCCTCGGTCCGCGCCGTCACGAACAGCACCTGCGTGTCGGCCGTCTCCGGGAGCGTCTTGATCCGGCGGCAGACTTCGTACCCCGAGAGGTCGTCCATCCTCACGTCGAGCAGGACGACGTCCGGCGCCCGCTGGGCCACCTTCTCGAGGGCTTCGGTGCCCGAAAGGGCGCTTTCGAAGTCGCAGTCGAGCTCTTCAGCGATGTAGGACGCGACCTCTGCCTGGAACGGGTCGTCGTCGACGAGGAGGATGAGAGGCCGGGAGGTGCGTGGGCGAAACATCGGAACGGGCGTTATCCCTCGCCGGGGCGGGGGCGTCAAGGAGATTGCGATGCGCTGCCGTCGCGACGAGAATGCCGCATCGTGAGCCTGCGCCTTTTCGATACTGCGGCCCGTTCCCTGGTCGATTTCGAGCCACTCGTCCCCGGTCACGTCGGTCTCTACACGTGCGGACCGACCGTCTACAACCGGGTCCACATCGGCAACCTCAGGACCTTCGTCTGGGAAGACGTGATGTGCCGGGCCTTCCGGAGCCTGGGCCTCTCGGTGACCCAGGTGATGAACCTGACCGACATCGACGACAAGACGATCCGGGGCGCGGTGGCCGAAGGGCTCCCGCTCCGGGAGTTCACCGACCGGCACATCGCGACGTTCTTCGAGGACCTGAAGACGCTCAACGTGATTCCCGCCGCCGTTTACCCGCGCGCGACGGACCACGTCCCCGAGATGGTCGAGATCGTGAAGAAGCTGACGGAGCGGGGGCACACCTACGAGAGCGACGGAACCATCTGGTTCCGGATCTCCTCGTTCCCTCTTATGGAAAGCTCTCACGAGTCGACCTCTCCTCGATGAAGCGCGGCGCCCGCGTCGCCGACGACGAGTACGAGAAGGAGGACGTCCGCGACTTCGCCGTCTGGAAGGGGGCGAAGGAAGGGGAGCCCGAGTCGGCCCTGTGGGAGACGGAGCTCGGGAAGGGACGGCCCGGCTGGCACCTCGAGTGCTCCGCGATGTCGATGAAGTACCTCGGCGAGACGCTCGACATCCACACGGGCGCCGTCGACAACGTCTTCCCCCACCACGAGAACGAGATCGCCCAGAGCGAAGGGGCGACGGGGAAGCCGTTCGTGAGGACGTGGCTCCACGCCGAGCACCTCATCGTCGACGGCGAGAAGATGGCGAAGTCGAAGGGGAACTTCTACACGCTTCCCGACGTCCTCGCGCGCGGGTACTCGCCCCGCGCGGTCCGGTACCTGCTCCTCTCGGTTCCCTACAGGCAGAAGCTGAACTTCACGTTCGACGCGCTTCACGGAGCCTCCTCGGCGGTGGAGCGGCTCGAGTCGATCGACGCCCGCCTCGGAGAGCGGGCCGGGGCGGCGAGGGCCGAAGCCTCGGAATCCTTCGGGGCGCGGCTCGCCGAAGGCCGGGCCGCCGTGAAGGCGGGCTGGGAGGACGACCTGAACTCCGCGGCGGCCCTCGGCGCCCTCTTCGGCTTCGTGAAGGAGGCGAACACCGCGCTCGAGGCGGGCCAGCTCGCGCCGGAAGATGCTGCGGCCGCCCGCGCGTTCCTGCGGGAAGCGGACGGGGTCCTCGGCGTCCTCCCCGCAGGGGCGGACGCCTCGCTCGAGGCGGAGGTCGAGGCGAAGATCGCCGCGCGCCAGGACGCGCGGAAGCGGCGCGACTTCGCGGCTTCCGACGCGATCCGCGACGAGCTGGCGTCCCGCGGAATTCTCCTCGAGGACACACCCCAGGGAGTCCGGTGGCGGCGGAAGGGTTGACAGGTTCCCGGGGCTCCCTCCAGAATCCGCGCGCGATGACGTTCGCTTCGGTCCTCTGGCACTGGCATCACGCGTAGCGACGACGAGCGACACCCGCTCGTCGGACGCGAGTCGTCCGAGGGCGCGGGGAGACAGAGAAACCGCAATAGACCCCCTCGGACGACCGAGGGGGTCTTGTTTTGGGTCTCACGGCAGAAAGCACGCTCCTCGTCGCCTCGCTGGGCCGCGCGACGAACGCCGCCCTGATCGAGGCCGCACGCCTCGTCGACGGGCGGATCCCCGCCGTCGAGGTCCGCCTCGACGCGCTGCTGGAGGCGCCCGATCTCCCGGCTCTCCGCGAGGCGTTCCGGGGCCGGACCCTCCTCGCGACGCTCCGGTCGCGGGACGAAGGGGGAAGGTTCGGAGGGACGGAGGCCGCGGCCGCCGCACTCCTCGGCGCGGCGCTCGACGCCGGCTTCGATCTCGTCGACGTCGAGCTCGCGCGCGCGGGCGAGGGCCTCTTCGGCTTCCCGGGCGAGCGCGTCGTCGTCTCGGCGCACGACGTCGCCGGGTTGCCGGACGACCTCGAAGAGCGCTCGGCGCGGATGCTCGGAACCTGCGCCCGGTACGTGAAGGTCGTCGCGATGACCCGCGGGCTCGACGACGCCCTCCGGGCCCTGCGGCTGCAGGCGTCCGGCGAGAGAGGCCGCTTCGCGGCGTTCGGGATGGGGGAGGCCGGTCTCGTCACGCGCGTCCTCTCGCCGTATCTCGGCGCGGCGCTCTCCTTCGGAGCGGCTCTCCCCGGCGAGGCGACCGCGCCGGGCCAGCTCCTTGCGGCGGATCTCCTCGACGTCTACGCCGTCGGACGACCCCGGCGCGTCGACGGCCTCTTTGCCCTTCTCGGGAGCCGCGTCTCGCACTCCTTCTCCCCGGCGATCCACAACGCCGTGTTCGAGTCGTTGAGTTCCGGTGCGCTCTACGTCCCCGTCGCCCTCGAATCGCTCCGAGAGGAGCTGCCTCGCCTTCGGGAGGCGCTGGCCGGCCTCGGCGTGCCCCTGCGCGGGGCGTCGGTGACGATCCCGTTCAAGGAGGAGGCCTCGGCGCTCGCCGGAGGCCCGGCCGGGAGCGTCGCGAACACGCTTCTCTTCGGCACGGACGGAGCCGTGACGGGCGCGAACACGGACCGGGACGCTCTCCTCGGCGCGATTCCCCGGGCGCCGGAATCGGGTGCCGCGCTCGTCCTCGGGGCGGGTGGGCTGGCACGCGCCGCCGTCGAGGCGCTGCGGGACCGCGGCTGGTCCGTCGACGTGGCGGCGCGGTCGCCGGAGCGCGCCGCGGCTCTCGCTGCCGCCTGCGGCGTGCGCGCCATCTCGAATCCGGCGGCCTCCGGGCTCCCGTACGGAGTAATCGTGAACGCCACGCCCCTCGGTCTCGACGCGTCCGACCCCCTGCCGTGCGACGCCGCGCTGCTGTCTTCGGGCGTCCTCGCCGTCGACGCTCCGTACCGCCCGGGCGGTACCGCGTTCTCGCACGAAGCGATCCGCAGGGGCGCCCGCCTCGTCGACGGCTTCACGCTCCTCCTCTCCCAGGCAGTCGGCCAGTCGGCCCTCTTTACCGGCCGCCAGGCCGACGCGGCGACTCTCGCCGCGCGGCTCCCGGCCCGCATCCGCTCGCTCTTCGAGGTGAACCCGTGAGCTCTCCTTCCCCGAATCTCCCGCGCGGCGTCCAGGCGCTCCTCTTCGAGTCGGCGGAGCGCCGGCGGCGGGTCGAGGAGTCCGTCGTCCGAACGCTCTCGGACGCCGGGTTCCGCGAGACGATCCTCCCGGTCCTCGACTTCGCCTCGCCGTACGATGGCGTCACGGCGGAAGGCGACGAGCGGCTCTACCGCTTCATGGACCGCGGGGGCGAGCTCCTCGCGCTTCGCGCCGACTTCACGCCCATGGCCGCGCGCGTCGTCGCCCCGCGCCTCGCCGGCCTGCCGATGCCCGTGGCGCTCTTCTACAGGGGCGACGTCGTCCGCGACGAGCCGTCGGGCCTCGGGCGGCCGCGCGAGTTCGCCCAGGTCGGGGCGGAGCTTTACGGCGACGCTTCGTTCGAGGCGGACCTCCGGATGCTCCGCACGCTTCTCGCCGCGGCGGCCGAGGTGCCGGCCGGGCGGCTCTGCCTGACGCTGGGTTGGGCGGGGCTCCTGCCGGCGATCCTTTCGGCGATCGCGCCGGGTCTCGTGAACCGGAAGAGGAGCACCCTCGAGGAGGCGCTCGTCGATGCCCGGACCCGGCGCGTCGGCCGTCTCGCGGAGCGTCTCCGTGGGGGCGGGGCGGACGGTGCGCAGGCGCAGGAGGTCGCCTCCGCTCTCCTCGCGGGCTTCGACCCGTCGTCGCCACTCTTCGAACTCCCCGTCCTCGCGGACGCTGCGCGGTCGCTCTCCGCGGTGGCGCGGGCGGCGCGCGAGGTCCGGCCCGGACTCGAGGTCGTCGTCGACCTGGCCGGTACGCCCCAGACCCCCTACTACACGGGCCTCACCTTCACTCTCGATGCGAAGGGGGGCGGCGGACCGCTGGGCGGCGGTGGACGCTACGACGGGCTCCTCGGGCGGTTCGGGCCGGACGCCCCTGCGGTCGGCTTCTGCATCGGGCTCGAGGCGCTCGCGATCGCGACCGAGGCGGCGGAGCCGGCCAACGCGGCGCCCAGGCCCTTCCGGATCGCGACGGGGAAGGGGCGACTCCTCCGCAAGACGCTCGATCTCCTCCGCGCGGCCGGCGTCGACTTCCCGGAGGGCGACGGACGGAGGCTCCTGCTGCCCGACCGGAGCGGGCGCTTCGAGCTTCTCCTCCTGAAGGACGACGACGTGCCGACCTACGTCGCCTTCGGCGGTGCCGACGCGGGCGTCGTCGGGAACGACAGGATCGAGGAGTCGGGAGAAGTGGTCTGCGAGCCGCTCGAGCTCCCTTACGGCGCCTGCCGCCTCGCGCTCATCGGACGCGCAGGGGAGGAGTTCCGCCCGAATGGCCACCCGGTCCGGGTGGGTACGAAATACCGTCGCGTCGCGGAACGGTTCTTCGACGCGAGAAAGATCCCGCACGAGGTCGTCCCGCTCGCCGGCTCCGTCGAGCTCGCCGCGGCGCTGAAGCTGACGGACGTCGTCGTCGACCTGATCGAGACCGGCTCGACGATGGCCGCTCACGGCCTCGTGGAGCTCGAGACGATTCTCCCGAGCCGGGCGACGTTCATCGTGGGCAACCGGGCCCTCGTCGAGCGGCGCTCCGAGGTCGCCGGGCTCGTTTCCCGCCTGTCGGCCGAAGTGGCAAAGGCGGCGCCGGCAGGAAGCGTGGCGGACCTGGCGAAGGAGGCGACGTCATGCTGAAGGTCGCTTCCGTCGCCACGCGCGAGGGCCGGGCCCTCCTCGCCCGCCTGCGCGCGCGGCGCCTCTCGCCCGACTTCTCCACGCTGCGCGAGGCGCTCCCGATCGTCGAAGCCGTCCTCTCGGACGGCGCGCCTGCGCTCGCCCGGTTCGTCGCCGACCTCGACGGAGAGAGGATCGCGGAGAAGGGGCTCCTCGTCCGGCCGAAGGCCGAGAAGGACGTCGACCCGGCGTTCGCGTCGGCGTTCCGCCTGGCACGTCGGCGGCTCACGGCGTATCACCGGCGGCAGGTGCCGAAAGGGTTCTCTCATCGCGACGCGCTCGGCGTGTCCTTCGTCGAGAGACCCGTCCCGCACGAGGCGGTCGGCGTCTACGTGCCCGGTGGCCGTGCGTTCTACCCGTCGTCGCTCCTGATGGGCGTCGTCCCGGCGCGCGTCGCCGGAGCGGAGCGAATCGTCGTCGCGACGCCGCCCCGCGCCTTTCGCCAGAGCCGCGAGCTGCGGTGGGCGCTCGCCGAGCTCGGCGTCGACGAGGTCCTCCTCGCCGGCGGGGCGCACGGCATCGCGGGCCTCGTCTCCGTGGCGCGCTGCACGAAGATCGTCGGCCCCGGGAACCGCTGGGTCGCGGCGGCCAAGCACCTCGTTTCGGGCCTCGTCTCGATCGACATGCCGGCGGGGCCTTCCGAAGTGCTGATCCTCGCGTCCGAAGGAGCCGACCCGGAGCGGATCGCGGCCGACCTCCTCGCGCAGGCCGAGCACGACCCCGACGCCGTCTGCCTCCTCTTCACCGACCGGCGCGAGCTCGCGAGCGCCGTGGACGCAGAGATCGCCCGGCAGCTCGAGAGCCTGCCGACGGCCGCGACGGCGAGCGCCGCGCTCGACGCGAACGGCCTGACTCTCGTCTTCCCGTCCCTTCCGGCCGCGGCGAACGAGGGTGTCGCCTTCGCCGCCGAGCACGTGCAGCTGATGGGGCGCGCCGCCCAGCGCTACGCCCCGCGCTTCACGTCCACCGCGGGGGCGGTCTTCGTCGGGGGCGATACCCCCACCGCCTTCGGCGACTACCTCGCCGGCCCGAACCACGTCCTGCCGACAGGTGGCGCGGCCCGGAGCTTTTCGGGCCTTTCCGTCCGCGACTTTTTCCGCTGGGGACGCAGCGTTTCCGTCCCGGCCGCGGCGGCCCGAAGGCTCGGCCCGCCGGGCGCGACGCTGGCGCGATTCGAGGGGCTCGAGGCGCACGCCCGCTCGCTCGACCTGAGGAGCGGACAATGACGCGCGACCCCCTCGCCGCCGTCCGGCCCGAGATCCGCGCTCTCCGCGCGTACCGGTTCGCGCCGGTGCCCGAAGGCCTCCGCGCCAAGCTCGACTTCAACGAGAGCCCTGCCGACGTTTCGGCCGAAGCGAAGGACGGCGCCCTCGCGGCACTGCGGGCGCGACGCTTCGCCCTCTACCCGGAGTTCGGCTCCCTCAGGCTCCGGGCCGCGCTCGCGGCCTCGGTGGGGCTCTCGCCGGAGCAGGTCGTTCCCGCAAACGGCTCGGGCGAGGCGATCCTCGCCGCCGTCGCCGTGTTCGCCGGATGCGGCGGTACGCTCCTGCTCGCGCCGCCGGTCTTCTCCCTCTACGTCCAGATGGCCGGAATCGCCGGCGCCCGGGTCGCGGCGGTGCCCCTCGCCGGCGACGACTTCCGGCTCGACGAGGAGGCGTTCCTGGCGCGCGCGGCCGAAGGGGAGCGCACGGTGCCGCTCCTCTGCTCGCCGAACAACCCGACGGGCGGGACGGTATCGCGGGAGTTCGTCCGTCGCCTTTGCGCGGTTTCGCCGGTCGTCCTCCTGGACCAGGCCTACGTCGATTTCTCGGAAGAGAAAGACGACCTCCTCCCCCTTCTGGACGAGCTGCGCAACCTCGTCCTCTTCCGGACCCTCTCGAAGGCCTATTCGATCGCGGGGCTCCGCGTCGGTTACGCCGCCGCGTGGCCCGACGTGGCCGAGGAGATCGCGAAAGCGATCCTCCCGTTCAGCGTCGACGTCGGCGCGGAAGAGATCGCCCTCGCCGTCCTCGCGCGCCGTGGGGAGGTCCGGGAGCGTTGCCGCGCCGTCGCCCGCGAGCGCGAGCGGGTCGCGGCGGCGCTCCGTGCGCTTGGCGCCCGGGTCGCGCCGTCGCGCGCCAACTTCCTCTTCCTCGTCCCGCCGGATGGGGACGGCGCCCGAGTTCTCCGCGACCTCCGTGCGCGCGGGGTCCTCGTCCGCGACCAGACGACCGTCGTCCCCGGCGCGCTTCGCGTGACGATAGGGACTCCCGACGAGAACGACCTGTTCCTCTCGACCCTGAAGGAGGTCCTGTGAGACGCACCGCCGAGGTGAGACGGACGACGAAGGAGACGGGCATCGCGCTGACGCTCGACCTGGACGGTACGGGAGAGGCGCAGGTTGCCACGCCGGTCGGGTTCCTCTCGCACATGCTCGAGGCCGTGGCGAAGCACGCGCGCTTCGACCTCGTCGTCGAGGCGGCGGGCGACGTCCACGTCGACGCACACCACACCGTCGAGGACGTCGGGCTCGCGTTCGGCGAGGCGCTCGACCAGTCGCTGGGCGACCGCGCCGGGATTGCCCGCTTCGGGCACTCGTACGTCCCGCTCGACGAGGCGCTCGCGCGGAGCGTCGTCGACCTCTCGGGGCGGCCGTACCTCGTCTTCGAGGCGCCGTCGACGCCGGAGCTGCAGTTCGTCACGAGGGACTTTCCGTTCGCCCTCGTCGAGGAGTTCTGGAAGTCGGCCGCCTTCCGCGGGAAGCTGAACCTGCACGTCGACGTCCTGCGTGGGCGGAACGCGCACCACGCGGCCGAGGCGGTCTTCAAGGCGACCGCGCGTGCCCTCCGCCAGGCCGTCGCGCGGACGGAGACGACGGTCCTCTCGACGAAGGGAACCCTCACGGCATGACGCGCGTCGCTCTCCTCGACTACGGCGTGGGCAACGTCGGCTCCGTGAGGCGCGCCCTCGAACGGCTCGGTGCGGAGGTCGTCCAGACGTCCGAACCGGCTGTCGTCGCCACCTCGTCGCGCGTCGTCCTGCCGGGCGTCGGCGCGTTCGCCCCGGCACGCCGGAGCCTCGCGGCCTCGGGCCTCGAGGAGGGGATCCGCGCCGCTCTCGAGAGCGGCGCGCGGCTCCTCGGCCTCTGCCTCGGTTTCCAGCTCCTCTTCGACGAGAGCGAGGAGTTCGGCACGACGCCGGGCCTCGGGCTCCTGGCGGGCCGCATCGCCCCTTTCCCGCCCGGCGCGCGCGTTCCGCACGTCGGGTGGAACCGCCTGGAGACCGAGGGCGCCAGCGCCGGGCCCCTCCTCGACAGGCTGCCGGGCGGGACCTACGTCTACTTCGTCCACTCCTTCCGGCCGGAAGGGGTCGACCCCGCCGACGTCGCGGCGTGGTGCGACCACGGCGGCCGGTTCGTCGCGGCCGCCCGGCGCGGCAACGTCTGGGGCTGCCAGTTCCACCCCGAGAAGTCGTCGTCGGCGGGACGGCGGATCCTCGAGAACTTCCTCTCGGAGGCCGCGTGATCGCGCTCTGGCCCGCCATCGACCTGATGGGAGGGAAGGTCGTCCGCCTCCTCCACGGCGATCCGTCGCAGCGAACCGTCTACCCTGAGCGCGCCGTCGAGGTCGCCCTCCGCTTCGCGGCGGAGGGGGCCGACGGGATCCACGTCGTCGACCTCGACGCGGCGTTCGGGATCGGATCCAACGCCGGCCCGATCGCCGAGATCGTCGCGGCGTCGCCCGTTCCGGTCGAAGTCGGCGGTGGCCTGCGAGACCGCGCGGGCATCGAGGCGGTCCTCGCGACCTCCGTCGCGCGCCTCGTCCTCGGGAGCCTCCCGTTCCGCGCCCCCGCGCTCTTCGAGGCGCTCCTCGCCGCGCATCCGGATCGCCTCGTCGTCGCCCTCGACTGCAAGGACGGGCGCCCGACGATTCACGGCTGGGTCGAGGACGCCGGGGCGGGAGACGCCGCCGGGGTCGCGCGCCGCCTCGCGGCGCTGGGCGTGCGCACGCTCCTCGTCACCGACGTCGCGCGCGACGGCGCGATGACGGGTCCGAACCTCGAGCTGCTCGCCGCCGTCCGGGCTGCCTTTTCTGGCGAGATCCTCGCCTCGGGTGGGATGCGCGGAGCGGAGGATCTCGCTCCGGTGGCGGCCACGCTCTCGGGCGGGCCGGCTGGCGCGATCTTCGGACGGGCCCTGCATTCCGGTGCGACGACGGTCGCGCGGCTCGCAACGGCCCGCGCCGCGCTCCGGGAGGTGGCGTCGTGAGCCTCGCCGTCCGCGTCATCCCGTGCCTCGACGTCGCCGGAGGGCGCGTCGTGAAGGGGCTGAAGTTCGAGAACCTGCGAGACGCGGGAGACCCGGTGGAGGCCGCGCGCCGCTACGAGGCCGAGGGGGCGGACGAGCTCTGCTTTCTCGACGTGGCCGCCTCGCACGAGGAGAGGGGAACGCTCGCCGGCCTCGTCGCGTCCGTTGCAGACGTCCTCTCGATCCCGTTCACCGTCGGGGGCGGCGTCCGCTCCGTCGAGGACGCCGGCGCGCTCCTGGCCGCCGGGGCCGACCGTGTCACGGTGAATACCGCCGCCGTTGCCGACCCAGGGCTCGTCACGCGGCTGGCGGAGCGGTTCGGTGCACAGTGCGTCGTCGTCGCCGTGGACGCGAAGCGGGACGGGGACCGGTTCGTCGTCTCGACACACGGCGGGCGGCGGATCACCGGAATCGACCTCGCCACCTGGGTCGCCGAGGTGACCGCGCGCGGCGCGGGCGAGATTCTCCTGACCTCCATGGACGCCGACGGCACGCTCGCGGGTTTCGACCTCGCCATGCTGAAGGTGGCGCGCGCGGCGACGTCCGTCCCGATCGTGGCTTCCGGGGGGGCGGGGTCGCTTGCGCACTTCGCTCCGGCGGTCCTCGACGGGGGCGCGGACGCCGTCCTGGCGGCGTCCGTCTTCCACGACCGGACCTTCTCCGTCGGGCAGGTCAAGCGGGCCCTCGCGAAGGCCGGGGTGCCGGTCCGCCCGGCCGTCCCGGCGGGGCTCGAAGGGATCGTCTTCGACGATCGAGGCCTCGTCCCCGTCATCGTTCGCAACGATGGGACGGGCGACGTCCTGACGCTCGCCTGGGCGAACGAGGAGGCCCTTGCCCTCACGGTCGAGACACGCTTCTCCCACTTCTGGAGCCGGTCGCGCCGCGAGCTCTGGAAGAAAGGGGAGACCTCGGGAAACCTCCAGCGCGTCGTCCGGATCTCGGTCGATTGCGACCGGGATGCCGTTCTCTACGACGTCGAGCCCGCGGGCCCCGCCTGCCACACGGGCGCAGCGAGCTGCTTTGCGCCCGGCGAAGCGGTCCCCGGGCCTCCGAAGGGCGCCGGTGGGCCTGCGGGCCCCGACGCGGCCGACCCCTTCGGCCTCGGCCCCCTCTTCGAGGTCGTCGCCGCGCGGAAGGCCAACCCCGAGCCGGGCTCGTACACCAACCGCCTTCTCGCGAAGGGCATCGAAAAGTGCGCGCAGAAAGTCGGCGAAGAAGGGGTGGAGACCGCCCTGGCGGCCGTGACCCGGGACGACGCGGGCCTGGCTGCAGAGATTGCCGACCTGATGTATCACGTCGTCGTCCTGATGGCCGCGCGGGACCTCCCGCCCGGGGCCGTCGCGGCGGAGCTCGCGCAGAGGCGTCAGAAGAGGCGCGGGACGCGCCCCGAGGAGAAGTGATGGCGAAACCAGAGGCCCGGACGCTCGTCGTCCTCGAACGTCCCGCCGACCTGACGACCCCGGTCTCGGTCATGCGGACGCTCCTCGCGGGCGACGACCCCTGTTTTCTCCTCGAGTCGGTGGAGGGAGGGGCGCGCGTCGCTCGCTGGTCCTTCCTCGGGACGGCCCCCGAGCGCTCGTTCAGCGGGGCCGACGGCAATCCCTTCGACCTCCTGCGCGGCATCGTCCGGTCGGAGACGCGTGCCCTCCCGGCGTCGGACGGCTTCGGAGACGACCTCCCGCCGTTCACGGGCGGAGCCGTAGGGTTCGCCGGCTACGACGCCGTGAGGCGGCTCGAGCGGCTCCCGTCGACGAATCCCGACCCCGTCGGCCTTCCAGATGCCTGGTTCGGCGTCTTCGAGACGGTCCTCGCGTTCGACCACGTGCGGCACCGGCTCCTCTTCCTCGGCCACGCGCGGCCAGGGGAGGAGACGGCGGTGAAGACGCGGCTCGCGACCCTCGCGGCGCGCGTCGAGGCGGGCCGGGCACACGGCGGAAAGCCCGCGCGGCTGGCGGGCCCGTGGGAGGAGTCGCTCCCGCGAAAGGCCTTCGTAGACCGCGTCGAGAAGGCGAAGGAGCACATCCGCGCAGGGGACGTCTTCCAGGTCGTCCTCTCGCGCCGCTGGTCGGCGGCGGTGGACGGGGACACCTTCTCGATCTACCGCGCCCTCCGGCGCGTCAGCCCGTCGCCGTACCAGTACTACCTCCGGACGCCCGACGCCGTGATCTTCGGCGCCTCGCCCGAGCGTCTCGTGCGGGCCGGCGACGACGACGTCGAGACGATTCCCCTCGCCGGGACGCGCCGCCGCGGCGCGACGCAGGAAGAGGACCTCGCCCTGGCGCGCGAGCTGCTCAACGACGAGAAGGAGCGGGCCGAGCACGTGATGCTCGTCGACCTCGGCCGAAACGACCTCGGGCGGGTCGCCGCCCCCGGCACCGTCCGGGTGCGCGACTTCTTCACGGTCGAACGCTTCTCCCACGTGATGCACCTGGCCACGCGCGTGACCGGGAAGCTCGCGGAAGGAAAGGACGCCGTGGACGCGCTCGCGGCGACCTTCCCCGCGGGGACGCTCACGGGCGCGCCGAAGATCCGGGCGATGGAGATCATCGAGGACCTCGAGCCGGTGCGGCGCGGCGCGTACGGGGGAGCGGTGGGCTACCTCGACTTCGCGGGACACCTCGACATGGCGATCGGCATCCGGACGGCCGTCGTGAAGGACGGCGTCCTCCACGTCCAGGCGGGAGCGGGGATCGTCGCCGACTCGCGCCCCGAGGCCGAGGCGGACGAGTGCGAGAGCAAGGCGTGGGCGCTCATGCGCGCCGTCGACGCGGCGAAGGAGTACGAGCCGTGATCCTCGTCGTCGACAACTACGACTCCTTCACCTACAACCTCGTCCAGGTCCTTCAGACCCTTCACGGCGACGTCCGGGTCGTCCGCAACGACACGATGACCGCCGCGGATGCGCTCGCGCTCGGCCCCTCGCGGATCGTCATCTCGCCGGGGCCGGGCCGCCCGGAAGACGCCGGAATCAGCGAAGAGGTCATCCGCCTCTCTGGAGACGTTCCCCTTCTCGGCGTCTGCCTCGGACACCAGGCGATCGGGCACGTCTTCGGTGCGTCGATCGTGAGGGCGCCGGTCCTCATGCACGGCAAGACGTCGGAGATCCGGCACGACGGCGCGGGGATCTACGCGGGCCTCGGCGACCCCTTCGTCGCGACGCGCTACCACTCCCTCGTCGTCGACCGCGCGAGCGTCCCGGAGTGTCTCGAGGTGACGGCGGAGACGTCCGACGGGCTCGTCATGGGCCTGAGGCACCGGACGCGGCCTCTCGTGGGGGTCCAGTTCCACCCCGAGTCGATCCTGACGCTCGAAGGGGAGCGCCTCCTGAAGAACTTCGTCGAGCGGGGCGTCGGGTGAGCGACCTGCAGCGTGCGCTGAAGGCCGTGATGGACGGGCGGACGCTGGAGAGGGACGAGGCGCGCCTCGCCGTCGACGAGATGCTGACCGACGGCTTCTCGGCCGTGAGGGCCGCGGCTCTCCTGGCCGCGATGGCCCGGCGGGGCGAGGCCGCCGAAGAGGTCGCGGGCTTCGTCGACGCGCTCCGCGCCCGGGCGACGCGGGCCCCGGTCCCGGCGGAGCTGGCGGAGCGCTCCGTCGACGTCTGCGGGACGGGCGGGGACGGCCAGGGGACGTTCAACGTCTCGACGACGGCGGCGTTCGTCGTCGCCGGGGCCGGGGTCCCCGTCGCCAAGCACGGGAACCGTGCCGTCTCCTCGGCGAGCGGGTCGGCGGACGTCCTCGCGGCCCTCGGCGTGAGGATCGACATGCCGCCGTCCGTTGCCGCGCGCGCTCTCGCGGAGTCGAACGTGACGTTCCTCTTTGCACCGGCCTACCACCCCGCGATGAAATCGGTCGGACCGATGCGGCGCGAGCTCGGGATCCGGACGGCCTTCAACCTCGCCGGCCCGCTCGCGAACCCCCTCGGCGTGACGCGCCAGCTCGTCGGCGTCGACCGTCCGCTTCGGGTGCCGGTCCTCGCGCACGCCCTCGCGGCGCTCGGCGCCGAGCACGCGCTCGTCGTCTCCAACTCGGGCGCGGGAGACGAGCTCCTCCCGCACGGCCTGACCATCGTGGCGGAGGTCTTCTACGGAGAGGTGCGCCTCGAGGAGTGGACGGCCGCGACGTTCGGCCTCCCCGAGCGCGACCCGCGCGACATGGCGGGCGGGGACGCGGAGACGAATGCCGGGATCCTCAGGGCCGTCCTCGACGGGGAGAAGGGTCCCCGTCGCGACGCGATCCTGATGAACGCTGCGGCCGCGCTCCTCGTCTCCGGAATCGCTCTCGACCTCGGCGACGGGATGGCCCGGGCGGCTGCTTCGATCGATTCGGGCGCGGCGCGCCGGGCCCTCGCGGCGCTCGCGACGATCTCGCAGGAGGCGGCGTGAGCGTCCCGTCGATCCTCGCGGAGATCCTCGCGGCCCGTCGGCGCAGGCTCGCCGCGGGAGAGCTGGCGCCGCGGGGCGCCGCGGCCATCCCCTCGGACGGCGCCCGCTTCCTCGCGGCCCTGGGCGCCAGTGGTCCGCGCGTCATCGCCGAGATCAAGCACCGTTCTCCCTCGGCCGGAACGTTGCTCTCCGCGGGGCGCTTCACGCAGCGCCCCGGACACTCCGGCAGCCCCGAAGAGCTGTCGTCTGCAATACGCGCGGTCGCGCGGGCCTACCGCCGCGCGGGGGCCGCTGCGATCTCCGTCGTCACCGAGCCCGACTTCTTCGGCGGCGAACTGGCGTGGCTCCCCGAGGTGAAGCGGATCTCGGGCCTCCCGGTCCTGATGAAGGACTTCGTCGTCGACGAGGTGCAGCTCGACCTCGCGCTGTCGCTCGGGGCCGATGCCGTCCTCCTCATCGTCGCGGCGCTCGATGAGCGCACGCTCGTGCGGCTTCACCGCGCGGCCCGGGAGCGAGGCCTCGCCGTCCTCGTCGAGGCGCACGACGGGGAGGACGTCTCGCGGGCGCTCGCCGCGGGTGCCGAGGTCGTGGGGCTGAACGCGCGCGACCTCCGAACGTTCCAGGTCGATCTCGACCGGATCGTCGCGCTCGGGACACGTATTCCCTCCCGCGTCGTCCGGGTCGCCGAGAGCGGCATCCACGCCCCGGCGGACGTGGAGCGTCTCGCGGCGGCCGGCTTCGACGCGTTTCTCGTCGGCGAGTCGCTTCTTCGCTCCGGCGACCCGGCGCGCGCGCTGCGTGCGCTTCGCGGCGAGGGGACGACGGAAGTGAAGGTCTGCGGGGTCACACGCGAGGAGGACCTCACCGCCGCCGAGGAGCTCGGCGCCGACTGGATCGGCCTCAACCTCTCGTCCCGTTCGCCGCGGCGCGTGAGCGTCGAGAGGGCGCGGGCGCTCTGCGCGGCGAGCCGCTTCGCCGAGGGCATCGTTGCGGTCGTTGCCGGGAGCTCCGTATCCGAGGCCCGGGCGATCGTTGCCGAAGTGCGTCCCGACGCCCTGCAGTGGCACGACGGCTTTCCCGAACGCACCGGCCTCGACGTCCCCGTCCCGATCTGGCAGGCGGTGAGGGTGGGGAAGGACCCGCTCGAGGACGCGGCGTCGTGGCCGGCGGACGTCCTCCTCCTCGACGCGGCGCACGCCTCGCTCGCGGGAGGGACCGGAGAGACGTGGGATTGGAGCCTGCTTTCGCACTTCCCGAAAACGCGACGTGTCTTCGTGGCGGGAGGGCTCTCCCCGGAGAACGTGGCGAGGGCCGTCCGGGAATGCGCACCAGCGGGGGTCGACGTCGCCTCGGGCGTCGAGAGCGCCCGGGATCAAGGACAGAGCGAAGCTCGCGGCGTTCCTGGCCGCAGTCAGACGGGAAAAGGGGAAGAACGGTGGCTGAGAAGTTCGTGGTTCCCGAGGCCGATGCGGCGGGGCGGTTCGGAGAGTTCGGCGGGAGGTTCGTTCCCGAGACGCTCATGGCGCCCGTCGAGGAGCTGACCCGCGCCTACACGAAGGCGCGGGCCGACGCCTCGTTCCGCCGTGAGCTGCACGGTCTCCTGACGACCTACGCGGGGAGGCCGACCCCGCTGACCGAGGCGCGGCGCCTCTCGGCCGAGCTCGGGGCGAGGATCTTCCTCAAGCGCGAGGACCTCCTCCACACCGGCGCGCACAAGATCAACAACGCCCTCGGGCAGGTCCTTCTCGCGAAGCGGATGGGGAAGGGCCGGGTCATCGCCGAGACCGGCGCGGGGCAGCACGGCGTCGCGACGGCCACGGCGGCGGCGCTCATGGGCCTTCCCTGCGTCGTCTACATGGGGTCTGTCGACATCGAGCGGCAGGCCCTGAACGTCTACCGGATGCGCCTCCTCGGAACGAAGGTCGTCTCCGTCGAATCCGGCTCGAAGACGCTGAAGGACGCGATCAACGAGGCGATGCGCGACTGGGTGGCGAACTACGGCGACACGCACTACGTCCTCGGCTCGGTCCTCGGCCCGCACCCCTACCCGCGGATGGTGCGCGACTTCCACGCCGTCATCGGCCGCGAGACGCGCGCCCAGGCGAAGAAGGTCCTCGGAGGGAAGCTCCCCGACCTTCTCGTCGCCTGCGTCGGCGGCGGCTCGAACGCGATCGGCCTCTTCCACGCATTCCTCCCGGACGTCCAGGTCGAGCTCGTCGGCGTCGAGGCCGGCGGGCGCTCCGCCGCCCCGGGCGAGCACGCGGCCCGCTTCGGGCCGGGGCGTGTCGGCGTCCTGCACGGGACACGCACGCTCCTCCTCGCCGACGACGACGGGCAGATTCTCCCGACGCACTCCGTCTCGGCCGGGCTCGACTACCCGGCCGTCGGACCGGAGCACGCGAACCTCGCCGCGCTCGGACGGACGCGCTACGAGAGCGTCACCGACGACGAGGCACTTGCCGCGTTCCACGCGCTCTCGGAGAAGGAGGGGATCATCCCCGCCCTCGAGACCGCGCACGCCGTCGCGTGGGTGCTGCGGGAGGCGCCGAAGCGGCCGGGCGCGACCATCGTCATCGGCCTCTCCGGGCGCGGAGACAAGGACGTCCCGAGCGTGGCCCGTCTCGAAGGGCTCGAGGGGGTGGCGTCGTGAGCGGACGGATCGCACGGGCCTTCACGCGGGCCGCTCGCGAAGGGCGCGCGGCGCTCGTCGTCTTCGTCGAGGCAGGGGACCCGTCGCTCGAGGTCACCCGCAGGCTTCTCCCGGCGCTCGCGGAGGCTGGGGCCGACGTGGTCGAGCTCGGCGTCCCGTTCTCCGACCCGATCGCCGACGGGCCCGCGATCCAGCGCGCCAGCGAGCGGGCGCTCGCGGCGGGGACGAGCCTGTCGGGCGTCCTCGACCTCGTCGCCGGCGTCCGCTCCGGCGGGCTCGACGTTCCCGTCGTCCTCTTCGGCTACGCGAATCCCGTCCTGGCGATGGGGGAAGCGGCCTTTGCCTCACGCGCCGCGGAATCGGGCGTCGACGGCGCCCTCGTGACCGACCTTCCCCCGGAAGAGGGGCAGGCGTTCGCCTCGACGCTCCGCGCGACGCGTCTCGACCCGGTCTTCCTCCTCGCACCCACGTCGCCGCCCCGTCGCATCAGGACCGTCGGCCGCATGTCCCGGGGTTTCGTCTACGTCGTGTCGCGCCCGGGTGTCACAGGGGTCCGCGCGGACGTCCCGGTGGGACTGGAAGACCTCGTCGCGCGCGTGAAGGCGGGCGTGGGCCGTCTTCCCGTCGCGGTCGGCTTCGGGATCTCGACGCCCGGTCAGGTCGCGTCCGTCGCGCGATGCGCCGACGGCGTCGTCGTCGGCAGCGCCGTCGTCCTCGCGATGGAGGGTGCGGTGACGGCGGGGGAGGACCCGGTCGTCGCCGCGGCGGCAGTGGTGAGGAGGCTCGCCGCCGCGACGGGCCGATAATCGAAGCCGTGAACGGGGAGCGTCCGGACGCGGCGGATCGCGCGTCGCTCACGGCCGTGCTGGTGCGGGCCGACCGGGCTGCGCTTGCGGCCTTCGTCCGCGAGCACGTCTCGCGCCTCTCGGAATCCGACGTCCTTCGCTGCCTGCGTCACCCTTACTCGGGCGAGCCGGTGGTCGCCGAGGTCCTCGCGTCGCCGGGCCTCCTCTCGAGCCGGGAGGTCCGCAAGGCCGTCGCGCTTCACCCGGCCACGCCGCGCGCCGAGGCGCTGCGCCTCCTCGAGGACCTCCCGTGGCGCGACCTGGTCGACGTGGGCCGCGAGGCCCGGACTCCGGCTCCCGTGCGGCACTCGGCGAACCGGCGCATCCTCGAGAAGCTCCCGAAGCTCTCGCTCGGGGAGAAAACGGCCCTCGCCCGGCTGGCCGACCGGGCGCTCGCCGGAACGCTCCTCGACGGCGGGGAGGTCGACGTCCTCGGCGCGCTCCTCGGCAATCCGCGGCTCGTCGAGGAGGACCTGACCGCCTGGCTTCTCGTCCGGCACCCGAGGGAGGCCCAGCTCGTTCTGCTGGCATCGAACGAGCATTGGATGGCGCGCACAGCGGTGCGGACGGCTGTGCTCCTGTCCCCGCAAACGCCTCGGCCCGTCGCCATCTCGCTCCTGGCCTCCTCGGTACGGCCCGTGTGGGAGAGGCTCAGGAGGGACCCCTCCGCCGACCCGCTCCTCGCCGCCTGCGCCAGGACCCTCCTCGAGGGGCCTGGGTCGACGGCCGGTTGACAGGCTCGAAATCGAGATGTAATCTCTTGTGCCCCGGAGGGTTATCTGTAACCGGTGGAAACCCCGCAGGAATTCGGCGAAGAGCTGCGTCGGGAACGCGAGCTCAGGGATGTCACCTGCGAACAGCTCGCAGAAGTGACGAAGGTCTCCGTGCGCCAGATCGAGGCGCTCGAGGCAGGTCGCTTCGAGCATCTTCCCTCCCGGGTTTTCTCGAGAGGCTTCGTCCTTTCAATCGCCCGCCACCTCGGGCTCGACGCGGAGAGGACGGCCGCCGCTTTCAACCACATTCACGAGGGCTGGTCGGCTGAACGGGAAAAGACGGCCTCCGCGAGCGTCAGCTCCACCTCGCACCGCATCCGCCTGTCCCGCCCCAGAAAGAACGTCTCGTTCAACACGACGGCCCTCGGCGTCGGAGTGGCGCTCGTGCTGGCCCTCGTGACCTTCGTCGCTGCCGTCCTGAAGGGAAGAGCGAGCGAGCGGGAGGGTTCCGTCGCGCGAAACGAAGCTGCGGTGGAGTCCGCGACGCCCGTCCCGGATGCCCTCCGCCTCCCGCCGGCCATCGCTTCGGCCGTCGTGCCGGTTCCGTCCGGGCAGCCGCTCATCGAGACGGCGGTCGCGAGAACCCCGCAGCCTGGCGCCCCGGCGGGAGCCGGCCGGACCCTCACCCTGACGTTCAGCGACGATTGCTGGACCGAGGTCAGCGTGGACGGGCGCGTCATCGCGGCCGAGCTCTTCCGCAAGGGGACGACCCGACGCTTCGAGGGAGGGCGCACGTTCGTCCTGACTCTCGGCAACGCTGGCGGGGTCGAGGTCGACGTGGACGGTGCCGCGATTGGCGCGGTCGGCCAGCTCGGGCAGGTGGTCAGGAACTTCGTGATCGGCGAGGCGTCCACCGGTGCCGCTCCCCAGGGCGGCTGAAGCCCGCGCACTGTCGTAAGCTCCTGCCAGCATGTCTTCGGACGCTCCCGGTCTGGACATCCTCGCGTCGATCGAGAACGGTCAGGCACCCCGCCGGATCCTCGAGTTCGCCGCTCGCGGCTTCGTGCCTCTCTCCCCGTCGGAGCTCGTGCGGGCCGTCGGGTCGATGCTCGCGCAGGGGGACCCGGAGTTCTCGCCGCTCTGCGAGGAGACGTTCCGGTCGTTCGACGTGCCGGCCGTGCTGGGCGCGGTCCGGATGCCGGAGTGCCGGCCGGAGCAGCTCGACGCCATCGCTCGTCGGACCCGTGAGCGGACGGTCCTCGAAGGAATCCTGCAGCATCGCTCGGTCGCGACCTCGACCCTCGTCCAGCTCGCCCGCCACATCGAACCCGACCTGCAGGACATTCTCGTCACGAACCAGGCGCGGCTCCTGGCCGCGCCCGAGATCGTCGAGAGCCTGTTCGAGAATCCCGAGCTCTCCACGGACATCCGCCGGCGCGCGGACGAGTTCCTCGAGGAGTTCTTCCTCAAGCAGGAGCGGGAGAGAGGCGGACCGCTGCTCGAGGCGGAGGAAGCCGAAGACGCCGCGCCGGTCCCGGACGAGCCCGGGGCCGTCACGGCCGGCGGCGCCGCGCCGGCTTCGGCACCCGTCGAGGAAGAGGTCTCGAAGGACCTCGTCGTCCGCCTCACGTCGCTCACCGTTGCGCAACGGGTCCGCGTCGCCTTTCGCGGGACCCGGGAAGAACGCCTCTTCCTCGTCCGCGATCCGAACCGCCTCGTCTCGACGGCGGTCCTGAAGTCGCCCAAGACGAACGAGGCCGACGCGGAGGCGATCGCGAACATGAAGAGCGTCTCGGAAGACGTCCTGAGAGCCGTCGCCCAGCGGCGGGAGTGGATGAAGAAGTACGGCCTGATGGCGGCGATCGTCAGGAATCCGCGGTCCCCGATCGACGTGACGCTCCCGCTCGTCCTCCGGCTCGCCCAGAGGGACCAGACCGCCCTGGCCACGGACCGCAACGTCCCCGAAGCCGTTCGCGTGACGGCGAAGCGCATCGTCCAGCGTCGTCAGCTCTAGAAAAGGCCCCCGGGCGCCCGCGGGGGCTCTCGCGGAGCTTGAGTTTCCACTGACCGTCGTGTGAGAATTTCACAACTGTCTGCGCAAGGGGGCCCGGAAGGCACGAGCCGATCGGTAAGCTGTGACGAACTACTACGAGATTCTCGGGGTGGGCCGTGATGCCTCCGAAGAAGTCATTCGGGGCCGGTTTCGGGCTCTCGCGAGAGACGCCCATCCGGATCGCTTCACCGACGCGGTGAAGAAGGCGGAAGCCGAGACCCGCTTCCAGGTCCTCACGGAGGCGGTGAACGTCCTGACGAACGCGCAGCGCCGCAAGGCCCACGACTTCGATCTCGACAAGGGCTCGGGGGGTGCGGCCTTCGACCCCGCCGGCATCGCGAAGGTCTACCTCGCCAAGGGAGTCAAGGCCTATCGCGACGGGGACTTCGCGACGGCCTTCCAGCAGTTCGACCTCTCCGTCCACCACTGGAAGAAGGATGCCAAGGCACTCCACTACCTCGCTCTCGTCTGCAGCCGGATTCCGGGCAAGGCTCGGCGGGGCGTGGAGGCCGTGGAAGCCGCGCTGAAGCTCGATCCGGAGAACGGTGCCGTTCACAGGGAGGCGTCCCGGCTCTACCTTCAGGTGGGACTCAGGACCAAGGCCGAAAGACACCTCCAGGAGGCTCTCAGCAGGATCCCCGAGGACGGCGACGTCCAGAAGCTGGCAACCGAGCTGCGCCCCCCGTCCGACAACAAGGGATTCCTTGGCGGGCTGTTCGGGCGGAAGGGCTAGAATCCGCACGTGGCTCTCAATGCATACGGTCTCACCGACGTCGGCCGGAAGAGGAAGCACAACGAAGACGCTTACCTGCTCGACGCCGAGCGGGGTCTCTTCGTCGTCGCCGATGGCATGGGTGGCCATGCCGCGGGCGAAGTGGCCTCCCGACTGACGGTCGAATCGATCCAGGAGTTCATCGCCGGCACGGAGGACGACCACGACAACACGTGGCCGTTCGGCTACAACAACCGCTACTCCGTCGACGGCAACCGTCTCAGCACGGCGGTCGAGCGCGCCAACGAGAAGGTGATGCGCGCCGTCGTGAACCGTCCCGAGCTGAAGGGAATGGGGACGACGGTCGTGGCCGCCCTGTTCGACGAGAAGCGGGCGACGCTCGTCCACGTCGGAGACAGCCGCGCCTACCTCCTGCGCGAGACCGAGCTGCGGCGCTTGACCGACGACCACTCGTGGGTCCAGGAGCAGGTCAACGCCGGGATCCTGTCCGAGGACGAGGCTCGAAGCCACCCGCTCAAGAACGTCGTCACCCGCGCCCTCGGCGGCGGTGCGCACGTCGCGGTCGACCTCATCGAGATTCCCGTCGGAGGCGGCGACCGCTTCCTCCTCTGCTCCGACGGTCTCACCGGCATGGTGTCGGACGAGGAGATCACGAACGCCCTGGCCTCGTCACGGTCCCTCGAAGAGATCGTCCACGGGCTCATCGACCTCGCCAACGACCGGGGCGGCGTCGACAACATCACGGCCATCGTCGTCGAGGTGAAGTCCGGTTCGGCCGTCGAGGCGCTGAACAGGTCCGCCGACATTTCCAGGGAGAAGACTACGGTTTCCCTGCGGACCGCGACGGTGAGCGACGACGACATCACGCCGAGGGAAGGCGTCGAGATTCCGGTGACCGAGAAGCCCGCGGGCGAAGCTTCCCCGACGGCGCCCGAGGCACCTCCTGAAGCGCCGGCCGCAGCACCTCCCGAAGCGGAGGCACCGCCGGAGGCTGCCCCGGAGGCGCCCCCCGTGGCACCGTCCGAGGCACCGGGGACGTCCGAGGCCCCCGAGCCGAAGGGCTGAGCACGGTCCCGGCCGCGCCTGCGGGGCCGGGTCGGGTGCCGGCTCCGCCGGCACCCTCCTCCAGGGAGGCTCGCTAGACGTTGAACCGGACGTGGACGACGTCCCCGTCCTTCACGACGTAATCCTTCCCCTCGAGCTTCAGCTTGCCCTTCGTCCGGCAGTCGGCGAGCGAGCCGAGCTCGAGGAGGTCCTCGACGGCCACGACCTCGCCGCGGATGAAGCCACGGGCGAGGTCGGAGTGGATCGCCCCGGCGCACTCCACTGCGGTCGCGCCGACGGGTACCGTCCAGGCCCGGCACTCGTCCTCGCCGGCCGTGAAGAACGACTGGACGCCGAGGAGGCGGTAGGACGCGCGGAGGATCCGGTCCACCCCACGCTCGGAGAGACCGAGGTCGGCGAGGAAGACCGGAACGTCCTCGTCGGGCAGGTCGTTGAGCTCCATCTCGATCTTCGCGGCGGCGCGCGCCACGACGACGCGGGGCTGCCCGGCGAAGCTCTCCAGCCCGAATCGCGCCACGGGATCGGCAGCCGCGTCGGCGTCGGAGACGTTGACGACGAGAAGGAGGGGCTTCAGCGACAGGAGCGTGAAGCCGCGAAGGCACTTCTCTTCGGCCGCAGAAAGGCCGGCCGCCCGGAGCGGCGTGGCGGCCTCGAGGGCGGGAAGACACTTCTCGATGGCGGCCCACTCCGCGTCGAGCTCGGCCGACTTCGTCTTCTTCCTCTCCTTGTCGAGCTTCTCGCGTCGTTTCTCCAGGAGAACGTAATCGCAGAGGACGAGCTCCTCGTCGAGCATCTTCGCGTCGCGCGCAGGGTCGACGCCACCCTCGTGCGGAAGGTCGGCATCCTCGAAGGCGCGCAGGACGTGAACGAGGGCGTCGACGTTCTTGAGGGCCGAGAAGTCGATCTTCTCCTGTTCGCCCTTCGCGATGCCCGGGACGTCGACGAAGTCGACCGTGGCCGGGGTGTGCTTCTTCGGCTTGAAGAGCGCGGACAGGCGGTCGAGGCGCGGGTCGGGGACGTGGGCCGTCCCCAGGTGGGTCTCCCGCACGGCGCCGAACTTGTCGACCGACTGGTGGGAGCGGGTCAGGAGATTGAAGAGGGTGGTCTTTCCGGTCTTCGGCCGGCCGACGATGCCGAGTTTCATTGCCGCCGGAGCGTAGCAGACCGCCGATTCCCGGCCGTCTGCCGCGCTCCGAGCGGGCCTGGAGGCTACTTCCTGGCGATCGCCGCGGGCTCGGGGCGAATGCCGGCGAGCTTCTCGGCTTCGGGGAAGAGCGTCAGGGCCTTCTTCAGCTGCTCGTCCCCTTCGATCGAGATCCGGTAGCCCGCCTCGGGCCCGTGGACGGCGCCGACGATCTCCTCGACCAGGGCGCGATCGACCGAGGGCTGGTCCTTCTCGTCGGCGAACGCCGTACGGGAAGGGGTTTCCGGCGCGTTCGGCCGGCCGTCGGCGAAGGCGAAGAAGTCCTCCCGGATTGCGTCGGTCACCTTGAAGTCCCTGGGGATCTCGGTGTTCCTGGAGCGGTACTGGACCGCCCATTCGAAGAATACGCCCCGGGCGTAGAGGGTCGCCATCCAGCGCGAGAGCTTCCCGGCTTTCACGACGACGTCGGGATTGATGCCGCCACCGCCGTAAACGGCGCGTCCTCCCGCGGTCCGGAAGACCTCCCGCGACCCGGGCTCGGCCGGAACGTCGCCCTCGGCCTCCTCCTCGTCGGCGGGAGCGACGTACTCGATGAACTCCTTGTAGTCGCGCTGGATGCAGCGTCCCGACGGCGTGTAGTACTTGGCCGTGGTCAGGGCGAGGCCCGCGCCGTCGGAGAGGGTGTAGACCGACTGGACGAGACCTTTCCCCCAGCTCGTCTGGCCGGCCACGATGCCGCGGTCCTGGTCCTGGACGGCTCCGGCGACGATCTCGGCGGCCGAGGCCGAGCCCTTGTTGATCAGCACGACGACCGGGATCCGCGCCTTCGTGTTCCGGCCGGGCGCCGCGAAGACCTGTTCCGAGTTGGCCTGGCGTCCGCGGGTCATGACGACCTTCTCTCCCTTCCGGAGGAAGAAGTCGGAGACGGCGATGGCCTGGTCGAGGAGGCCGCCCGGGTTCGCCCGCAGGTCGAAGACGAGCTTCTTCATCCCCTGCTTCTCGAGCTTCGCCCATGCTTCCGCGAGCTCGGGGGCGGAGGTGTGCGTGAAGTCCTTCAGGCGGATGTAGCCGACTTCCGGCTCGATCATGAAGGCGAAGGAGACCGAGTTCGTCGGGATCTCCGCGCGCGTCACGGTCATCTGGAGGGGCTCGCCGAGGCCGGGCCTGACGATGGTGATCTTCACCGTCGTCCCCTTCGGGCCCTTGAGCTTCTTGACGACGGCGTCGATCGGGAGGTCGTCGATCGGCTCGCCCTCGACGAGGTCGATGATGTCGCCCGCGCGGATCCCGAGGCGCTGGGCGGGGGAGCCTTCGACGGGCGTGATGACCGTGACCCTGCCGTTGCGCTTGGAGATGATGATCCCGAGACCGTAGAACGACCCGCGCTGCTTCTCCTGCATCACTCCGTACTCCTCGGGCTCGAGGAAGTTCGAGTGCGGGTCGAGGGAGTCGAGCATCCCCGAGATGGAGGAGTAGACGAGCTTCTCGGTGCCGAGGTCGTCGGCGTACCAGGCCCTCGCCGTGGCGAGAAGGTCGGAGTACTCCTTCATCATCGGGTTCGTCGCGTCGGAGACGGCGAGGAGGCGCGGTCCGAGAGTGCTGCCGAGGAGCGTCGTGGCAGCGAGGATCAGCGGCGCGGCGAGCAGCTTCAGGGCGCGGGAACGGGGCAGAATCGGCGTCACGGAGGCCTCCATCGTGAACGGTAGCACGCGGCGTGCCGTCCACGGGAGAGGTCGCGGGTCCGCCGGGTTCGGCCTTGACTCCGGGGGGTGCGCAGCGGACGATTCCGCCGCCATGGGCAACCTCGGAATGCCGGAGCTGATCTTCATCTTCGCTCTGGCCCTGCTGATCTTCGGACCGAAGAAGCTCCCGGAGCTGGGCAAGCAGCTCGGGAAGGGGCTCGGCGAGTTCAAGAGGGCCTCGACCGACCTCAAGCGATCGATCGAGGAGGAGGTGGAGAAGGCGGCCCGCGACGAGGCCCAGAAGCCCGTTCCCGCCCCCGATTCCGGTCCGCTGGCCGTCCCGGCCGGGGGGACCGTCGCGAGCCCTGCCGCCGAGGAGCGCGGCGACTCGGTCCGGCCCGCGTGACGGAGACTCCCGCCGACGACCTGACGCGGATGACGTTCCTCGAGCACCTCGAGGAGCTCCGCAAACGGCTCTTCTACTCGGCCATCGCCATCGCAGCGGGCTTTTTTCTCGCCTGGTGGAAGGCCGCGGACCTCTTCCGGATCGCGCAGAAACCGATCCTCGAAGTCCTCCCGGCCGGGACGAAGCTCGCCTATACCAACCTGACCGAGCCTTTCATGCTCTACCTGAACATCGCGCTGATCGCCGGGATCTTCCTGGCGAGCCCCGTGATCCTGCTTCAGGTGTGGCTTTTCGTCGCGCCCGGGCTCTATCGTCACGAGAAGAAGTGGGTCTTCCCGTTCGTCTTCTCGACGGCCGTCTTCTTCTGCGCGGGCGGGTGGTTCGGGTACGAGATCGCGTTTCCCATGGTGGCGAAGTTCCTCGTCACGATGGGCGCCGATTTCACCCCGGTGCTGAAGATCGACGACTACCTCGCCATCCTGTCGAAGATCCTCCTCGGGATGGGTCTCGTCTTCCAGACGCCGCTCGCCATCGTCTTCTTCGTGAGGATCGGCGTCGTGACGGAGAAGTGGCTTCTTCAGAAGTTCCGCTACGCCGTCCTCGTCATCTTCGTCATCGCGGCGCTCATCACGCCGACGCCCGACATCCCGACGCAGTGCGCGTTCGCCCTGCCGATGATCGCGCTCTACCTGCTCGGGATCGGACTCGCCTGGCTCTTCCGCAAGCGCGGGAAGACGACAGCCGCCTGAGGCGAACCCGGGGGCGCGTCTAGCCGCGTGATCCCGGGAACTGGACGACCGAGCCGTCGGACGACGGCTGGGCCGGCCGCACTTCCTGCGGCTTGTCGGCCCGGGCGCCGCGGCGGATCTCGAGGATCAGGTCGCAGAGCTCGCGTACGGCGCCGCCGCCGCCCGGCTTCGTCAGGTGCAGCGCGGCCGCATCCTTGACGATCGAGACCGCGTCCGACGGACACGCACCGATGCCGGCGCGCCGCATCATCCCGAGGTCGGGGAGGTCGTCGCCCACCGCGACGGCCTCGTACGACTCGAACCCCCAGCGGCCGACGAGCCTGTCGAACGCGGCCGCCTTGTCGAGCTCGCCCTGCAGGATGCACTCGTCGGGGATCTTCAGGTCGCGGCAGCGCTGGGCGACGACCTTCGAGGCGCGGCTCGAGATGATCCCGATCCGATAGCCGAGGTCGCGCAGGAGGACGAGCCCGAGCCCGTCCTTCACGTCGAACGACTTCAGCTCCCGGCCTTCCTCGTCGAACGTGAGAGACCCGTCGGTGAGCACACCGTCCACGTCGAGGACGAGGGCACGGATGCGAAGGAGCTTCGTCCGGAGGTCGTCGGGAACGATCGGAGCTGCCGGCATGACCGCGGATTATCCGCCAGTGGGGCGCATCGTCATATCGACTCGACGCCCCAGAGGTCGTGGAGGTGGACGATTCCCTTCGGACGCCCGTCCTCACCGACGATGAAGAGCGACGTGATCTTGCGCTCCTCCATCAGCCGGAGCGCCTCCGTGGCGAAGGCGCCGGAGGCGATCGTCTTCGGGGCCCGGTTCATCGCCCCGGCCGCGTCGGTCCCCCAGGCTCCTTCTCCCTCCCGCTCGAGGAGGCGGCGAAGGTCCCCGTCCGAGACGACTCCGGCGAGGCGTCCGTCGCCGTCCACGACGCCCGTGATCCCGAGCCGCTTCTTCGACATTTCGTAGACGACGTCCTTCATCGGGGCCCCGAGCGCAACGAGAGGCAGGTCGCCCCCCGAGTGCATCAGGTCGGCCACCTTCAGGAAGCGCTTCCCCAGCTTGCCTCCCGGGTGGAGGGCCGCGAAGTCCTCCGGCCGGAAGCCCTTCTCGACCGACAGGGCCATGGCGAGGGCGTCTCCCATCGCGAGCTGCGCGGCCGTGGAGGCCGTCGGGGCGAGGTTCAGGGGACAGGCCTCCTCGTGGATGGCCGCCTCGACGACGGCGTCGGCCTCCAGGCCGAGCGTCGAGCCACGCCGTCCCGTCAGGGCGACGAGCCTGGCGCCGCGGCGCCGCACGTGGGGGAGCAGGGCGACGATCTCGGCGCTCTCCCCGGAGTGAGAGAGGGCGAGGACGACGTCCCCCGCGAGGATCATCCCGAGGTCGCCGTGGATCGCCTCCGAGGGGTGGAGGAAGAAGGAAGGCGTCCCCGTCGAGGCGAGCGTCGCGGCGATCTTCTGCCCCACGATCCCGCTCTTGCCGATGCCGGTCACGACGACGCGGCCCGTCGTCCCGTGCATCAGGGCGACGGCCGTGTCGAACCCGTCGTCGAGGCCGGATGCGAGGGAGCGGATCGCCGCGGCCTCGATCTCGAGGACGCGGCGGGCTTCGCGGCGTGCGGAGGTGGTCACCCGCCGATATTACTTGCCGGCGGGGCGGCCGCGCGTGAGGGGCGTCTGCGCGGCGGTCGCGGGGTCGAAGAGAACGAGCCGCCCGGTCTCAGCTT
Source organism: Holophagales bacterium (assembly GCA_016719485.1). Lineage (NCBI taxonomy): Bacteria > Pseudomonadati > Acidobacteriota > Holophagae > Holophagales > Holophagales bacterium. The sequence continues at coordinate 316,394 of JADJZB010000021.1, forward strand.
CGGCAAAGAGGCGCGTGACGGGCGAACCGGGCGGCGGCGCGGCGATGGCCAGGGAGTGGCTCTCGACGGCGCGGAGCGGTCCGGCCTCGCGGGTCTCGCCGGTGTTCAGGTCGACGAGAAGGCACCGGGGCCGGGCGTTGCGAACCCACGCGGGGATCGAGACGGGAAGGACGCCCGGTGCGACCTCGAAGCCGACGTCCCACATTCCCGATCTGGCGGGGAGGCGCACCTCGCGCACGAGAGCACCGTCGGGAGAGATCAGGGAGAGGTGCCCGCCCGCGGCTGACGGCGACAGGACCCAGGCCCGCCCGTCTGCCAGCGGGCCGCCCCGGGGGGCGCTTCCGGACCGGGCATCCGGTTCTCCGAACGACGCCAGAACGGAACCCGAGGACAGGTCGAGGAGGTGGAGCCGGTATCGGTCTTCCGACCTGCGGACGAAGGCCCTCCAGCGCCCTGCCGATCCGAAAACGCGCTGGATCCGGGGGCTCGGAGTCACGGCCATCGCTGCCGGGGCCACCTTCCGCGAGGGGACGTCGAGCAGGAAGAGGGCCGGCACCGGAGGGAGCGGAGGGACGGCCTGCCGCTCAATCGCCTCGGCCGGTCGGCGGATGATCGGCTCGATCCGGACGACGTCGGCGGTTTCGAACGCGACCCGGGTGAACCAGAGCTCGATTCCGGGGACTTTCACCGAGGCGAGGAGTCTCCCACTCTCGAGGTCGGTCACCTCGCAGACGCCGTCGATCGAGAGCGAGGCGAGCCGGCGTCCGTCGGCCGAGAGAGCGAGCTCGAACTCCATCGAGCCGGTCGGGTATTCCGAGGAGTCGCCTGTCGAGAGGTCGAGGACCGTGCGGCGCGGGCCCTTGTCGAACGGAGAAGAGGAGCCGATCCACGTCGCCCGCGACCCGTCGCCGGAGACGACGTGGCCGAACGAGACCGGAAGCAGGAGGCTCCGCCCCGTTCGGAGGTCGACGAGGTATCGGGCCATTCGATAGTCGTCCCTCACCTTCGGCGTGCCCTCCAGCAGGACCCAGTCGCCGTTCGACCCCGCCGGGCTCGTCACCGCCGTGACGAAGGACCGGAAGCCCGGGTCGACCCTTCTCTCGACCCAGACGGAAAGCGCGAGCACGGCGGCTCCGAGAGCTCCCCAGAGGACCAAGGACTGGGCGCCGTGGCCTCGCCTCGCGTCCGTGCGGCCCGCCGCCACCTGCGCGAACGTCGCCGCGATGAGCGTCGCGAGGAAGACACCGGCGCCGACGAGGGCGTTCGTCGGGCTCGGGACCTGTCCGTAGAGCAGGAGCCGCCTGCCGAGAGCGTAGAGGATGGCGGGGAACGCGGCGAGGAGGACGAAATCGACGGCAAGCCAGGGCGAACGCGACCGGAGCGCGACGGAGCCGACCCAGGAGAGGAGAAACAGCGGGACGACGAGCAGGTGGAGCGCCGCGACGACCCTGAGGTCGAGGAGACCTTCCCAGAGGCCCCTGGGACCGAGCTTCAGCGCGAGAGCGGGCAGGACGACGACCGCTTGGGCGAGGAGGACGAGCGCGAGGCCGCCCACCAGTTTCCCGCCCCAGATGACGGCCGACGGAAGAGGCCGGGCGAAGTGGAAGGAGAGGCGTTTCTCGCCGAGCTCGCGGCCGACGACCGAGGCCCCGACGAGGAGAGCTCCCCCGAGGCCGAACGCGCAGGAGATCATGAGGGCCGAGATACCGGTTGCCGAGGAGCCGTCGCCCGGCACGCCGGGGAGAAGCGGCACGAGGAGCGGAATCAGCGAGGCTCCCGCGGCGGCGAGGAGGACGAAGCGCCGTTCCACGATCTCCCGGATGGCGACTGCGGCGAAGCGCCTCATCGGGCGGCTCCCTTCTCCTCACCGGCCACGGCGAGGAAGACCTCTTCGAGGGAGAGGGGCGAGGCCTCGGCGTCCGTGATGCCGTCCTGCGCGGCGAAGCGCTCGAAGCGATCGTCGGAGTACCCGTTAACGACCGCCTCGATTCCCCAGCCCCGCACTTTCGCGCGGAGGGGTTCCATCTCGTCCAGCTCGTTGCCGAACTCCGTCCGGCCCTCGGTGACCTCGCTCCGGTAGCGGACGGAGCGGAAGCGCGACTTGAGGCTCTCCGTCTCCTCGCAGAGGAGGAGGCGACCGTCATTCAGGATGCCGACGCGGTCGGCGATCCGCTCGACGCCCGCGAGGTCGTGCGTCGTGAGGAACACGGTCGTCCCCCGGTCGGCCAGCTCGGTCACGATCTCGTCGAAGAAAGCGTGCCGGGCAACCGGGTCGAGGCCGAGCGTCGGGTCGTCGAGAAGGAGGAGCTCTGGGGAGGCCGCGAGGGCCAGGGAGAGCTGCGTGAGCCCCTTCTGCCCCTTGGAGAGCCGGCCGAAGGCGGTCGACGGCGGCACGCCGAATCGCGAGAGGCGGGCGACGTAGCCCGGCGCGTCCCAGGACGGGTAGAGGCGCGCGCAGAACGAGCCGAGCTGCCGCGGCGTCATCTCGCGCGGGGCGTCGGGCTCCTCCGGGACGACGCCGACCCGCTCCATGAGCTTCGTGCGATTCCGCCACGGGTCCTCGCCGAGGAGCTCCAGCCGTCCGGATTCGGGCTTCTGCCAGCCGAGGAGGCAGCGGACGAGCGAGGACTTCCCGGCGCCGTTGCGCCCGAGGAGGGCGAAGACGGAGCCCTTCGGGACGTCGAACGAGACCGCGTCGACGGCGGTCGTGCGTCCGTAGCGGACGGTGAGCCGGTCGACGCACGCGGCTCGGGTCTGGTCAGCGGCGACCGTCACTTCTTCTCTCCTTCCTTCGTGGGGGCGAGGCGCGAGAAGGCGGAGTCGAGGGCGTGGGCCGCCTCGTCGCGCGAGGCGCCGACCGTGACCGCGGTCGACGCGTAGCGAAGCGCACCCTCGACCAGCGCACGGCCCCGCTCGGCCTTCGGCAGCGTCGGGATGCCTTCGGCGACGAACGTTCCCTCGCCGCGCTTCACGACGAGGAGGCCGGCGTCGACGAGGCGCTGGTACGCACGGACGACGGTCGCCGGGTTCACCTGCAGGTCCCGGGCGAGGTCGCGGACCGAGGGGACCGGCGCGCCCGGTTTCAACGCGCCGGACGCGACGAGACGCCGCATCCCTTCCTCGATCTGCTTCCAGATGGGGACGGCGTCGCGCGGGTCGACGTGGAGGCCGCGGGAAATCACGGGGGGCTCCCGGCGCTTCGGTGTATCACAACACCGATACAGTAGGACCGGGTTTCGAGGTTGTCAAGGGACGAGGGGAAGAATGTCGTGCCGGGTTCGGACCGGGCCGTGCGGCGAGGCAGAATCGCACCATGCCGCGCCCGACTCGCCTTCTCCTCACGCTTCGCCGGGGGCTGGCCGCCCATGGTGACCCGGAGCGCGCCCGCGGCGCGCAGGCCTACATGAAGTCGGCGATGCCCTTCCACGGCGTCGGGGCGGTTCCGCTCCGCGCGATCTGTCGTGGCGCCTTCGCCGTGCTCGACCTCCGGGATGCCGGGGCGTTCCGCCGAGAGGTCCTCGGGGTCTTCCGGGGGGCGGAGTTCCGCGAGGAGGTGTATTCCGCGGTGGAGCTGGCCCGGTGGAAGGCCTTCGCGAGGTTTCGCAATCTCGACGCCCTCCCCGTCTGGGAGGAAATGGTCGTCGCGGGGGCCTGGTGGGACGTCGTCGACCCGGTCGCCGCTCACCTCCTCGGCGAGCTGCTGCGAAGGGAGCCGCGCGCGCTGCGCCGGGCAATTCTCGCCTGGGCGCGGTCCGGCGACCTCTGGAAGAGGCGTGCGGCGATCCTCTGCCAGCTCGGCTTCAAGGAGAAGACGGAACTCGATCTGCTCTACGCCGCAATCGAGCCATCGCTCGCATCGAAGGAGTTCTTTCTTCGCAAGGCGATCGGCTGGGCGCTCCGGCAATACGCGCGGACGGACCCGGTCGAGGTGCGCCGGTACGTGGCGGCGAACGCCGACCGCCTCTCCGGCCTCTCCCGGCGGGAGGCGACGAAGCACCTGGGTTGAGCGGCGGCGGGGCGAGAGCGCAGTCCACTCCCAGGGCCGCCGGCCGCTCGCGAGCCGGAGACCGCGCCTGATAACCTCCGACATCTTCCTCTTTCGCCTTCTTCCGGCCGCGGCCCTCGCCGCGACGCTTGCCGCGCTTCCGGCTGACGCCGAGCTGCGCTGGACGAGCGTCCGCGTCGACGCGGACCTCGAGGCCGACGGGACGGTCGTCCTGACGGAGAAGCACGTCCTCGTCGCGTCGGAGAGCTCCTTCGTCGCGACGCGCCGGCTCGACGCGCGGCAGCCGGCCTTCCCCGAACTCCTCGAGGTCGTCCTCCTCGACCCGGCCGGCGGCGAGAGGAAGCTCGAGGCAGGGACCCTCTGGGAGCAGGATCGCTACACCCTTGACGGGACGACGCTCTCCTGGGCTCTTCGTTTCTCGAACGCGCCGCCGTGGGAGGCGCCGACGACGCTGACCTACCGGATTCGCTGGAAGGCCTGGGGGGCGATGACGCCCGTCTGGGCGCCACGGCCCCATGCTCGGCCGATGCCTGCGAGCTCGCTCGGGGAGCGCCTCTCGGAGCGGTGGCACGAGACGCGCGAGGCGCTGAAGCGCGCGGGCCCGAATCCCCTTCACCGATACGTCCTCGACCTGAACGTCGCCGCCCCCGGCCGGGAGGGGCCGATCGAGACGCTCGACTACGGCCTCGTCGGACACAACTCCTGGAGCTTCGCCGGGAACTTCATGTTCGTCACGCTCGAGAGGGCGCTGGCGCCCGGCGAGGGAGTCGACCTCTCGTTCCTCTTCGATCGGAAAGTCGAGGAGCGGCCCGCTGGCGTCGATCACCTCTTCCCGGCGGCGCTCTTCGGGCTCGCGCTCCTGCCGATCGCGGCGGGGCTGTACCTCCTCGGCAGGAATTTCCTCGCGTGGCGCCGCCAACGCCGGCGAAAGGCCCCCGCGCCGGGGCCCCTTCCGGAAAGGCCCGAGGCGCTCTCGCCCGAGGTGTTCGGGTCGCTCTTCGGCGCGCGCGCGCCGCTCGCCCCGTCAGCCGGCGAGGTCTGGCGCCGCCTCCGCGACGCGAAGGGCGTCGTCGTCGACCGGCAGGAGCCGCCGAACCTCGTCCTGCGCGCCGACCCGTCCGATCTCCGGCCGCCGGAGGCCGCTCTCGTCGGCCTCCTCTTCGGCGACCGTGGTTCCCTGCCTCTCGACCAGGCCCGGGAGACGGCCGCGAGGCTCGGCCGGAGGATCGACGGAGCGGTCGAAGCGGCGTTCCACGGCGAGGCCCTGGTCTGGGTCGGGGAAACCGAGCGTTTCGACGCGGCTCACCCGGAACGGGCTCGCGACGTCGCAGAGGCGACCCCTGTCGCCTTCGTCGTGGGCCTCGTCCCGCTCGCGTTCGCCGACGCCACTCTCGGGGTGAAGGTGGCTGGTGTCGTGGCGTTGCTCGCCGTGGCCGCGGCGATCTTCTTCGCCGCGCGAAAGGCCCGGGATGCGGGCTTCGGGGCCCTCTCGACCCTCGTCCCGGCATCGGCGTCGCTTCCTCTCGCGGCCGCGCTCCTCGCCTTCTCCTGGCTCGATCCCGAGCCGCGGCCCGACGCTTTCCGCGCGCTCTTCCTGTCGGCTGCGGCCATCCTCGTCGTCCGAACCGGTTTCGTCGGTGCCCGGCCCGGGACGAAGCGAAAGCCGTCGCCCCTCCGGACCTGGGCCCTCGAGCAGAAGGAAGCCTTGGCCGAGCGGCTCCTCCGTGGCGGCGGCGAGGTGGAGCCGGCCGAGGCGCCCTGGTTCAGGGCCGCCGGGCTGGAGGTCGCGCTCTCGGAGCCCGGCGTCCCGGAGGACGACATGGAGGACGTGCTGGGCGTTCCGTCGGACGAGGCCGGCTGAAGCCAGGCGCCCGCGGGCGGGGAGGCGGCCGCCCGCGCGTCCCTCGTGACGACGCGGGCGCCGAGGCGTTCCGGCCTGTCGGGGGCCGTTCGGGAGAACCCGGAAGAAAAAGAGCCCCGGCCCGAAGGCCGGGGCGAACGAGAACGCGGAGACCGGGTCCCCGCGGGGCTGGCGCTAGAAGCGGAGGCCGACGGAGAAGCGGAAGGTGCGGGGGTTCTGGTACGCCGCGGGCCCGACCGGCTGGCCGAACGTCGAGGAGTAGTTCCAGTTCGCGCCGGAGCCGCGCGGGCCCTGTGTCGGCGCCGTGGTGAAAGGATTGAACGCGGCGTAGGAGGCGCTGTTGTTCTGCCGGGTCTCGATCGTCGTGGTGATGTTCGCCGTGTTGCCGGCGATCGCCTGCTGGTTGAAGACGTTCGTGACCTGGGGGGCCACGAAGACTTCCAGCGAGCCGACGGGCCGGAAGCTCAGGTTGAGGGAGAGGTCGGTCCTCCAGACGTCGTCGGTCCGGAAGGCGTCGCGCGCGCTGAAGTAGTAGGTGGCGGTCGACGGCGGTGCGAGGTATCCCGGGTTCGTGACGTACGGCCGGGTGTCCACCGCACCGACGGCGCCGTACGGCAGGCCGGTGTCGTAGTTCTGCAGGACGCTGACCGAGGACTGCATCCAGTCGATGCCGAGAGGAAGGTCGTAGATGGCCCAGAGCCGGACCTTGTGGCGCTGGTCGGCGGCGAGGTCGCCCACGGGACGGGACCACGAGGCGTCCCTGTACTCGGGATAGAACGGGGCGAC